>NZ_QPND01000005.1:0-227304 GCF_003344565.1 Saliphagus sp. LR7 | reverse complement strand
TTTGATACCAAAATCCAGTTCTGGATAGACGACGCGTGAGGCGGCACGACAGACCTGTTTTGCTTCGTCGGTGTCGACCATGCCGACGACTACGAACCGAGTCGTCAGTTAGGTTCGGCAACTACTGGTTACGGCGGGGGGACGTCACTGGTTCACACGCACCACTGCTCGCGAACGGTTCAGGAAAGCGAGCGGGCGATGGGGGAAGGGGATCAGCCCGCCCGCACGTGTGCCTCTGACAGGCAGCACGACCCTCCGATCAGATGTGCCTTCAGATCGGGTCGTGCATTCGAAGAGACGATACTGGAGATCAATAGAGGTGTGGCTTGCAGGCCCCATTTTTGTGACATCGTCCGGGCCAGGAGGGTAGTTACGTCTCATTAGCGGTGTACTAGTCCCTGTATCCGGCTTCGAGCGTCATCGGCAGAATCGAACGTTTGGCCGTCGGTCGGGGCGAGTACTTCTTCGAGGGATTTCTGCCCATCCTGCGTTTCGATCTCGTAGTCGCCATAGGTCTCGATCAACTCGTCCGTCGTGGTTGGATAGTCGTGGGTCTCGAGCGCTTCATCAAGCTCACCAAGCTGCTCGCCAGGGTCATCGTGCATCGGTTCGGTTTCATCAGCGCGGGTACGAGCCTCCTCTACCTCACGCTCTCGTTGGCGTCGCTCTTCGTCATCGGCTTGCTTGTCTCGGCCCTGTTTGTCATCTGCCATCCCTTACACAATGGGACTGATTCGGATGACGATTTGGCCGCTCATCAGCGTCGTGCGCCCCTTCGAGCAGACTAGTAATCCACAACACGACGAAGACCAATGGCTCGTCGGTCGGGTCCAAAGAAATGAATCGTCGATCAGTGTCGCTGAAACGACAGTGAACGCAGTTTAGTTGCGGACGACGTTCGTCGCGCGGGGGCCTTTGGGGGCCTGTTCGATATCGAATTCGATCTCAGTTCCTTCCTCGAGGTCCGGGCCGCCAACGTCTTCCATGTGGAAAAACACGTCGTCGTCCGCGTCGTCAGTCTCGATGAAACCGTAACCGCCTGTGTCGTTGAAGAAATCAACCTTACCGTTTGCCATTACGAACAAATGTATGGCCGACTCTCGGATAACCCTTCCGAGGGTCGTGGTACCGCGATCGCGAGCCATCCAGGACGCCCGCCTGTTTCCCTGTGACGGCCGCGTCGGAGTGGCGATCCTGTGTCTTACTGGTAGGGTCGACAGACGCGTTCAAGCTCTTCTTCGAGGTCAATCTGGGGTTCCCAGCCGGCCTCGGCGCGGATCTTCTCGATGTCGGCACAGGTGTCGTGGACGTAGACGTCCTCGGGGATCGGCTTTGGAACGTACTCGGGGTCGGCATCCGTGTCGAGGTGGTCGTTGAGCCGGTCGACGAGCTCGTTGAAGCTGAGGGGCGCCCGTCCCGAGGTTGTAGACACCTGGTGTTGCACCGTTCACGCGGGGGAGGATGTCACCAGACCGTCGTGAGGAACGCCCGGAGTTCCTCGGTGGCACGCGCGCGCTCATCCCAGAAGACACAGTGGCCGGCATCGTCCACGTGCACGAGTCGCCCGTTCGGGAGGACCGCAGCAATCTCCCGTTCTCGCTCGCGTTCCGCCTCGTCCGCGTCGGCTTTCAGGATCAGCGTCGGTGCCTCGATATCGCCGTATTTCTCGGTGGGGTCGACCAGTCCGCTCTCGAGCACGCGGGAAATCTCGGGTCGGAGGCGGTGTCTGGCTGCGGCCACTCGACGGGCAAGGTCGGGCTGACCGGACTCGGCGAGGTCCCGGAACATCGTATCGGTGTCGAGGAGTTCCTCGACGCTGTGGTCTTGCCACTCTGCGATCTGGTCTTCGATATCGTGGTTAGATCTGTCCTCGATCAGGTCGTCGTTGACTCCCTCGAGCCGCCAGACGGGGTCTTCGAGGACGACGGCTCGCGGCCGGTCGGGTCGGCGGGCCGCGGCCTCCGTGACCGTGTCGGCACCCATCGAGTGACCGAACAGGATCGGGTCTTCGAGCGCGAGGGCGTCGAGTAGACCGAGCAGGTCCGCCGCTCGCTCGGACGCGCCGTACTCCGCATCGGGGGCGTCGGAACGGCCGTGGCCGCGAGCGTCGTACAACACGACGTCGAAGTCGTCTCCGAGTTCACGGGCGAGGTCGAGCCGACAGTACCCGTCGTCGGTGAAGCCGTGGGAAATGACGAACGGCGGCCCCGACCCGTCGGTGCGACAGTAGTGGAGTTCGATGCCGTTCGCCTCGACGAATCCGCGTTCCCAGTGCTGGGGGATCGGCGTCTGCTCACTCATCGAGGAGGACCTCACAACCGGAGCAACAAATCATTTCGGGGGAGTCCGGATCACCGCGCTTTGCGGACCGGGGGGCGTATATGGGATCGGTTGCCAGTCGTCCGCACCCGTACTCGATTCCAGCCGATTTCGTAAGGGACGAAAGAGTGAAACCAATTCGTGAGTGATCCCCTCATGGGGGAAGGGATGTATCAGACGTGTCCGTTCTGTGACCGCGTGTTCGAGATCGGGGAATCCGACTACCGGCCGATGAAACATCATATCCGAGCGTTCCACGCTGATTCGGACTCGGATGAGGATGTCGTTGATCGGTCGTCACCGACGCAGCCAGCCGCACCGCTCTAGGCTCGTCCTCGGGTCGTGGCTGTCGACCGCATTCCGGTGGTCACTGACCTGCTCTTCGTCGACGGAGATCGGTGTAGAGTGTAGCTGTACGGCTCGTTTATTGTGAACTGGGGAAAACCTAAATACTGACGTCGCCACTACTGGCAGGGCGCACGGATGCGTTCGAGGCCCTCGGCGCTCTTGCTTTCGGGTTCCCAGCTGGAGAGCTGGCGGTCCCACTGGCTGGGACGTCTCCCCGGCGCCGGTCAGGAACGATGTCGTTGGCAGGGAGACCGAGTCGGAATCAAGCCGATCTCGGTACCGGCGACCAGTTCGATATGCTTCCGGTAGGCCGGCCAACTCGAACGGTCTCTCTCGGATCGCTATCCGGAATTCGTCCGGACCCAAGACGTGGTCGTAATTGGTCTCTCCGAGACCGGTGGACGCCAACCGGTAAAGTAGCGTCAACGCTACCGTCAACGTCATATGGGCGTCGCGGACGAACAGATTCGAGTGAGCGAGACGGTGAAGCGAACGATCGACCGTCACCGGCGGGAGGGTGAGAGTTACAACGACGCTCTCGAGCGCCTGCTCGCCGACGAGAGCGCCGGTGACTTCGCCGACGGATTCGGTCGGTGGTCGGCCGACGAGGTCGACCGAGTGCGCGAGGGTCGTCGATCGGCGAAGGAACGGCGGAAGCGTCGAATGCGCGAGCGAGTCGACGACACCGCCTAAAGGTCCTCGACGCGACCTTCCTGATCGACTATCTTGCGGGCGTCGAGTCGACTCGCGAGTTCTACGAAACGAACGGCGGCGAGCAGCTCCGATGGGTCGCCCCGATGCCCGCGTTCGCCGAGGTCCTCGTCGGCGAGGGGAACCTCCCGAACGGGGATGTCGACGGTGCCCGCGCGGACCTGGCGTGGGTCGACGTCCATCCTGTCGACGAACGGCCGGCGATCGCCGCGGGACGGATCGCTGACGAGATCGCACCCGGGGGTCCCTACGTGGATGGCCCAGATGCCCTGATCGCTGCGGTCGGATGCGAGTTCGACGCACCGGTGGTCTCCGGAAACGGGACCTCACGCACCCGGAGACGAAGCGGATCGTCCAGGTCGAGGAGTACTGACGCCGAACGAAAGGGGGTGGGGGTATCGATCGGCTCCGGATCGGCTTTCCGAGTCGGTCGTCTCATCGAGTCTGGCAGGACGGCGCTGGAGACAGGTCTCGAGGAAACTCAACGGCGCTTCGGTGTCGAGATCTCCATGCTCGTGGATGACCTCGTTCCCAACGTCTCGCTGGAAATGGGTCGTTCCGAGATCGTCGTGATCGTCGTCCTTGTGCCAACCGAGGCTGAGCCGGTATACGTGCCCGAGACGGCCGTCACGTCTCCGCCCACAGCGTTTCGATTCGCTCCGAGACGTAGGCGGTGACGATCGACCACACGTCACGGTAATCACGTGGGAAGTCGGTCCCCACGGCAGAGCCAGCGTCCGGTGGTGGATGAAAGTGGGCTCGGCCGATGTCTTTTGGATGCCGATCCCACCGACACTCCCACCGTGTACCGTCCGTCCACCGTTCGTAGTAGTGGATCGAAAAATCGCCCCCAACGTACCATCGGATATCGAGCCGTGCGGCCCGTACGGCCTCGGGGAACAGCGAGCCATCATAGGTAGCGACGACCGTTCGGATCCGGTCGGATGCGGGCTCGAACGCGATCGTCTCGAATCGATCGTCTCTCGTGAGCCGGCCGTGGATCGCTCGACATACCTCCTCGTCCAGCGGCCCGGTAGTGGTCTCGTCCATTCAATCCGCGCGTCCCGTCTCACGAAACACGTCCCGATCCTTGCGGGCACGTTCGATCCGCTGGATGTCACGACGAACCGTCTTCCATTCCCCGATCTCCTCCCAGGTCGTCTCGATCGATTCCTCTTCGAGTGCATCGACCTCGTGGGGCGTATCGACTCCGTAGCGCTCCTGAAAGGAACGGTGTTCCGCGAGGAGCTCTCGAAGGGTGGTTTCGAGCTCGCTATCGGTGCGCTCGCGCCGGAGCTCGTTCGCGCGAGCCCACTCGACGTAGGCGTTGTTTCGCTGATAGCGCTTCGGACGGCCGTCGATCGGTTCGACGATTCCCCGGTCGGCGAGCCACTCCAACTGCTCGCGCGCGCCATCGGGAGAACAGCGTGCTCGCTCGGCGACCTCGGCGGCGGTCGCCGGCTCGTAGAGCTGGATCGCGGTCTCGTAGACTCGATCGCGCGTCGAGGCATTCCGATCCCATCGCTGGCGTTCCGTCTCGGCAGCGTCGGTGGTATCGGGATGACCTGCAGGGGACATACGCTTCGATTCGGCACTCGTCGATATATATCTTTGCAGCACGATATATGCAGCCGTTCGTAACACAGTGCTCACGCTGGCAGTTCGATCATCTACGGGTGGATCTCATAGGGATCAGCACATTAGTTCGTGGTTTCTCTCATTGCGCGATTCTCCCGAGACACCGTTTTCCTTGCGAGGGCCTCCGAATATCCACGCTGATCCCTATCAGTTGACGGCCCTCGAGGGAGGTCCAACAGTGCTGGCGTTTCTCTGGCGTCGGTCCGGCGGTATCTCGCTCGGAACTCGTCTCGGCGTGAGAGGGGCCCTTAGATGCCAGGACTGGTAGGGGGGTCTGGGACTCGTCTCCCTTCGGTCTCCGATTGGGGCGGTCCAGGCCACCTCTGCCGATATGGTTTTGTCCCGATCGCGCGATCCCCCGCCATGCGCAGCCTCGTCGTCGTTCACCCCACCTTCGAGGGAGTCTGGCCGTTTGCCGCGGAGGAACTGCATCGACTCTGGGCCGAGAAGGGCCCCACCAAGTACGTCGACCTCGAACCGGGCGACGACCGGCGGCTCGACGAAATCGTCGATGACCCCGAGGGGATAACCCGGCTGGGAAGCTTCGGCGTCCCCGTCACCGAGGCCTGCCTCGACGCGTTCGAGGACCTGCGGGAGGCCACGGTACTGACGGACAACGCATACGCGCCGGATTCGGACGTCGTTTCGATGGTCGAGGCTCAAGGTGTGACCCACCGCTGGCACGGGAGCGAAGGATTCTGGGCGCCGTCGGTCGCCGAACACGCGCTCGGGCTCACGATCGCTGCCCTGCGACAGCTCCCCCAGAAACACGCATCGATCACCGAATCCCACGACGACTGGGACCGAGAGGAGTGGGCAAGCGAGGAGCCAGGGATGGGCGGCTACCAGTACGTCGCGACGCCGCCGGACCACGTTCACGGGACGATCGCCGACAAGCGTGTTCGGGTCGTCGGCGTCGGCAACATCGGGTCCCGGTATGCCGACGTGACCTCGTCGCTGGGCGCGAACGTCGCCGCGTATGACCCATACGCGGATGAGCCGTGCTTCCACCGGGCGGGCGCCGACCGCGTCCACTCGCTCGATGACCTCGTCTCCGACGCCGATATCTTCGCGCCGATGGTCCCCAAAACGGACGAGACCGAGGGGCTGATCGACGCGGACCTGGTTGACACCCTCCCCGAGGGTGCGCTCGTCGTGCTCGCCACTCGGGCGGGGATCGTCGACGGCGACGCGCTCCGCCGACGCGTGCTCGCGGACGACCTCGCGCTCGCGGCGGACGTGTTCGACGGGCTCGCCGGCGAACCGATCCCGCTGGACGACCCACTGGTCGGCCGCGAGAACGTCGTCCATACGCCTCACATCGCCGGTCGAACCCGTCATGCGAACCGGCGCTGGGCCGAGATGCTCGCCGAGCGATACGAAACTGGGTAGCCGCGATCGCGGCCTCGCGCTCGGTCACCAGTCCTCGGAACAGCACGATCGCCAGCACCGACGAACTGCGGTCTCCCGTTGCCCAGGAGACGGGCTTGGCTCATTCGCAGTGTCGGAGAGGCTTTTACCGAGGATCATGAATGCCCTCGTAGTGACGCCATTCGATATCGCCGCGTCTCGTGGGGGACTGAACGCGATCCTCGGTTGGCTGTTGATGGCCGTAATGGGGCTTGCAGTCGTCCACTATTGTCTCGCGGGCGAGTGGCTGTGGGGGAGCTTCACGCTTGGCTGTCTCTTGGTGAGTCTGTTCCCACCGTGGCGCATGAGAAACTGGAAGGCGATGGCCCCTGGCCCGCTCCTCCTCATTGTCACGGTCGGCGTCCTCGCGGGCGGAAACCAGCTGTATCCCGAGACGGCCGGCTATGTCGCCGTTGGATCACTCGGGGTATTGATAGCCATCGAGCTGGATGTCTTTACCTCAGTCGAGATGACTCGGCGCTTCGCGCTCGGATTTGCCGTCTTATCGACGCTCGCCGTCCAGGGTCTCTGGACGATCGGGCAATACTACTCGGACGTGTGGTTCGAGACGGGCTTCCTCACCTCTCAACGAGAACTGCAGATCGATATCGTCATCGTGACCGTCGTCGGCGTAACCATAGGCCTGCTCTCCGAGTGGTACTTTACGAGAGTCTCGCACATCGGGTCACATATCCGCCCCAGCAACTCGTCCAGATCTCGATGACGAGTAGCCTTCTGGAGTTCTCAGACGCGTTCGAGAAACGCCTCGTCCGGGTGCTACAAGTCGCGCTTGCGGCCATCGTCGTCTATGGGGTAGTGAGACTCCAGTTCGAGTTGGTGTTGAACGCCGGCCTCCCGCTGGCTGTTACCTTCTTCCCTGCCTATCTTCGCCGGGAGTATAGCTATACGATGGATGCAGGCCTCGTGCTTCTTCTGTCCGTGGCAGTGTTTCTCCATGCTATCGGCTCCTTAGGACTGTACGTGCGCTATTCGTGGTATGATGAGATCACACACACTGTCTCGGCCGTTCTCGTCGCCGGTACCGGGTACGCCACACTGACGGCTCTCGAACGGCACTCCTCCGAGATTGACCTCCCGCCGAAATTGCGCGGCATCTTCATCCTCGTCTTCGTGCTCGCTTTTAGCGTCGTCTGGGAGGTTTTCGAGGTGAGCGCGGTCTGGCTCTCTCAACTCCTCGGTGTGACCTCTCCCGTCAAAGTGTTCGGAATCGACGACATCGTAACGGACATGATATTCAACACCGTTGGTGGGCTCATCGTTGCCGTCTGGGGGGCCGACTATTTCGACGATATTATCCCCTTCCTGAGACGCCGGTTGCGCTCGTGACATCCTCTCCGCCCTCTCTCTCGGTCACAGACCTCGGTCGGTGAGGACGGGGCTTCCTGCACAATGGGGAAACCCGGCCGGATGCCAGGCAGGTTCCACGACGAACTCTCCGAGCCTCATACGGAAGGGGCCATTCCTTGACGGCGGAGTGTCCTGTGGCGAGGTCATGGATGCTCCCATCACTCGCAGGTGCAACTCTTTCCCATACCTCCCATGAACAATGCGCGATGATACTCCAGCAAATCGGCCCCGTGAGCGAGAACGATCGGATGGCCGACTGCATCGGTATGGCAATTGTGCAATGAGTGGACGTGGTGAGCGACCAGCTGAGGACGACGGCGATGAACAGGCCGAAGAGAACGCCGAATCGGTAGTCCCCGGCGAGACGGTGTTCAACGAGGCTGGTAAACCGCTCGGGCGGATCCGTGGCTACGAGGAGGGCGGCTTCTTCGTCTCGACGCGTGAGGGGATGGAAGCGAGGAGTATCGAACACGCCCGGTCTGGCCACGACTTCGGCGAGGCCCACCTCATGTGGCGATGTCAGAACTGCGGTGAGATGGGCGCGATTGACGATGGGATGCCGGCGCAGTGTCCGAACTGCGGCGTCGAAAAGGAACAACTCATGTGGTGGACGGAAGATTGACCGTGCCTCATCCGGCGGACAACGGGGGGCTGGTGAGCGATGGGCAGCCAGAACCTCATACGCGCTCATGCAGAGATTGAAAAGGGCCGCCGGTAGCCGAGGACACATCGTCTGAAGTGGCTGGTACGCTCGCTTTGCCCGGGCCGGGTTAGGCGGTATTGCTGTCTGATTTCTGCTCGCTCTCGGAGACGGGGCTCCCTGCCGCCACACGCCGACAGCCGTCGATCACACGTTCCGTGTGCTCGGTTGGCCGCTCGTAGAGCCGACCCGGACGCGTCCGGTTCGCCGTTCGTCCACAGCGGAGACGAACCGCAACCGGGGAGACGGCTTCCGTCACTGCCGTCCATCGTGATCTCCACTCGTCGACCATCGGCGGACGCCCGACGAGGTGTTCGCGACGCTCGATCGCTTCGCCGACCTCGTCCCCTCGATCGTGCTCACGGAGTACGATACCTGGGGCGAGAAGTGGACCGAGGCCATGGAAGCGGCGTATCTGCGTCGATTTCTGAAGGCCGGTTCAACCACCCCGTTGTCGATGCCTTCGTGATGTAGGGGATCTGGGACGAGATCCACTAACACGAGAACGCGCCGCTGTTCCGGGCCGACTGGTCGTCCAAACCGGCGTACGACGTCTACACGACCTCGTCTTCGATGAGTGGTGGACCAACCGGGCGATGTTGACGCCGCGGGGTGGTATACGGCCGACGCCGTCTTCGGCGCCTACGACCTGACGGTGCGGGCCAACGGGCGGACGGCGACAGCGGCCGTCGCGCTCGCTGATCCTCGCTGATCCTCGCTGATCCTCGCTGATCCTCGCTGATCCTCGCTGATCCGACCGGCGAGCGGGTGACGATCCGTCTCGATCGGGGATGACCACTCGTGGTGAGCGGTCAATCAGATAGGCTCGTGTGGGCGGGTCGGACCGGCAGCGACTTGCTCTATCCGAACGCCAACCCCGACTCGGTTCTCGACCCCATTTTGATCCGGGGAAAGTGATAGGTTCCGCCAGACCTAAGCGTGTCACTCTCTAACACGAAGGCGTGGTATGACCGTTCCCATCGTCCGCACCGACAAGTCGGCGTTCGAGCGCGTTCGGGAGGCGATCCTCAACCGTGAGGATCCGGAGGAGACCGACACACCGACGGGACCCAACGCACCCACGCCTGGCTGAGCCGAAATCCGGCAGACCCCCACAACCACGACGGCAGGCGTGTGGAGGCAGTCACCGAGGGCCTCGGTTCCTGCCCTCGAGCCGACGAGCAGAAAGTGGGAGTCGCCGACTGTCACGGTGGCCGACTCCCGTTCTGGAGCGTCTCTGGGTTATCGAAGTTCACCCCAGACGTCGATCAGATCGCCGTTGACGTACCAGTGTTGTTCGAAGCCCAGCGCGTTACAGAGCAACGTATGGCCCATGAACGTCACCGCGTAGTTGGCCATCCCGAAAGGATGGAGTTCACGCTGGTTGGCCGGTGGCAGGACCGAACCGATGGAGTTGTTTCGACGACGGTACTCTGGTCATAGTAGTTCTCTCCCCGGTCGTACGACCGTGGGCGTGCCAGATCTTGGATGGCTGCGTCGGTGAGTGTCGGATCAGGGGACACCATCGATCGGTCGTCTGGTATCTCCGAGGGAGACCCGTAGTGATACTGTGGTTGAGGGCGCGGAGTGCTGCGACCCTACCCTACATTCTCGATTCGCTGGTACGTGTTGAGCCGACCACTCCGATCGACAGTAATCCGGCCATCCTCCTCGAGCTGGCGGAGTTTGTTGTAGATCCGGTGATCGGGAAAATCCAGGTCTTCGCGGAGGTCTTCGATCGTTTTCGGTTCGTCCAGCGACAGGAGTAGTGCTTTCTCAAGACAGTACGAGACGAGCCGGTCTGTGAGGGGGACGACGATATCGTACCGCTGTTCGAGGACATCAAGGGTATCGAGCACGGCAAACGAAAAGAATCGGCCCGTGCGGTCTTCCTGGGTCTTGATCTCCTCGAAGATTCCCTCCCAGTCGAGATCGGCTTGCTGGGCGATCAACGCGACGTCTTCGAGGTCGCCCTCCCGTTCGGTGATCGATTTGAACACGAAGATGTCGGTCAGCGAGAGCAGATGAACGCGGAGATCGCCATACTCGAATGACTGGTCACACCGTTCGATCATTGCCTCGGTCAACTGAAGCTGACCTGCAACCGTCTCCACGAAGACATCCCAACGCGGAAACCCGTCCTTCTCGAGAACAATACTGGGGTCGAGTTGGTTGTACGCCGCTTCCAGATCGCCGCGCTCCTCGTATCCCAAGTCCTGTAATGACTCAGCAATTGCAAAGAACGTCTGACCGTCTTCGACAACGAGGTCGACGTCTTTGGTCGAGTCCTTCAGGTCGCGCAAGATGAGGTTGCCGCCCCCGAGGAGATACGCGTCGATGGTTGTTTCGAGATAGTCTCCAAGCTCTTCGAGACCCCGTTGGAGGCTGTCCTCAGGATGTTGACCGCGCGGGTAGACCTCATACTCGCTCGCAAGATCGATGAATTCCCCCCACGGGAGAAAGAGATCTTCCTGATGGACCTCTCGCTGATCGATGTATGCAAAGAGGTCAGCCCACTTCTCGACGCACTCCCACCTGTTCGCGAGCCGCCAGAGGTCGTTGGAATCAAGGGTCGCGCGGTGTGTGAGATAGAAGACGGCAGCCATCGTCATCTGTTTCTTGGTCTCAGCGACGGTCACTGCATGGATCAAAACATCTTCGAGATCCAGCGAGCGATCGCCTCGGTATACGTAGGTTTTCGCTGGGTGATAGTCGACACCGTAGCGTGTAAACGCCGAGAACGCAGTCGGCGTACCGTCGACGTCCTCTTTGCTCGTCGCGACGAGTCGGTCGCCGTTCGCGCGGTACTCGGTTTCGAACGGTGTCGTTTGGGTTCTGGCTTCGAGGAAGGACCGAAGCGTGTCATCGGTGATGGCATACCCGTCGTCCGTGTGTACGATCGCACCGGTTTCCTGAATCTCGTTTAAATGCTTGTAGAGCGTCGATTTGGCGAAGCCCTGTTTTTGCAACTCAGCGATTGATTTTGGACCCTGAAGTAGCGCAACAAGAAAATCTTCTTTCGTCCCTGTTAGCACTTTTTCGAGTGCATATCGTTCGAGGAGCTCGGCAAGCAGTGTCGCTTCATAGGTGGTAGCCAGCCGAACCCCGTCATTTCGTTCCACGAGGTGCGTGTCCTCGAGATCATTGACGACCTCTGACGTCCAACTTTGACTTTTGCCGATCGCCTCAGCTAATTCGCCGACGGCGGAGGACCGGTCACGTAAACAGTCGACAACCCGTAGTGCCGCTTCCCTCACCGATTCCGATTCTACCGATGTACTTAAAAGTATATCGCTAAGGATGGAATCAGAATACCTGCGCCCTCCATGACTGTGGTTACCACACCCTGACTAATAGTAATCGCGAGGATCCGGAGGAGACCGACACGCCGACGGGACCCGGCACGCCCACACTCGAGCCGAACCCCGACAGACTCTCACGACCACGACGGCAAACGTGTGAAGTACCTCGGGGTCAAGCCCCGAGGCACTCTCGCTGTAATACTGTAGAGGCCGTCACAGAGGGCCTCGTTTTCTGTCCTTGAGCCGATGAACGGACCACGGGAGTCGCCGACTGTCACGGTGACCGACTCCCGTTCTGGAGCGTCTCTGGGTTACCGGAGTTTACCCCAGACGTCGATCAGGTCGCCGTTGACGTACCGGTGTTGTTCGAAGCCCAGCGCGTTACAGAGCAACGTATGGCCCATGAACGTCACCGCGTAGTTGGCCATCCCGAAAGGATGGAGTTCACGCTGGTTGGCCGGTGGCAGGACCGAACCGATGAAGTTGATCTCCGACTCGCCGGCCGACAGGGAGCCAGCGGCGACGTCGCCCCGTTCCTCGATGTACTCCCAACCGTCTTCGGGATCGTATACCCAGCCTGCGAAGCCGCCCATCGTCCCCGCCATCTCCCCGCCGGTGGCCTCGAACGCATCTTCGTCAATAACCGTCACTGGCTGGTCCTCCTCATTGGCCGAGTAGCCGACCTGTGGACTCTTCCAGATCTCGTGCTGGAGCTCTCTGATGTCCTCGAGCAGGTAGTGGTCGAAGTTTCGGTTGCGGAGATTGGCTATTGTAACCTCCGTTGTCTCTAGGTCCGTTTCAGAGATGGCGGCCGCCTCGCCGACCTCGAGGTCCGCGAGCAGATAGAGACCGGTGTCGGTGAGCACGAGGTCTCCGCCAGCCTCGACGAACGCCTCGATTTCCGAGATGTATCGGTCGTCGTCGCGCCCGACGTCGTGGGAGATCACCAGCTTGTCGTAATGACGCTTCCCCGAGTTTCCACGCATGAGTCGCCCGATGCGGACGTCGTGAACGCGGAGCCCGTCCATCCCGCCGTCCTCGAGGAACGGCTCGAGGTCGGCGAAGAACTGCATCGGATTGACGACGTACTCGGTCTGTGAATAGCCGAAGGCTTCCTCCGGATCGGGGTGTTCCTCGTCGGTCTCGATGGTGGTAAACTCCGCCTCGAACTCCCCATCGCCGTCGAACTCGATCGACCAGTTGCCGTCGGCGGGATTAGGGACGTAGAAGCTGTTCTCGTCGCTCTCGGCAAGGTTGATCGCCCGGACGACCTGGCCGCCGGGGTTGACCAGTTTGACGACGCCCTCGTCGACACCGCCGGCGTCGAACCGTGCCCCCAGCGAGTGCGTCCGCGAACTTGTCGCCGCGCTCGCGCTGCCGCCGGGTCCGGGCTGGACCGTCCCGTGGCGCCGCTGGACGTCGGTCGCGCGTTGCTGGCCCTTGCCGTTGCCCGTTCCGGGACTCTCGTCGGTATGCGAGAGGTCCGCCGACGAGCGGGTCAGCTCGTCGGTCGTGACGTAGGCGGTATCGTTGCCGCCGGTCACGACCGTCGAGTTGGTACTCGCGGCGGTCATGTCAGCGAACTCCCGCATCGAGATCCGGTAGGCGGTGTGGAGGTGGCGCTCGATGTAGGGTTTGTAATCGTAGCCGTCGCGAAGCACGAGCTCGGGAGCGACCGTCACGGCACCGAGGCCGCCAAACTCCTCGGGCTGGCCGCCCCAGCCGAGCAATCCGCCAGTGATGTTGTATCCCAGCGAATCGTAGATCGACCCGTAATCCATGAACCGGTCCGGGACATAGCCGTCGTCCGCACGAGCTGTATCGTCGGCGATCGCGTCCGGACTGCCCCAGTGGTCGTTCATTCCGCCGCGGATACGACGGTTGACCTCGTCCAAGTTGTGGGTCCCGTTGTGGTCGTAGGGGGCGTTCGACTCCAGGTTCAACACCATGGACGCCGACGAGCCCATCATGTGATAGTCACAGACGTACTCGACGTTGTCGTACTCCCGGAGGAACTCGACGGTTGCCAATGAGTCCGGGACCAGGTCCTCGTAGCCCGCGTCGTAGCCGGGGCGCGGATCGGGCGCCTCCTCGGGCTCGGCGGGCCAGAACGCCGGGTTGGCCCACCCGATCGTCGGATACTGCCGGTTGCTGTCGAGTCCGCTCGAGTTCCCGCGCCGGAACCGGGTCTGGTTGGTGCCACTCCACCCCTCGTACTCGTACATCGGTTCCCTGACGAACCAGCCGTCGGGGTTGACGAAGACGTAGGAAATGACGACGTCCTCGAGGGCGTCCGCGAAGTCGTCGGCCTCGCCCTTCGCGAACTGCTCGATGATCCGGGGGGCTTCCTCGCGACCAGCGGGTTCGTCGCCGTGGATGCCGACGATGAAGACTGCCTTGTCCTTCTCCTGGAAGGATGCCTCGTCCCGGACGTTTTCGGTGAGCTCGACGACGTAGAGGCCGCGCCGGTCGAGCTCGCCCGTGCGCTGGTTTTCGTAGCCCGGGCCCTGGCCGATGACGTGCGTGCGAACCCGGTCGGGATACTCCTCTTCGAGGTGTTGGAAGGCTTCGCCGGCCTCTTCGTGGGAGACGAAGTCACGAGCATCCTCCGAGGACGGGAACACGCCATCCTGGTACGGGTCGTCGAGCTTCCAGAACGGGTTCGCGCCCGGCGAGAAGTCGCCGAACTCGATACCGCCCATATCGAGCGCATCCGCGAGCTCGGCCTCGGTCAGATACGCGTGGGCGGCCGGCGTCGGGTTCTCACGGGTTTCGACCTTTGGCGGAAGGTCGTCCTCATCGATGTCCCAGTCGGGCTCGCCGAACTCGTCGTCAAAGGCGGTCATCGAGGCTACGTCCGCGAACTCGAGGACCAGCGTCACCTCGTGGCCATCGGGCGTCGCGTTGACGGCGAACTCGGCGACGTCGGTGAGGGCGTCGTCGCTCACCTGGGCCGAAACCGCCCCCGGGAGGGTGAGCGCGGCCCCGGTCGCGGCCGCGACGCTCAAGAACGTTCGTCGTCCGATACTGCCGCCGTCGAAGGCGCTCTCGTCGAGTTCCGTTGCTTCTTCGTAGGGATACCGGTTCGGGTCCCCATCCGATTCTGCTGCCTCCGTTCGGTTATCGTGCTTGCTCATTGGTATTGGTTCCCCAACCGCACAGTCCGGTGACTACGACCTTCGCTATAAACTTAATTTCAGGTAAGTAATACATCTTCATCAGTATGAACGCGGGTTCTTCCATCCAACATGTGTAAGAATTCGATTATATTCGGGTTATCCTTCCAGCAGGGGGTGGATCTCGCTATGGAGGGCGCTCGAAGTCGGAGTGGACCGCGATTGGGTCTCCACCTGGACGGTATGATCGATACTCGTCGGTGAAATCCGAACACCCTCCTCTCGTGAGTTGGCCTGCTGGAGAGCGGTCGGGAATCCCCGTTCGCACTGTCTTCGCCTGTTTGGTTTGTCCCAAACAACACCGGAGAGAATCCAATATGGGGCTGAAGTTGATAACCACGCTTCCATCATCACCTCTCGATGAGCTCCGAGATCATGATCGCCTCCGAGCGAGAAGGATTGGGCACGGATTCGATCGACGTCGGCGTCGTAGGCACTGGCGCCATCGCCCAGCGACTCCACATCCCCGAATACGAGGCCCACGAACAGGCCCAGGTCACGGCGATCTGTGACGTCGAGGAGGAGAAGGCGAGTGCTGTCGCCGACCAGTACGACGTCCCGAACTACTATACCGACTACGAGACGATGCTCGCGGACGGTAACCTCGACGCCATCAGCGTCTGCCTGCCAAACCACCTGCACCGAGACGTCGTCGTCGCGGCACTGGAACGGGACATTGCCGTCCTCTGTGAGAAGCCGATCAGCACCTCTCTGGCCGAGGCCGACGATATGGTCGCGGCGGCAGAAGAGAGTGCTGCGAGCCTGATGATCGACCAGACCGAGCGCTTCGGGCCGGTCTACGAGAAGACGAAGGAGCTGCTCGATCAGGGCATCGTCGGCGAGGTCCACAACGTCCGAAGTCGCTTCAGCCATCCCGGTCCAGAGGGGTGGTCGCCCCGCTCGACCTGGTTTACCGATGCCGAGGCTTCGGGCGGCGGCGCGCTCATCGATATCGGCATCCACAACGCCGATCTGATCAACCATCTCTTCGGCGACGTGACCGAACTGATGGGGTACAGCGACACCCTCTCGATGGATACGGAGGTCGAGGACACCGCCGTCGCCGTCCTCCGCTTCGAGGACGGCACCTTGGGAACGTTCGAAACCGCCTGGCGGACGGACCCCGAATCGATCACGATGCAGATCGTCGGCGAGGAGGGAGTCATCTACGCAGACAAGATCGAGGGGACGATTCGCGTCGAGTTCGCCGACGACAGCGGCGTCCTGGAGGTCCCTGTCCCCGAGGGCTCGAAGTACGGTGGTCCGATCACCCACTTCGTCAACAGCGTGATCGCGGGCACCGAGCCAACCGTCACCGGCGCCGACGGACGCCGTGCCCTCGAAGTCGTCATGGGCGTCTACCGATCCTCCGAGCGCGGTGGTGCCGTCGATCTACCGCTGCCGCGGGAGGACGAGGAATGAAGCTGGCCTGCAGCAGCTATTCGTACAACGACCGACTGGAGGACGGAATGGACTTGGCGGAGTTCTTCGACGTCTGTGCCGACGACCTCGGCGTCGACGGCGTCGAACTCATCGACGAGCATCTCCCCGGAACCGACCCCGAGTCGCTCGATCGCGTCGCTGATCTCGCGGCCGACCGCGACCTGGAGATCGCTTGTCTCTCCGTGTTTTACAACGACTTCGCGAAGGCGACACGAACGGAACGCCGCGAAGACGTGGCGGCCGTCATCGACGCACTCGAGGCTGCCGACCGCCTCGACGCGGACGTCCTCAGGGCGTTCACGGGCTTCCCGGGGCTCCACGACCGCGACCACGACGACCCCGACGTCTGGCGCGGCGTCACCACGTGTCTCCAGGAGTGTGTCGACTACGCCCGGACCGCCGAGACGACCCTCGCCGTCGAGAACCACAACCACGATGGCCTCATTCGGACCGCTGACGACGTCTTCAGGGTTCGGTCCGGTGTCAACGGCGACTTGGGCCTGGTACTCGACCTCGCGAACTACGTGGACGGCGTCGACTCCGTCCGGCGCTCGCTCCACCTCGCCGACCACGTCCACGCGGCCTACGACGAAGTCGCCCCGAACGGCTCCGAGCCCTCCTATGGGTACTACGACGACATCCTGGCTGCCCTCGATGAGCGGGGCTACGAGGGCTTCGTGACCCTCGAGTACGAAGGCGAAGGGGACTCCGTTGGGGCGGTACCGCGGGCGATCGATTATCTCGATGGCTGTCTCGCTGGCTGAGACGCGCCGATCGACTCCATTTGATCTAGAGCTGTACCCCCTTCGGAAGACGCACGCGTCTCGCGGCTCGTGATGGCGTTCATACCATTCCACCCCGCTCCTGGAGCTGATTTCGGAAACGACTGTTTTAGGGAAGTAGAACGTCTTTGGCTGCAGCCAAAGACCAGGGCTGGATTTATCTTCCCGAATCGGATCGCAGCACATGTGATCCACCCGTGACATCAGATAGCAACCACACGCGCCGCCGCTTCATCGAGGGGACCGCGGGATTGAGTACGGCAGCCATAATCTCGCTGGCCGGCTGTGTCGGCGGCCTTGGCGGTAACGGCGATGGCGGAAACGGCGGCAACGGAAACGGCGGCAACGGAAACGGCGGTAACGGAAATGGCGGTAACGGTAATGGTAGCAACGAGAGCGATAGTGGTAACGGCGGCAACGGAAACGATAGCGGCAACGGCGGCAACGGAAGCGATGGTGGCAACGGCGGCGGTGGCGGCACCGTCAAGTTCTGGTCGTCGCCCAACCAGCAGGAGCTTACCTTCCACGAGTCGGCGGCCGAGGAGTTCGGCGCCGACAGCGACGTCTCGGTCGACGTGAGCCCGGTCCCCGAGGGGGACAGTTCGGAACAGGTCGTTCTCTCCTCGCTTGCCTCCGGGACCGAGCCGGACGTGTTCGCGAACGTCTTCCCCGGGTTCGCCGCCCAGCTCGAGGCCAACGAGGCCGCGACCGACCTCTACGAGCTCGATGGGGTCGAGGAGTTCCTCACGGAGCGGTGTGGCGAGGAGTTGCTCTCCCAGTATGAGTCGCCAGACGGCGGCCTCTACCAGACGCCCTGGAAGACCAACCCCGTGTTGTTCCAGTACAACGACACCGTCTTCGAGGAGGCTGGCTACAGTCAGGAGGACTATCCCCGGACGTTCTCGGCGCTTCTCGAGGAGGGACCGAACGTCGTCGAATCCAGCAGTGCGGAGGTCCTCTGGGACCGCCCACCGATGCCGACCTGGTCCGAACGCTGGTTCGACTTCCTGCCGATCTATCTGGCTGCTTCCCAGGGCGAGGAGAGCATGTTCACCCAGGAGGACGGACAGACGACGCCCGCGTTCAACAACGACACCGCGGTTCAGGTCCTGGAGTTCTTCCAGCAACTGTACGAGAACGATCTCATCCCACAGGAGTCGACCGAAGAGCCGAAGTTCCCGAACGATCTCGCCGCGATCAACACGGGCGGCCCGTGGGTGATCCCGTACTTCCAGGACGTCAACGAGGAGATCTCGATGAGCCACCTCACCCCGCCGGTGCCGGAGGGTGTCGAGCAGAACAGCCACACGTACGCCGATCCGAAAAACACCTCCATCTTCCAGTCCTCGGACGTGGCACCTCAGGCCTGGTCGTTCATCGAGTACGAACTGGGCGAAGAACGGGATGTGACGTTCATGGAGGACACGCTCCAGATCCCGCTCAGGGCGGATATCACGGACGTCGCCAGCTCCTTCTTCGAGGAGAACCCACAGGTCCAGCCCTACGCCGAGGCGCTCGAGACTTCCCACCCGCCGGCGTACACCCCCGCCTACACCCAGGTGATGAACATCTTCGGCGAGGAGGCGTTCGTCCCGGTGACGCGCGGGAACCAGGACCCACAGACAGGGCTCGACCGCGCCGAAGAACAGATCACGAGCGAACTCGAGTGAGAGAGAGGCCGCATGCTCGACCCAATCGTCCGACGCGTCCGCGGGGCTGGCACAGTGGCGACGTCCGGCGTTGCATCGCGCGTCGCCCACCTGCCCGTGTTCGGCTCTGCCCTCGACCGGATGGGCGAGTACGATGACAACCTGAAGGGGTTCGTCCTCATCCTCCCCTGGCTCGCCTGGGCGTCCGTCTTCCTGCTGTTCCCCTTCCTGTTTGCCATCTACCTCAGCTTTCACGAGTGGGCAGTCATCTCGCCCGAGCGGCCGTTCGTCGGTCTCGATCACTACATCACGCTGCTTACGGGCGATATGTTCATCCAGCTCATGGGGAACACGCTGTATTTCTTCCTCGTGAACGTCCCGACCCAGATCGTGTTCGCACTCGCCGTCGCGGTGTTGCTCGATCGGATTATCCGTGGTCGAGCGCTGTTCATGGCCGGCTACTTCGTCCCCTACGTGACCAGCGGCGTCGTCGTCGCCGTCGTGTTCAACTGGCTGTACTCGCCGGACGGCTTCCTCAACAATATGCTCGCCATCTTCGGCACCCAGGTCAGCTTCCTCGGGGACGAACGCATTGCCATGCCTGCCATCGCGATGATGGTCTCCTGGAAGTTCGTCGGCTACTACGCCATCATCTTCCTGGCGAACCTCCAGTCCATCCCGGACAGTGTCTACGAGTCGGCATCACTCGACGGCGCCAACGAGTGGGAACAGTTCCGACACATCACGCTCCCGCTGCTCAACCCGAGCATGCTCGTCGTGGTGATCCTCTCGACGATCACGGCGTTCCAGATCTTTACCGAGCCGTTCATCATGACCCAGGGCGGCCCGGACGGGGCGACCCAGACGTTCGTCCTCACCATCTACCAGCGGGCGTTCTCCTATCTGGAGATGGGCTTTGCCAGCGCCATCGGCGTCGTCCTGGCGACGATGATCTTCGTCATCAGCTACGTCGAACGCAACTACATCGAGACGGAGGTGTCGATGTGATGGCGGAGTCGCTCATGCCGCTCGTCACTTCGTCCACGGAGGTGAGCGCCCATGGCCGGTGAGAGCCCCGAGATCACGGACGACGAACTGCTCGGCGGCACCGACGAGGAGTCGTTCGTCGAGTCGCTCACCCCGAAGAAGCTCGCGGTGTACGCGGCGCTGACGATCGGCGTCATCGCCCCGCTGTTCCCGTTTGCGCTGATGGTCTCGATGTCGTTCAAGCCTGCCGGCGAGATGTACTCGTCGGCGCTGTTGCCGTCGGAGCCGACGATCACCCACTACCAGTTCCTGCTGGAGAACGTGCCGATCCTCCGGCAGATGCTCAACAGCGTGATCGTCACCCTCTCGGTCGTCGCGAGCGTCGTCGTCACCTCCTGTGTCGTCGCCTACTCACTCGCGAAACTCGACTGGTTCGGCCGGCAGTTCACCTACAACTTCATTTTGGTGACGATGATGATCCCCGGGGTCTTGCTGTTGATCCCGCAGTTCATCATCGTCGTCGAGCTCGGCTGGGTCAACACCTACCAGGCGATGATCGTCCCCTTCGCGATCAGCTCCTTCGGCATCTTCCTGCTGGCGCAGTTCTTCAAGCAGCTGCCCGATAGCCTCATCGACGCCGCTCGGATGGACGGCTGCTCTGAACTGGACGTCGTGTTCCGGGTCGTCCTGCCGAACTCGTTGCCCGCCATTGCCACCGTGGCGCTGTTCACGTTCATGAACCGGTGGAACGAGATGTTGTGGGACCTCATCGTCATCCGCAACGAGGCGATGTACACGCTGCCGGTGAGCATCACGCTGTTCGCCAGGACCGGGTTGTACGGCGACAGCACCGGGCCGCTCATGGCGGGTGCGACGCTGCTGGCCGTCCCGACGATCCTGTTGTTCCTCCTGTTGCGTCGCTACTTCATCAGCGGGGTCACGATGTCGGGACTCAAGTCCTAGGCGTCTCATCTCTTCTCTTCATGCATGTCTAAGACGTACGACGTCACGACCGGTCGCGTCCACTTTTTCGGCCTCGCCCGCGAGGTCGTTCGTGACGGTTACGCCCACCTGCCGCGAGTCTTGGCAGTGAGTTTCGTTTGGTCGGTGCTGGCAGTGACGGTCGTTTTCGCCGCGCCGGCGACCGCCGTCGCCTTCGCTGCGGCCCGGAGCACGCTGATGCACGAATCCTTTAGATTGCGGGCGGCGATCCGGGCGTTCAGGCGCTACTTCTGGCGGGCTCAGGCGGCGTTCGTCCCCGCGTTCGTGCTCGTGAACGCGGCGGGCTGGCTCTGGCTTCGTGCGGCCGCGACCGGCGACTGGCTACTTGGCGTGCTGGCGTTCGTTGCGTTCGACGCGCTCGTCGTGTACGCGTATCTCCTGCTGTATTATGGCCCGCTGTTGGTCGACGAGGGTCTCCGCCAGGCCGTCCGGATGGAGGGCTCCTCGCCCCCAACGGCACTCGAATTGGGCCGGGCATCGGCGACCATCGCCCTCTCGCGTGTGAGTGTTTCCGTCGGGCTCGCCCTGTTCGTCACCTCGATGGGCATACTTCTCGCCTTTACCGTCGCGGGGTTCGTCTTGCTCGCGCCGGTGGTGCTCGCAGCGACGCTGCTCTTGGCGGCCCGGTATCTCGCCGGCGAACCGGCGGAGTCAGCTATCCACGACTAAAGCCGTGAGCTTCCTGCTTGCTTTCATGGAAATCCCGTCCTTTGACCATCCCACAGGACGGAGTCCCACGAAATGCGCCCCGCCGCGACGCTCACCGGTCTGTTCGCCGTCCTTTCGGTCACGACGCTTGTCCTCGGCGTCCTCGGGGCATTCGAGAACGCGCCGGGCGTATGGCCGGAAGGTTGGCCCGTCGTCGTCATCATTCACGCGCTGCTCGCCGGACTATTCGGGTTGTATACCACCAAAACACGATGAAGTCGTTCACAGATTGTCTAAGACGGATGCCACGGGGCTTGACCCCGAGGTCGTTCACACGGCGTGGACCGCATGGGTCGCGATCGGTTATCGATCCGAGAGCTTGACGACGACCTCGTCGAGCACGAGCGCCACTTCCTTCTCGACGCCCCCGCTGTCGCTGACGTTGAACCGCGAGCCGACGACGCCGACGTCTTCGAGTTGCTGGACGTGAACGGACACGGTCCCCTTCGAGAGGTCGACCTCCTCAGTGAGTTCCTGGATCGTCAGCGTGTCCTCGGCTAGCGCACGGACGATCTTCCAGCGGGTCTCGGACCCGAGGGCGGCCGTGAGATCGAACGCGTCCTCGCCATCGACCTCCTGGCTCTCCGAGGGCCGCACTTTCGATTGGGCGTTCGGAATGCGGCGTGTGAATCGAGATTTGCTCATTGGGGTGCTACCTTGCGAACGATGAACGATCATTAAGAACGTTCCGCTTGTATTTGGCCCGAGCCAAACATCTATGGCGAGCATAGAACATACGGGTCTCGAAGCCGATCGGAGCAGTAGGCTTAACGCGGTTGATCAGGACGAACCTGATGATGGCTGTAGGACCTGAGGGGCACGGGGCCTGGTGGGAGGAGACGCTCTTCCGATCAGTGACCCTGTACCCGTGGGCGACGATGGACGCCGAGGCGGTCGTCGACCGCCTGGCCGAACGCGGGGTCAACGTCGTCTTCGTCGTCATGAAAGAGAGCGACGGGCGCGTGTTCTACGACTCCGAGGTGGCTCCGCCCCAGGTGCCCGACCGCGACCTCCTCGACGACCTCCTCACGGCAGCGGCCGGCCGCGAGGTGGCGATCGTTCCGTCGCTGTTCGTCCTCTGTGATAAGTATCTCGTCGAACAACACCCGGAGGTCGTCCAGATCGCCCGCGAGGGGACCGAGATCAGGTATCCGAACGTCTCCGCGGAGTGGATGCATTGGAGTTGTCCTAACCACGAGGTCGTTCGCGATCACCTCCGTGGCGTTGTGGACGAACTCCTAGCGTACGACATCGATGGGCTCCAGTTCACGCATTTCGAGTACCAGCCGGTGATGAACGACGAATCGAGTTACCTCTCCTGTTTCTGTGAGGCCTGTCTCACCCACCACGACGCACGGAACGCCGACGACGGCTCCGTCGAGTGGACTGCCGGGCGCTGTGAGACGATTACCGGGCTGATCGAGGAGCTTTCGGCGCCGCTACGGGAGCGCGAGGAGCTGCTGGTGAACGTCGAGCTGGAGGCCTTTACGGATCTGGACTCGGCCGTCGAGGAGAGCCGCGAGACGTTTGGTGTGGACCAGCTCTCGCTGGCCGACCTCGCCGACGTTCTCACGCTGCGGACCGCCCACATCGACGTCGACATGCACCCGCTCTGGATCCGCGACGTCGTCCGCTCGCTCCAGGAGCGAACCGGGAGCCCCATCGTCCCGTCGATCCGGACCGCGGACGACCAACGGCCGCCCACATACGTCCCGGACGACGAACTCAAGACCGCCATCCAGATGGCCCTGCATGGCGGTGCCCAGGGCGTCTCGCTGTTCTCGGCCGGCGCCAACGTCAGCACCCTCTCGGAGGGCCAGTGGGAGCTGGTCGCCTCGCAGTTCGACGAGTTCGCGGCGTTCGAGCACGATCACTGGCGCTCTGAGTGATCACCCCGAGCGCGAGGAATCCCACGACTTCAGTCGTGTGGAGGCTGTCACTGACGTCTCCTCGGGGCGTCCGCTGGTTTCCTACAGGTTTCGTCTGGGTCTGGGACGGGCGGTCACGATCGGATTTGGTGTGAGTCAAACATGCGCCACGGAGTACGAACCCCAGACCAACTATTATGCAAGTCGATCACCCAGCGTCGGCAACCATGGCCGATCTCCGTATCGAGAACCTCACGAAGACGTTCCCGGCAGCAGACGAAGGTGGCCAGATCGTCGCGGTCGATGACGTCTCCTTGCACGTCGAGGACGGCGAGTTCCTCGTCATGCTCGGCCCCTCGGGCTGTGGGAAGTCGACGACGCTCCGGTGTGTCGCCGGTCTCGAGACCCCCTCCGGCGGGCGAATCCGGCTCGGCGACGAGAACATCACCGACCAGGATCCGAAGGTCCGCGACATGGCGATGGTGTTCCAGGACTTCGCGCTCTACCCCCACATGACTGCCCGGGAGAACATGAGCTTCGGGCTGAAGATGAAAACCGACCAGTCCGACGACGAGATCAGCCAGCGGGTCCAGGAGACCGCAGCCATGATGGATATCGGGGAGCTCCTCGATAAGAAACCGAAGGCGCTCTCGGGCGGGCAGAAACAGCGCGTCGCGCTCGGCCGAGCGATCGTCCGCGATCCGGACGTCTTCCTGATGGACGAGCCGCTGTCGAACCTCGACGCGAAGCTGCGGACCCAGATGCGAACGGAGATCCAGCGTCTCCACCGCAAACTGGGCGTGACGACGGTGTACGTCACCCACGACCAGACCGAGGCGATGACGATGTCCGACCGGATCGCCGTCCTCAACGATGGCCGCCTCCAGCAGGTCGGGCCGCCAAACGAAATTTATCACCACCCGGTCAACCAGTTCGTCGCGGGCTTCATCGGCTCGCCGTCGATGAACTTCCTCTCGGTCGAGGCCATCGACCGTAACGATACTGTTCACCTCGTCGCCGACGGCGAGTCGACGTTCGACTATCGGCTCGACGAGACGACGGTCGAGCGCTCCGGCATCACCTCGGGTGACCGGCTCACGCTCGGCGTCCGGCCCGAGGACATCCGTGTCCCACACGATGAGACCCATCGCCAGGCGGAGTCCGACCAGACCCAGGAGGCCGTTCTTGACGTCGTGGAACCGATGGGGAGCGACAACTACCTGTATTTGGAGGTCGGCGACGCCTCGTGGACGGCCCGCGTGAGCGACGGCGTCTCCCCGGAGGCAGGCCGACCGATCGAGTACACGTTCGATCTGGAGGCGCTCCATCTCTTTGGGGCCGACGGAACCGCGCTCAAGACGACCGGCACCGACGACAGGGCGTACACCGTTACCGACCGGAGTTCGGTCTCGGCCGACGCGCCACCGACCGAGGACGGCGTCGACACCGTCGCGGACGGAGGGATCGATGTCGAGTGACGACGCGGCGGCCGCCATGGGCTCTGTACCCCCCGAACAGCGCCCGATCGGCGCCACTAAAGAGCCCGACTCGCTTCCCGACTGGGCGATCGGCCCCTTTGTCGTCGACACCGAGCCCGTCCTCGAACCGACGGACCGAGGCTGGGAGGCCGGCCGCCTGTTCAACCTCTCGGTCATCGAGGCCGCGGACGTCCTGTGTGCGTACTACCGGGCGACGCCGGACGACCGCATCGACCAGGACTCCCGCATCGGGCTCGCGTGGAGCGAGGACGGCCGGTCGTTCCGGCGACATGCCGAGAACCCGGTGCTCGAACCGACCGAATCCTACGAACAACGGGGCTGTGAGGACCCCAAGCTCTACGCGTACGAGGGGACCTACTACATGTTCTACAACCCGGTTTGGGAGTCCGAAGGGATCTGGGGTGATCCTGGTGACATCCGCTGTAACATCTGTTTGGCGACGTCGAAGGACCTGATCCACTGGGAGAAACACGGCCAGCTCGTCCCGGCGTCGCTGACCGGCGGCTGGGCCAAAGGCGCCGTCATCCCGAAGGACCCTGAGGGCCGTCCGGTCCGAATCGACGGCGAGTTCCTGATGTACGTCGGTGAACTTGCCACCGACCACCAACTGCTCGGTCGGTCCGACGACCTGCGCCACTGGGAGTTCGAGACAACCACCTTCCTCGACCCGATGCCGGATCGGGGAATCGAGGCCATTCACGAGCCCGCCTCACTGCTCGCGGGTATCCCGGGCCGGGAGGACGAGCTGCTCATGACGTTCAACTACGAGCCCACGGACGACCTTCGCGAGCGTCTCCACACGACGAATCCCGACGGCGACGAATACCCGCCGTCCGGGCAGCTGCTGTATTCGATGGCCGATCCGACCGAGCCTGTTGATTTTGCACCGGAGCCGGCCGGGAGCTGGGGTGGGATCATCGAGTATGAGGGCGAGTGGCTGTTCCCCGAACAGGAGACCACCCGATTCGCCCGGGCGCCGATGACCCGTTAGGGTCGGCCTGGTTTCGGGCGGTCCCCGTGTCTCTCCGGTGCGTCAGCTCTAGCGCTACCTTAGTGTGTCATAGAACTCGTCATAAAGATTATTTCGTATTATTTCCAGGGGATATGGTGATACATATAGGTGCACGAGTAACACGGCGGCTAGTTTCGATTGAAAATTACATTATTTTTCAAGGCATACAGTTATGCCAATGCGCAAGGTAGGCGTTGACATGTATCATGTATTAGTACCAATTGACACGAACGAAGACCGCGCACTGTCACAGGCTCGAGCGGCTGCAGCGTTACATCGTGAGGGAAGCGACATTCAAGCTACCTTGCTTCACGTCTTTGATGATCGTGACAGGGCGGAAACGACGTCGGTAACCCAACTCGAAGTCGGAAATCGAGTTGCCGAATATCTTTCCGATCAAGGGGTTTCTGTCCACACTGAAAGCAGATACGGCGATCCAGCCTCAGAAATCGTCGAAGCGGCAGACGAACTCAACGCGGACAATATCATTCTGGGTGGCCGTAAACGCTCGAAGCTTGGCTCGCTCATTTTTGGCAGCGTCAGCCAAACCGTGACACTCGAGGCTAACCATCCCGTAACCATAACGGGAGATACAGTTAAAGCAGACCCAACCTATATTTGTGAGACGTGTGGCAAGAAATATTATACGGAAAGTGAAATCACTACGTGTAATTCTTGTGGGGGAGTCAAAATCAAGAAGGTCGGATAAGAAGATCGACTAATTCCGGTCGATTAGCTGTAATTGAGGCCGTTAAGCCCCCTTCCTCAGCGAGCGAAGCGAGCAGAGAGGGGATACAGCGCCCGCACGTCTTGTTTTCGTGCGAATCGGCATTCTTACTACCCCGGCGGACGAGGTGGGTAGTAAGATACTCACCACGCTTCCGGCGTTGTTCAAACGCGACAACAAGCGTGCATCGTCGGCTGTGGTCGAGTGTCGATTCGGTAGGAGAGGGACACTCCGAACCACCCGTGAAGGGAAGTCGCCTGCGGAGTCTGGGACCGCTGTGGGATCTGTTCCTGCAAGTCCCGACACAGAAACAGGAAGCTCCGTCCTCAACAAGCGAGGGTCGGGTAGGCCCGAGCGCGGTAGGGCGGAGTAGTTCACGGATTCGGATCCGTCGTACGGATATCGTTCGCGGCGCCATCGATGATCGCGGTGTGCTCGTTGATGAACGTCTGATACCACGCGACGTATGTGAGAATCATCCAGAGCGTGCGCCCTACCGACTCGTCACCGCGCCGGTGAGCGGTCCGCAGCGCCGTGGCCCTGTCAGCGTCGACATAGGGCACGTTCTCGAGTGTCTCTCTGGCGAACCACGTTTCGATCGCCTCGTGTTCCTCCCGGAACCAGTCCGTGACGGGCGGTCGCATCCCCATCTTCTTCCGCTCTATGATCTCCTCGGGGAGCAGGTCGGCGACGGCGCGTTTCAGCACCCGTTTGACACCCCCCTCCGTGATCTTGTACTCGATCGGAAGAGAGTGGGCAAATTTAGCGATATCGGCTGACAAGAACGGGACTCGGAGCTCGAGCGACTGCGCCATGCTCGTGCGATCCGCTTTGAACAGGTGGAAGTTAGGGAGCGTGTACTTGGCTTCGAAAGCAGACATGTGCTGTTCGGGAGCCGGATCGTCAATCTTTCTAGTTACTTCATTCACATGTGTGCGAAGCCCGGCCGACTCGGCGGTTTCAGCCGTATTGAGGAACTCGCCGGGTTCCGGGCGAAACGGCATGAACCCGCACGTGTGGTGCAGCGTCACCTCGGTGTTGTCTCTCAGCCAGGAGTAGTACCGAAAGTACTTATCGCCGACCGGCGAAACCGGGGCGATAGAGCCCGCGATGTCGTGAGTAAACTGCGGGAGGAAGTCAGTTTTTCGTTTATACTCCGACACCTTTCGATATCGAGGATAGCCCGCAAACAGCTCATCCGCACCTTCGCCCGCGAGGGCGACTTTCACGTCTTCGCTAGCGCGTTCAGAGAGGAGAAAGAGGGGGAGCATCTGTAAGTTGCCTGTCGGCTCGCCGAGGTATCGGATCATTTCATCGAACAGTTCCATCGACGAGAGGTCGACGTTGACCTCGTGGTGGTTCGTTCCAAAGTGGTCGGCAACAAGACGAGCCTCCTCGCTCTCATCGAACCGCGCGTCGTCGAAGGAGACGGCGTAGGTATCGAGCGGATCGTCCCTGCGCTGTGAGGCTATGCCCACGATGGCCGACGAGTCGAGGCCACCGGAAAGAAACGCCCCGACTGGAACGTCCGCCATGAGGCGGTTCTCGACTGACCGCTCCAGCATATTCCGCAGTCGATCCGCCGCCGCTGCGAAACTCATCGTTGAGCCGCCGGTTTCGACATCCAGAACGTTCCAGTATTCCCGCTCCCGAACACCCTCGGGTCCGATTTCTACTGTATGACCTGGTTTCACTTTCCGGACATCCCGCAACAGCGTTTGCGAACCGGGCGTGTACTCAAGCGAGAAGTGGTTGAAAACGGCCGCGGGGTCGACCGTTCGATCGACCCCCCCGATCAGTAATGCGGGGAGCTCGCTTCCCCATACATAGCCGCCGTCCGTCTGGCCGTAGTACAACGGTTTGATTCCGAGACGGTCGCGCGCTAGAAAGATCGTATCCCCCTTTTCGTCCCAAATCGAGAAGGCGAACATCCCCTCGAGGTGATCTACCATCTTCTCTCTGTACTCTTCCCAAAGATGGACCAGGACCTCGGTGTCGGACTCGCTCTCGAATCGATGCCCCTTCTGTTCGAGCGACTCCCGAAGGGGCGCGTGATTATAGATTTCCCCGTTGAAAACGACGTTGACCGTTCCATCTTCGTTGCCTTTCGGTTGCGATCCGCCGGAGAGGTCAACGATCGAGAGGCGGCGTGCCCCCATCATTACTCCAGCGTCTCGATCGAGATATCTCCCCTCCTCGTCCGGCCCGCGATGTTCGATCCAGTCGACCATAGAAGACAGCGTACTCTCATCCACCCATCCGTATGCACCGACAATACCGCACATAGAAGGGGCAACACGGAAGCTACCCATTGTTATCTTCCGGATACTGTATTCATTGATGCAAACATTCATGTACTAAACAATACCGGGCACGTCGTAGAAGGCGCCATCATCCGCCTTTGGTCGCCGGTCACAACGTGTGTGCCTTCGCGTTCGCATCTGCAGTGAGCATCGGATGCATTTCAATTCCAGCCGGTTCCTGACCGAATCTCGTGCTCGATACAGGGCGGTAATTTAGCTACTGAGAGAGGGTAACTCCATGGCATACTTCACGCTCCAGGTATTTCAGCGGGATTCTCATGGAGTCACCCTCGCTACCTACCAATTATCTGTTTAGCTGCGATTCATACTCTCCAAACGATAGAAAATTCTCTTCGCCACTGGAGCTCCTCAGGGTCCAGAACGACCGAGAGAGGATGAGTCACGGAACCATAGTCTCCGAAAAAGACGATTTTACTACACCCAAATATCGTTGATGGTACTGCAATATATCGAGACTTTCTCCGAGATAATCGATACAATACTACTAGACACTTACCTTTTCATACGGAGACGCCAGTTGTCACTCGATGTCAGGAGACAATACGCGATCACCGAGCAGTGATGCCTCACACAGTCGGCGGACGCTACTCGGCTCCCTCACGGGACTTGGCACAGGCGCGCTGTTTGCGGGCACCCAAGGTGCGAACGCACAGAGCGGTCGACGTCCGTTTGCTCCGAAAGATCACGACCACAGCGGGGAGCGAGGAGGAACGAACCGTCTCGGAGACGCCAAGCCAGTCGAATCGATCATCGTCGATCGGCTTTCGGCAGCGCAGCAAAACCGAGTCGTGTACGTCTCGGAGCTCCCGAGTGTCTCCGGAGCCGGCACGCCGGACGATCCGTATACGTCGCCGTCCGGAACGGCGGGAATGCGCGAGGCGTTCGACCGATTGAACGACCTCGGCGGCGGCGTGATCTATTATCCGAGCGGCTTCTACGGCGACGGAACCACGTCGTGGGAGATCGATCTCGCGGAGTACGAGAGCCTTCGCAACAACTGGGCGATCTACGGTGATGGGCTCGAATCGTCGCGCATTCGTGCCGGCAGTGACGATGGGGCCGGGATCCAGATCCGGGATTCAGATGGCACCGACATGTTCTACGTCGAGATCATCGGTGTCCGATTCGAGGGCGATAATGATGGGTACACGTTCGTCTGGGGATCCGAGGATCTGCGTGACCCGTACAATAGCTGTTTCACCCGGTTTGCGACTGCCAACGAAAACCCGGACGGAGACGGCGCCTGCCAGATCAACTTCGCGCTCAACACCTACCATTACGGCGTCCACAACTCGGCGGGTGGCACCGGGCTTGACCTCCGGCGCGTTCAGTTTTCGGGTCTCGAGGGGAGCTTTAGCTCCGGCGAAAACGAGGGTGACGTCGCGCTCAACATCGAAGAGTACTCGTTCGGCAACTTGTTTTCGTATCTCAATATCGAAGCTACCTACGACGGCATCCACATCGAGGAGGCCCGGGCCATCGGGAACGTCTTCCAGAACGCCTACTTCGCGAACGTTTTCGGGACCGCCTTCACCCAGCAGATCGACAACGAGGACGAGCGGTTTCCAGACGTCTCGGATCAGGGGACGTACTTTCACAATCCGTTCGTGGCTGGCGCCGTCGAACGAATCGCCGAGATCGACGACAGCGCAGTGTACGTCGATGGTTCGACGCGACGGTGGCCATCGACGACCGTCCAGACCTACCAAGGCGATCGCTACGGCGGCGGGTTGAACGACCTCACCCACGTCGATTTCGAGCCCCACAGTGAGCCCCCAGAAGGAAAGCTCGGGCGGATCGTCCTCGCTGACGGGGAGAGCTGGGATCCGACTGGTGATGGCGACCCCGCGCTCGTCGTCTCGACGGGCGACGAGTGGACCGTGCTCCAGGCACTCGCCTGAACGCGATTCTACTAGTGAACGACGACGCACACGGCTCGACACGCGCGGTTACGGGATGATTCTAGCCGCCATCCGCGCCCGTACTTGATTCCAGCCGATTCGGTAAGGGACGAAAGAGTGAAATCAATCCATGAGTGATGCCCTCATGGGGGAAGGGATGTACCAGACATGTCCGTTCTGTGACCGTGTGTTCGAGATAGGGGAATCCGACTACCGGCCGATGAAACATCATATCCGAGCGTTTCATATCGATTCGGACTCGGATGAGGATGTCGTTGATCGGTCGTCACCGACGCCACCAGCCGCACCGCTCTAGGTTAGTGCCGCTTCAATAGTGAATCGATAGATTCAGAGCCTACAGCGCCTCTAGTTCGTATCTAGCAGCTCAAGGCTGAAGCCGCACTAGTGCCTTCCCAACCGCGGACATGCTAGTTTATCTCTCCTGAGCACGTATCTGCTGGAATGAGCAGAAAGCAGCACGTTGTTGAGCTGTCTGAGGAGGAGCGCCAAGAACTGGAGACGTTCACCTCGAAAGGCACCCACCGGGCTGAAGATATCACCCGTGCAAAGATCCTTCTGAAGGCTGATGACGGGCTCACTGATTCCCAAATCAGTGAGCACGTCGGCTGTCACACCAAAACCGTCTACAATGCACGTAGAGCCTATTCCGAGCGAGGGATTGCGGCGATTCATCGCCGCAAACCCGACCGAGACTACACGCCAAAACTCGATGGCCGCGGTGAAGCCCACCTCGTCGCTCTCGCGTGTTCAGAGCCGCCAGAAGGACGGTCCCGCTGGACCTACGCACTCCTCGCTGAGCGCCTTGTCACCCTTGAGGAGATCGAGTTCGACTCGATCTCCGAAGAAACCGTGAGACAGCGGCTAAAAAAACGATCTGAAGCCCCATCGCTCTGAGTACTGGCTCATTCCTCCCAAAGAGAACCCGGAGTTCGTCTACCGCATGGAAACGCTCCTGTCACTGTATCAAGAACCGTACGACCATACCCGCCCGGTCATTTGTTTCGACGAGTCCAGCAAGGAACTGCGCAAGCACGTCCGCGACCCGCTCCCGGCGACACCGGGAGCGGTCGCTCGAACAGATCACCACTACGAACGCAACGGCAAACGCATGCTTCACGTCGCGACTGAACCCTTGACTGGCTGGTGTCGCCTCCAGGTAACCGAACGGCGACGAACACGTGAGTGGATCGACTGCATGCAAGCGATTGCAGACGACTACCCGGATGCAGACCGCATCCGGGTAGTTTTGGACAACCTCAGCACACACAATCCAGCTGCCTTCTATCGGTTCTTCCCACCCGAGAAAGCACGCGAATATCTTGATCGGTTCGAGTTCTACTACACGCCCACGCACGGGAGTTGGCTGAATATGGCCGAGCTCGTCTGGAGTACGCTCCAGACGCAGTGTCTCAACCGCCGTATTCCGGACGCAGCGACCCTCCGAACGGAGGTCGCTGCGTGGGAACGAGCACGCAACGAGCAGGATGTTACTGTTGACTGGCAGTTCACAAATGAGGATGCGCGGATACAACTTCACCGGCTGTATCCGTCAATCGAAGCAGCGGAGAACTAGCAACTCCACGGTTGGGAAGGCACTAGTACTAGGGTCGTGGCCGCCCACCGCGTTCCGGTGGTCACTGGCCCGCTCATCGTAGACGGAGATCGGTGTCGACTGTGCCTGTGCGGCTCGTTTATTTCGCCTCATCGAATCGTCTTTGATTGCTCCCACGGCAGGACTTATGCGACTCACACGTCATTCGTGTCACAAGGGGGCATCCAGACGATGAGTGATACCACGGTGGAGGGCTACTGTAATCGGTGTCAGGCGGAGCGTTCGATCCATAAAACCGTTAGCTGGCAAGACGACGTCTGTGCGACCTGTGGGAGTTCGGACGTCGAACTCGAGGCGTAGATTCACGTGGCCGGTCTCTCATCATCCTGACCGTGCCGGGGGTGCGTTCGGAATGAGCGAGCTATCCAGGACGTGGTCCTGTTTTCCGTGACGGTCGCTTCACGGAGTGCTTTGTTGTCTTATTGGTAGGGTACACAGACTCGTTCGAGGCCCTCCGCGAGGTCGATTTGGGGTTTCCAGCCGGCGTCATCGAGGATTTTGGTGATATCGGCACAGGTGTCGTGGACGTAGACGTCCTGGGGGATCGGATTCTCGACGTACTCGGGATCGACGTCCGTGTCGAGGTGGTCATTCAGGCGCTCGACGAGCTCGTTGAAGCTGTAGGGGTCGCCCGTGCCGAGATTATAGACGCCGGTGAGTCGGTTGTCGGCGGCAGCCTCGAGCCCGCGGACGATGTCGTCGACGTGGGTGAAGTCCCGGGTCTGGGTGCCGTCGCCATATAATTCGGGCGAGCGCCCGTGAGCGATGTCGTCGGCGAACTGGGCGATGACGTTTGCATATTCGCCCTTGTGGCCTTCGGCGCCGTCGTAGCCCTGATAGACTGAAAAGAAGCGCATTCCTGCGGTGGCGATGTCGTAGTGGTTGTGGAAGTACTCGGCGTAGCGCTCGCGACCGAGTTTCGAGGCTTCGTAGCCCGTGTTCACGGCGACGGGCATCTCCTCGGGGGAGGGCTCCGTTCGGCTGCCGTAGATCGAGGAGGTCGAGGCATACACGACGGTGTCACAGCCGTCCTGTCTCGCCTGGTCGACGGTGTTGACGAACCCTTCGACGTTGACGCGGGCGCCTCTGGTTGGGTCCTCCTCGTGCATCGCATACGAGGAGAGTGCAGCGAGGTGAAAGACCACGTCGACGTCCGTGGGAAGGTCGTCGTCGAGGACGCCCACCGGGCGGTAGTCGACGTCGCTCGTGAGATTGTCGGGGGTGCCGAGGTATTCGTCGTCGATCGCGATCACGTCGTTGTCGCTTGCGAGGTGGATCGCGAGGTTCGAGCCGATGAAGCCCGCCCCGCCCGTGACGAGAACGCGGTGGTCCTGCATACGCAGAGAGTATTCAGCGACCGTGATAATTCCCGTCGGTTTCGGGTTCTGTGTGTCTCGAGTGTGGTCGCTCGGTCTCCATCGGGTCACCTGGGAACACTCGAGGACGGTGAACGTCGATTACGGATGGCACACACCGAGAACCGAACGGAACGAACGTCTCTAGGTTCGCCGGGCCTTACAGGGATCGGGCGCCAGGAACGCCACACTCCTCACAGACGACGGCGTCGTCGCCTTTGTAGTCGTCGCGTGTGAGCGTCCCCGAGTCACAGTGCGTACAGTCGTCGCCCTCGAGGACAGCGAGCACTGGATCACGCTCGACTGACTCTTCACCGAGTTGCTCCATACTGATTGCTAACTACTCAGTCGAAGAGATAAACGTTGGGGTGACGAACCGCCGATATTGAGGCGAACACCGTTCTCTATACGCGATTGTACCGTTCTGGAGCGATATACTGGCCTATCCATTCGCTGTCGGGGATCCTCGTTCGAACCCATGGACCAACGGGCGCATCTCGTGACGAGGGGAGGTAGCCACTAGTTGTGTTCTCTAGTGCAGTGGTGTTTTGATCCAATGGCTTTGATCCAGCACCACACGGTCGCGGTCGTGGGTATGCGCCCCCGGGGCCGTGTGAAAGATCGGGGTGATCCCCCACCACTTTTGCTCCGGTCTTTCGATGGGTGCTCGAATTAGTAGGGATCGACTGACGATCCGTCGATGGTCAGCTCCGGGCCGATCAACGCCGAGTCGACGTCCATCTCGTGGACTTCGCCTCCCGTATCGACGATCGAGTCCGTGAGCGTACTCCCCGAGACGGTGGCGTCGGGGAAGACGACGCTCTCGCGGACGGTCGCGTCCTCGACGTGAGCGCCGTCCATGACGTAGGCGTTCGCCCCGATCGTGGCCTCGTCGATCGTTGCCCCGGGATGGATTAGCACTCGCCCTCGAGGCGCCAGGCGACCGCCTCGAGGTAGCTCTCGGGCGTCCCGATGTCGAACCAGGCACCGTCGAACGTGAAGGCGTCGACGCGGTCGCGCTCGACGAGCCACTGGACGAACCAGCCCGGCTCGTCGGGGTTGTTCTCGCCCGCGAGATAGGTCTCGAGGGAGTTGAGGTCGCTCGCCTGGAACCCATAGCAGGCGACCGAAACGAGCGTACTCGGCGGCTCGTCGGGCTTTTCCTCGAAGTCGCGGATCTCATGATCGTTGCCGACGTCGAGGACGCCATACGAGGTGGCGTGCTCGGTGCTACCGACGTCGTAGGCCGCAAGCACCGGACGATTTCGTTCCTCGAAGTAGTCGATGAAGTCGCTCATCCCGAAGCTGATGAGGTTGTCGCCCGCGACGATGATCGTATCGTCCGCAAGCCCCTCACGCTCGACGAGCTGGGCTAAGGCGCCGATGACGCCGAACTTCTCGTCCTCGTCACTCGTATCCTCGATCGAGAGTTCGGGTTTGTCGTAGGTCTCTTCCTGGAGGTGGCTCTCGAACGCGTCGGCGAAGCGCTCGTTCGTCGAGATGTAGACCGTCTCGATCCGGTCGTCGGCCTCGAGGTCCGTGAGGACGTCGTCGATGACGGTGGTGTCGCCGACTGGAAGGAACATCTTGGGCCGGTCTACGGTGATCGGCCAGAGTCGCGTGGCATAGCCCCCTGCGAGGACGATGGCGTCCTTACTGTCCCGTTCAGGTCAGGCATCAAAACAGTTCATATATGACGATATTTGGAACGATCGCTAGTGGGTCCTGTGACGTGTGATTAATCGAGGGAGGGTCGTCGCGTGTGGGCTGTGTGATCGCTCTAGTGATCGACGAGGACTAGGGTTCGGGGTCGCGCGCTTCCAGCGCCTCTCCGGTGAGTATCTCGACGAGTACGAGGACTGGGGTCGAGGATCAGTGTGCATACTCTTTATATTATATAAGCTTACTTCCAGATATAGCCAGTGGTTCTATTAGCGTGCACGAGATGACCTGACGCGAGGACGTTGGTGGTGCGTGCCGTTCAGTCGGTCGAGGGGATCATGTGGGGGAGCTATGAGTAATCGAGGACACACGACAGCGGACCAAAGACGGACGTCGAGTACCGAGAGCCCACGAGCGATCGTTCACAAACAGATCCTGGATGTCGCTGCGTCGCAGCCGGAGGCGGCGATGGAGGCCATCGCCGACGAAGTGGGCGGGGCGACCACCGCACTCGTCGAGCAGGTGCTCAAGGAGTACGGCGATCCGGCCGGGACGGCCACCGAGGAGACTGGCGGTGGGTCGCCCGATCAGGATGACGGCGAGTCTGCGGAGGGTGAGGGCATTGAGGTGAGTGGCGAGGATGCTGGACAGGCCGTGGTGGCAAGCGATGGCGGGCCCGCTACGGGGGCCGACGGTGAGCCCACGAGGACGACGGACGAGCCTGCGAGCCCGGATCCCGAGGCGTTCACCGAGTTGGTGTTCGGGGCGCCTGCTGGGGCTAGTGAGGGGGCGGTGGCGGCCGAACCCGACGGTGGTACGGCGACCGGGATCGAGGGGGCCGGGACCAGCGGTGGGGACACAGTGGAGGCGGTCGGAGACGAACCGGGTGGGAATCCCAGTGAATCCGGTGACGAGGCCACGGTTCAGGAAGCACCCGCTCTCGCCGATCAGCTCGACGTACTCTCCGCACGCGTCGACCGGCTCGACCAACAGCTCGAGGACCGGTCGGTGAGCGGTGGCGTGGCTCTCGACCCCGATTTGGTTCACAAGGTCGCCCACGCCTGTCTGCAGTCGGAGGCGATCTCCGAGGACGAGGAGTTGCGAATTTTGGAGGGGTTGCTCGTGTCGGACGAGTAGTCGGGCAGACGCCTCCGTTCAGGACCCCGTACGGCCGTCCTCGCAAAGGCCGGTGGCTCCCGCTTCACGGCACTTTTCGACGACCGATCCGTTCCCGTCAACGAGCCATACCCAGAGAGGACGTCACGCTCGTTCTCGGGACTCGGGACCCACCACACGCGGAAGTCGTTAGTGACCGCCTTCGACGTGACCTCGCCTCGGTCGACGAGATCGTGGAGGTACTCGAGGGTGCTCGCGGATGAGCACCCGAAGAAAGCGGCGATCTTCCGGGCCGTGAGGGGGTCGCTGTCGTCGCGAGCCGCGACCATCACGAGGACCCCTTCTCGGGGGTCACGTTTGGCGACGGTCTGGGGTTCGTCATGCAGGTCGTTCAAGCGGCAGCGTCGGGACTCTTTGGACGCAAGCGAGGTTAGTGATCGGCTCCGGAGTGATTCTCCATGTCAATCGTCTCATCGAGTTCGGGAGGCAGTCGCTGGAGACAGGTTTCGAGGAAGCTCAACGGAGCTTCGACATCGAGATTCCCTGGCTCGTGGACGGTCTGATTTCCGGAGTCTCGCTGAAAATGGGTGGTTCCGAGATCGTCGTGGTCGTCATCCTTGTGCCATCCAAGACTGACCACCGAGTCCGCCCACTGGACACGCTGGACGTCCGTCGCCGTTCGTGGTCGCCACGCCACCTCGAGGGTCGCTTCCGAGCGCGGGAATTCGGTGCCGAGAAACACCTCGATATCGACGTCGGCCACGACGGACCGAGGCCGAAGCCGCGATGGACGATACCCGACAGTCCGGGTTCCTTCTCGAGTCGTTCTTTGAGACGCCGAAGCCCCTCGCGCCGGGTGAATCCTCGACCCGGACCGCCCACAAGGAAGACCACCATTGGGCTACCCTTCCTGGGGGAGCGTGTCTGAATCGGACGTGTCGAGACGTGGATCCACATCCAATCTCGTAAGCGACTGGTGGAGACTGATCGCGAGTTGGAGGGCCTCGCGCATCTGGACGTTGTACTCCCACTCCTCGATGCATTCGTGGCGGTCACGGCGTTCGTCCTCCGAGAGCGTATCGTCGCCGATGGTCCGACGGAGCTCCTCGAGTGAGGCGACATCATAGGTCGCTTTCCAGGAGTCGATTTCGTCCCCGATCGCCCGGAGCTCGTCGGTCAACTCCGCGACGGAGTGTTCTTCTGTGAGTCCTCTCACGTCACGGAGGAACTGGGTGACGCCGTCGGGTTTGTAGCAGGTCCCGTCGGCCGTCTCGACGACGGTGAGCTCTCCCTGGTCGGCCATCCGGCTGAGATATTTGGCGGCCGTGTCCCGTGAGACGTTGGCTTCTTCGGCGATCCAGCCCGCATTCCGTGGGTTGGTTCGGGTGAGTGCCACATGCTGGACACGGTCGGCCGCATCCATTCCATCCGGCCAGACGGGTGGGTGATCGGCCATGAGGATGGGTTTGAGCGCTGAATACTAATAATTTGGTGTGGAATAGAGATATTTCGTTCTGGGTTTGTTGTGGAGCGATCGGATCGACAGTACCCCAGACGGTGGTCTCCGACACGCCACTAGGGGAATCTAGGCCGTAAGCCCGTTCGACCGTCGTCTAGGGCTAGACATTTACTAGGATGGCAGTCCGGCTGACGACGAGCGTGGGGTGGTCGGCTGGGCGCAGTCGAGACAGTGTGATTATGGGCGTGGCGGGAAACCGGGTGGATGATGGATTTCTTCACCCATCTCTTCTTGCCGATCGCCGTCGTCTACGTCCTTCGCTCGGAGTTGTTCGAACACCCGCTCGCGTTCGCGCTGGCCGGGTTTGCGATCCTGCCGGATGCCGACAAGATCGTGGCCGTGCCGGGCGGGCTCCATTCTGTGGTGACGCTTCTTCCGATCGCGCTGATCGTGGTGCTCGTCGAGCGGGGAGTGGCGGGGCGGCTTCGGTACGCGCCCGTCGCGATTGCGCTGTTGTACAGTCACCTGTTGATTGACGTCATCGACGGCAATTTCATGGTTCTGTTCGCGCCGCTTCTCGAGACCGGGATCCAGCTGGGGTATCCGGGCGATGTGGTGTTGGGCGGGAAGTGGCCGGTCGTGATCCAGGGGGAATTGCTCTCCGTTTCGATTCGGGAGCCACAACCGGTCCCCGGTGGGCGCGGTGGCCCGGGGACGTATGCCTTTCTCAAGAAGTACGGCGTGCTCTCGATGCTCGTCTTCGTGTTGGTCGTTTCACCGCGGTTCACTGGAGATGGGTAGGGTGCATCCGAGTGTGACCGTCCAGCGGTCGGTTCGAAACTCGACAGGGTCGGGTGATGATGGGGAGTTGGTGGTGACGCTTCTCGAGGCGAGGATTTGTGACCGGAGCGTCGCCAGCATTCGTATCTGATCGGTCGGTATCGGTGGGTATTGGGAGGACGCGGTGACTACTGGTCGATTGCGTCCTGGTAGACCCGTTCGGCGCGCTCGGCGATCGCATCCCAATCGTACTGACTCGCGACGGCAGTCGGTTCTACCGACAACTGGGTTGTTCCAAGTGCGCGCTCGAGCGTGGCCGCCAGTGTGTCGCTCGTGGGTTCGACGACGAACCCGCCGTCACTGATGACTTCACCGGCGGCGCTTTCGGGGTGATCCACGCCGATGACGGTACAATCGGCGGCCATTGCCTCGGCGTAGGTGATCCCGAACCCTTCTCGGGTCGAGGGAGAGGCGAAGACGTCTGCAGCCTGCATGTGGGCAAGGACGTCGTCGTACTCCTCGAGAAAGCCCTCGAACGTTATCTGGTCGGCGTGCTCGAGGTCGTTCGCTTGGGCTTCAAGTCGCTCGCGTTTGGGGCCATCGCCGACGATGCCAAGGGTACGGTCGGGGTGGGCTGCGGCGACGTGATCGAACGCCTCGAGCAGGAGGTCGACGTTCTTGTCCTCGATGAGTCGTCCGGCAAAGAGAACGTCGTAGCCGTTCTCGGCTGGTGGCGTGGTTCGGATCCGTTCGACGTCGATCCCGTTGGGGACAACCTCGATCTCGTCTCTCGCGGGGCCGATTTTCGTGAGGCGATCAGCGGTGACCCTAGAGACGGCGATCGGATACTGGGGTGTCTTGGCCGTGAGCCGTTCGACGGTTTTACCGAACGGAGCGAGCCGTCCGAGGTATCCCTCCCAGTAGTCCAACCAGACCTCGTGCCACGTAGTGACGACCGGAGTGTCGGTCTGGAGGGCGGTGAGTTTCGAGGCGAGAACCGGGAAGTAGGGAAAGACCGAGGCGACGACGACGTCGTGGTCGTCGATGGTTCGGCGGAGATGGGGGAGGAGTCGGGCCGAGAAGTCGATCGCCTCCGTGATGGAGCGCCGATCGTCGGTGTAGAGTTCTTGGGCGGGGGCGACGCCGTAGAGGGTTAGGCCCTCGTGGGTGGTGAGTTGGGGGCCGTCCCAGTAGTGGCGGCCGTAGATCGTGACGTCGTGGCCTTTGCGTGCGAGGCGGGTGCCGATTTCGTGGATTCGTTTTTCGGCGCCGCCGGTGACGAAGGGGTAGACGACGTTGCTCACGAACGCAACATCCATCGGCTCGGGAGTACGTTCACGAGGGTAATACTGTTTCGAAGACGACGAGTTCGAACGAGGCGCGGTGTCTGCGGAGTTCGGATTCGGGTTCCCGGCCTCTAAGCGCCGGAGTAGCGGCGCCAGCGGAGTCGGATCGTCTGGGGCGGTCGGATCCGTTCTCGACGCCGTCTCGCTGAACCGAGTCCGATCTCGGATCGAAACTACTATCTCAATTGATATTTAAGTATTAACGACGCTTTTTCGAAGTAGTGGCAGTCGATCACATCGGGTTAGAGCGAGTGTCTGCTTGGATGCGGTGTGAAGCCTGGCGGCGCCCCGCCGCGGGGGGCGCCGCCTCTGGGAGTGGTCGTTTATGGAGTTCTGTGAGATGGTGCTGCGCGCTGTGTGGACAGCGCTTGGCGTTCGCAGGTCTGTTCCAGCGAATCAACCACTTGACGACCGGTTCTTCCGATAAGGTGTCCTCGCGAGAGGCACCCCTCGTGAGTGGAAACGCTGTCGCGTCGGCGGCGATCCGTGCCGACAGCGACTGCCCAGAGCGACTCATCGGCTTCACCACTCCCCCCACACTCTTTGAGCACGGATCAGGTCGGTTCAGCACGTACCGGATGAAGTCGTGCGGTCACTGATGTGATCGACTGGGTGTGGATCGCCGTTAGCGACGGATAACTGATGGCCATACTTTGGAATCGCTTTCGGCCCACGGAGCGTGGACAGAGACGCCGTCGAAGATAGGGTTCTCGGCGCATTCTGACGGACATTCGCTGTGACCCACTTTCTCCTTAATGCACACTATCTAACAGCTACGGATAGAATTAGTAGCAGGATAACAATACTCAAGTCAATTCTACTGCTCTGACAACTAGGAACATGATGCGAGGGAAAACTATCCTTGTAACTGGGGCTGCTGGCTTTGTCGGTAGCTATCTCGCTGATACGCTTGTAGATCATAATCAGGTTATTGCCTTCGACCATTTCAATACGAATTCCCGGGATCAGATCCCAGCGGAAGCGACGATCGTAGATGGGGATATTCGTAATCAGGAGAGGGTTCGCCGCGCTGCGGAGGACGTTGATCTTATTTTCCATCAGGCTGCTATTCGAGGTGTGTCGGTGTCGATTGATAACCCGATGGAAGCACATTCAGTCAACGTCGATGGAACGCTCACCCTTCTCAGGGTAGCTCGTGATATCGATGCCCGCATCGTGGTCGCCTCGAGCGCTGCGATCTACGGTAACCAGTCAACGCTACCGATTCCCGAAACAGCACCGACACGACCAAGCTCACCGTATGGAGTACAGAAACTCACTATCGACCACTATGCCCGGATATGGAACGACCTCTATGGACTCGAAACCGTCGTCCTCCGGTATTTCAACATCTACGGCCGACGTCTATTGGGGTCGGAATTCTGTGGTGTCGTCGGGACATTTATCGACCAAGCCGCTGACGGCCGAATCACGATCGAAGGGGATGGCACGCAGACTCGCGACTTCGTGCATGTTTCCGACGTCGTACAGGCGAACCTCCGTGCTGGAATTACGGATTACGTTGGCAATGCGTACAACATCGGAAGTGGGCGACGAACAACGATCAATGAACTGGCACGGACCGTTCAAGAGCATGTGAACCCGGATGCAGAGATAGTATATACCGACGAACGTACTGCCGATACCCAGGACAGTCAGGCAGATATCACACGTGCCCAAGACCGACTTGGCTACGAGCCGACAAATCAGTTAGATCAGTGTCTTGAGAGACAAGATCCGCCTGTAGGCGCGTGAGTGTGAGTTCGGTTCAGTCGTTCTCGACGCGCGATTCACTGATTTTCTCCCAGATTTCGACACAACCCGCTCCATCTGGAATCTCACTAAGGTGATCGGGTTCTTCGTCAATCTTCTCGTCAGCACTCTCGTTTGCTTCCACAGATAAGTTACTCATGTTTACTTAGGCATCTTCGCACCCCTCCTTAAGTATTACCCTCAAGCTGAAACTACATATTTAATACTTAATCTATCTATGAGTTTATACGACTCTGCGATCGTCAGCGAATACGTACTGTTACTTTTCTATACAATATTTGTCTCTATTCCATTATCGTTCCAGCTTATGAATAGCAATCTTTTTGCCTGTGGTTTGTGAGTTTTTGGTAGATAGATATGACAATTCTCATCACTGGCGGAGATGGGTATATTGGATGGCCAACGTCGTTGCGAATCGCATCACAAGCGGATGATCGCGTCATTTCTGTAGATAACTTCGCCCGACGGGAATGGGTCGAATCGACCGGGTCGACGAGTGCACTTCCCGTCTCGTCGATTGATGAACGTCTCACCGCTGCCCGAGAAGTGCACGGACTCCGGAACCTCTCCTTTGTCGAGGGAGATCTCACCGAGAGGTCGTTCGTGGACGAACTCCTCTCGGTGCACGAACCCGATACGGTGGTTCATGCAGCAGCCCAACCCTCGGCTCCCTATTCCCAGATCAACGGTGAACGGGCGAACTACACCCAACACAACAACATGCAGGCGACCCGGAATCTGTTGTGGGGGCTCGACGAACACGGCCTCACGGATACGCATTTCATCGAGACCACGACGACTGGCGTCTATGGGGCCCCCGAGTTCCCGATTCCGGAGGGAGGCGCCACCATGGAAAACCAGGGCGATCAGGACGAGGTTCCATTTCCGGCAATGGCTGGCTCGTGGTATCACCTGACGAAGAGCCACGATGCCGCGAACATGCGATTGGCGCACAAGCAGTTCGGCATTCCGATCTCTGACGTGCGGACAGCCATCACTTACGGGACCGAAACCGAAGAGACGGTCTCCGACCCCCGACTGTCGACCCGATTTGACTTCGATTACTACTTCGGGGTCGTCGCCCACCGTTTCTGTGCCCAAGCGATCGCCGGCTACCCGATGACTGTCTACGGACGTGGCGAACAGCGCAAGCCGTTCGTTGCGCTCGAAGATGCCGTTGAGGGACTGGCTCAGCTGGCGGTCTCCGATGTGGATGATCGCCCGGCGGATCATACCGTCTACAACCAGGTCACCCGGGCGATCAGCATCGTCGAGATTGCCGAAACGATCGCCGACGTCGCAAACGAGTTCGATCTCGGTGTCGAGGTCGAACACTTCGAGAACCCACGTGAGGAAGATGAGACTCACAAGATGGAGATCGAATACGACCGATACGACGATCTTATCGATGGGCAGTCAATGACATTTGAGGAGGGAATGCGGTCGGTACTCGCCACGCTCGTCGAGTACGAGGATACCATCACATCTCACGAAGACCGGTTCCTCCCTGGTGTGCTCACGGAGGACTGATAGATGCGGGTTCTCGTTACCGGAGGCTGTGGATATATCGGAAGTGTGCTCGTTCCGGATTTGCTTGCTGAACCGGACGTCTCCGAGGTCGTTGTCCTCGATTCTCTCGTCTCGGGGACGCCGCGTTCGCTAATGGGTGCTGTTGGGGACGGTCTCGAGTTCATTCGGGGGGACATCCGCAACTATGGGGATGTAGAGAGTGCGATGCGCGGTGTCGATCGCGTCGTTCATCTCGCTGCTATTACTGGCGCGAGCAGTACACACGACCGGCGTGAGGAGACGTTCGGGGTCAACTACGAGGGAACGGAGAACGTCGTTACTGCCGCTGGGAAGTTTGATGTCGAAACCGTTGTCTTCGCCTCATCGTGTAACAACTACGGGCGTGCTGCGAGCAGGAATATCGATGAAGCGACGGAACCGGACCCGTTGAATCCGTACGCCGAATCAAAGGTCGAGGCCGAGCAGCTGGTCCAGGAGGGGGCTGCGGAGTACGGGTTCGACGCGACGTCGTTGCGCATGAGCACGAACTACGGGTATTCTCCTGGTATCCGGTTCAATCTCGTCGTCAACCACTTCGTGTTTCGGGGATTGACGGATCGTCCGTTGACTGTGTATGGAGACGGGAACAATTGGCGGCCATTCATCCACGTCGAAGACGCAGCGGGTGCGTACAAACACGCCGTGTTTCATCCGGATCAGTGGGAGCATGACGTGTACAACGTGGGACATTCCGATCACAACTACCAGATCGCAGATATCGCTCGTATCGTCGCTGATGAACTCGACGATTCACTCGAAATTACGTACCTCGAAGACGAACAGCCTGGACCCTCCTATCACGTCAATTTCGATCGACTGTCGGAGACGGGATTCGAGCCACAGTGGACGATACAAGAGGGCGTTCGCGATCTGATTGATCGGTTCAATGGAGCGCAACCGAGTTCACAGCCAATTAGCCGTTCATTGACGATCGATGTGTGACCATGAGTGATTCACCAACAATTGGGGTAACGGGCGCTGCAGGATATATCGGGAGCCGTGTTGTTCAGCAACTACAGCAAACTCATCCGGAGTGGGAGATCATTGCACTCGATAATCAGTATCGTGGACAGGTGGAGTTGATTGAGGAGGTAGATATCCACCACGTCGATATTCGTAACCGTCAGCGACTCGAGTCAGCTCTTGAGGGCTCCGATGTCGTACTACATCTGGCGGCAGTAAGCGGTGTCGAGGACTGTGAAGAAAACGAGAATCTCGCGTACGAAGTGAATGTACAAGGGACGAACAACGTTGCCTGGTTCTGCCGTCAAACTGGTGCGGGACTAGTCTTTCCGTTTAGTATGGCCTCAATCGGCGATCCGCAGTCGTTCCCGATTACAGTCGATCATCCTCGTGACCCGATGAATTGGTATGGACGGACGAAGGTACTCGGAGAACGCGCTGTGGAGTCATTGGCTGACGGAGCCTTTCCTGTCCATATGTACATGAAATCGAATCTTTATGGTGAGCACGAGATTGAGGGGACCTCTGTCTCGAAGCCGACGGTAATCAACTTCTTCGTGAATCGAGCGCTTTCGGAGGAGCCATTGACAGTCTACGAGCCAGGGACACAATCTCGGAATTTTATCCATGTGAAAGATGTCGCGCGCGTGTATATCCGGAGTACTGAACGATTACTCGAACAACTCGCGACCGGTGAGACGGGCATCGAACGGTACGAGGTTGCTAGTGATGAGGACCTGTCGGTGGTGGCGATTGCTGAATTGGTTCGGGAAACAGCAATCGAGAAGCGTAGTCTCGATATACCAATCGAACTCATTGAGAATCCACGCGAAAATGAGACTCTCGTTGAAGAGTTTGAGGTGAATACTGAAAAGGCCCATGAGCAATTAGGGTGGCATCGTACTCACACTGTCAAGAACTCGATTCAGCGATTATTGTCCGTATAATTGCCACTGGACGTTATCTTCGAGTGCACTTGACTGTATTAGTATTTAACATGGCACAATCGCCGAATCTTGAATCGAGGGTTCCTAATGTCGGTAGTTCCCATCGAGTCATCGGATAGTCACAACTGACGAGGTTAGATTTTCAGAGAACGTCTAGTTGGGGTGATTATGAGATTTCTCTACCAACCAGACACTGTTCTTACGGCCTCTGACCTTGAAACCTTAGCGCTTGGGCTACTGGACGAGATACCGATCCCCGGAGTCGAAGCCATGAGTGGTTAGCGTAACTTTTGCACATCGGGGAGGAACGTGTCGATCCACTTGTTTGCGAACCCAAGACGGTTCGAAAGGTCTAGGAATGTGTCAGTAACGAACCATCTGAAGTGATCTTGTTCCTCAAATATTTCTGGCGAAATCTTTCGCTTGAGGGTTTTCCAGAGCGGTTCGATTGCATTGAAGTTCGGCGAGTATGGGGGAAGGAAGACGAACTCGATGAGTGGTCTGCGCAACGTTTGAACATCCCTTCACGGAGACCGGAGCCCACGGGATGACGAGACGGAGTTTACAGATCTGGAGCGCTCAAAGGTTACGCCAACCACTCACCGAGTTCGTCGGCCCGTTGTTGGGTGAGATGGGCGTGGTGACCGCCATCGTTGTCAGCGATGAGCAAAATCCGGCCGACCGGATTCTGCTCGCGGATCGCCTCTAACGCTGCACAGATACTCTCTTTTGTCGTCCGTTCTCGGACAATAAGCGTACTCTTCCCGAGTAATGCGTAGAAGCCGAGCGTTTTCCAGGGAACCGTGACCAGCGGTTTATCGATTTCGACGGTTCGGTCGTACGACCACATCCGCTGGGAGTTCTCGAACGGCTGTGGCCACGAGGCATCGAAGAACCCGAGAACGAGTGGCTCCTCATCGGTCTCCTTCGTGAGCGCCTCTCCCAGGCGCTCACGAAAATCCGCTTCAGCATCGGGTGATTGTCGAGGATCCATCGGTCGCGGTTTCGCGTACTGCATGCCGTCAGCCCGAAGAATGCGAGCAAGATGGGCTCGATCGTACGTGACGCCATAGCGGTCCCAGAGCAGGGCGTCGATCTCCTGTGGTGTCCAGGGTTGGCCGTCTTCGAGAAGCGAAAAGAACTCCTCGAACTGGTCAGGGGAGAGCTTCGCGGGCGGCCCGCCCGCGAAGCTCGGTCGAAGCCCGTCAACACTCTCCGCGTTCCACCGAGCGAGCCATCGATCACCGGTGTGACGCGAGACGCCGACGCGTCGCGCGGCCATGCTGGTTGAATCATCGAGATAGAGGTTTTTGACGAAACAGAGCCGCCGGACGAGACGGGTCTCGTCCGCCTTCTGGGCGTCGTTAATCACCTCATTGAGCTGCTCTTCCGACAAATGCCTCGTCATGTCTATCCGACGACCTGTCGCCATTTGGGCTTAGTAGGCTCTCTGAAGGCTCAAACATTGCGCAGACCACTCGAGCGGCGGGCGAGCACTGCCTGTCTGGTTTCGCTTCGAGGTGTCCCGTGAGTGGATTGATCACGTACTCGACGACGCGTTGTGCCGGAAGTGGGAAGCACCAACCAACGGCGTCGGCATCCCAGCGACCTACAGCCAACTGGACGCGGGCTGAGCCTGCCCGCGTCCAGCGCCAGTCCTGTGAATGAGCGACCGCTATGGATCATCTCTCTAGTGACGGCGCCCTCACTAACGTGAGACCGCCGTCTTTGCTCGATTCACGGAATCGGTTCTTTTGATCTCGTTCGTTTTGCTCCAGAAATCGAGTCAGCAATCAGGATCGATGGGAACTACCGAATGTAGATAGTCCTTATCAAGATCTCCTACGAATGAGAGACGTAAGCCATGACAGATCGATATCGAAGCGTGCTTCGAACTCCTTAACAAGGAGGAGGTCTGTGTCAGTAAGGCTCCGAGTCAGGATCATCGAAACGAACTGGGTGACGCACAGCAACACACCGATACCGGCGAACGCAAGTAACCCGAGTGCCTGCTGAGAGATGAGTACAAGGGTACCGATACCAACTAATGTCGGCGGTACCAGCGGTTTAAATGCAGCCACTGAGAACGGGTGGCTCTTGATCGCCAAGTAAATCGCGACGACTTCGACTGTGTTGTAGATGAAATAACCAACGACAGTCCCGAACGCCGCCCCGATGATCCCGAAGCGGGGAATAAGCGCTGCGTTCAACAAGACGTTCACGACGACGCCGGCGATTGCCGAATATAACTCGATGCGTGACCGGTTGATCGCTTTGACCATATCGCCGTTCAATCCGACAAGTACACGGTAGAACAGCCCTGCCATCAGTACGGAAAGGGCGGGAGCTGCAGGGAGGTATGCCGTCCCGAAAAATAGACGAATGGCGGCCGGCGAGAATAGCGTGAACAGGAGGACTGCGGGGAACGTCAGCCAGACAATCCACTTTGTCGTAACGGTATAGAGCGTGTCGAGACCGTCGAAATCACCCTGTGAGTAATGTTTCGTGGCGAGAGGAAAGAAGAGAAATGCAAACGATCCTGAAAAAAAGAAGATCACCTGTTTTAGCGGTTGGATCGAACGGTAGTAGCCGACAGACTCCGACTCAAGGAAGTAGCCGATCATGATGATGTCGATGTTCGCAAGCATGATGTGCAACGAAGCAGCTGCAGCCAGTGGCCACGAGAATGACCAGAGTTCATGAACCGTTTCGCGCTTCGGAAGACGAGCAATGAACGAACCGAAGTTGATGTGCTGTTGGACAGCATAGAGCGCCAACAGTGCGCCCACTATCGAAAAGGAGAGCCAGTAGCCGATAGCCCCGGCGACCGGCTGACCGGCAACGATAAGTCCAGCAACAAGTGCTAAGCCGAGCATTCGAGGACCGACTCGCTCGGCCAGCGTTGCGGCGGTAGTGCGTTCCTCGGCACGGAGGATTCCTACACTCACTTTCGCGATCGGAAACGCGAGGAGATAAGGAACAAACGCGACAAGTAGCGGCGCAACCTCGGGATCATCCATGAGTGCAGCGATTTCGAAGCGCGCAAGGTAGATGACAGCGGCTGTAAGGACGGCCCCTGCGAACGAAATCGCGTACCCACTCCGGAGCACGTCCAACTCGTCGTGGGCTGATTCTTTTTCTGAAAGGGATCGAGTCACGCCGTTCGGAATTCCCAGAATTGCCAGCGAACTGACTGCACTGACGATTCCGAACGCGAGACCAAGTCGTCCGTACGTTGCTGGAGCCAGCGCCCGCGGGATTAAAATCTCTGCGAGAAGACCGAGAATATTTGCTACGACAGTCCCTGCGAGTACGATACCCGCACTCTTCACAAGTCCACTGAGACTATCGGCGATCGAACTCACATTCGATCGGTCAGTTGGAAGCTAGTAGAAGATTTCGTTACAGTTGGCCAACTTAGGGTGTCATAGAACTCTTCACACACCTCGGTAGCAACCGAAAACAGCCGCCTGAGAAGTAAGTATTATCGCTCATCCCGACACATTGTAACACAGCAGTTTCTCGAACCAGTCGTCCGGTGAATTGAGCTTCAGTGCGAGAAAATGGAGGTGTTTCTGGAGATGATGCTTCGAGGCGCCGCGGAACTTCGCCAACCACTGGCGAAGGAAGCTGTGGCGGTTCTCACACGTGTTTGTGTGGGCGTCACCGATCACGTAGATCTCAGAGTGGGTGACGGCCAGATGGCCGTCCACCCCCTCCGTCTCCTCGATGTCGTCGTAGATCGTGTAGTCGTCGGTGCAGAGGATCACGCTTCCGTCGCCGTACTCGGCGATATCCTCGTCAGCGTTTTGGAGATTTTCACAGACCAGAAACCGAACTCGTCCGTCGATCCGACGGACGAGTGTCAATACTGGCGGTTTGTCTGATTCGAAGGTTCCGCGCCCCTTTTTGAGAGTCCGCGCGGAGTGGTCTGCGCAACGTTTGATCATCCCTTCACGGAGACCGGAGCCCACGGGATGACGAGACGGAGTTTACAGATCTGGAACGCTCAAAGGTTACGCCAATCACTCAGCGCGGACTCCCATCCTCGTCTTCGAGTCCTTTCTCACCAGCGGTGACGTAGACCTCATCAGCTTCGCACACGTCAAAGAGTTCGAACTCGTCGATATCGCCGCTGACGTCCTGAACTTTGTGAACGAAGTTGAGGACGGCTTCGTAGTCTCGCTCAAGGTCACGAGCGATCTGAGCGGTCGGCTCAGATCGCATCTCCTTTACGATGTAGAACATCTCTTCGAGAGCGAACCGATGCTGGCCGAAGATCGTGTCCGTGAGGTCATTGAAGTAGGTTTCACAGTCCTTGCACCAGTACTGCTGGGCGTCTTTGCCCGTGGTACCTCGGTTGACAACGGTCTCACTCTCGTAGTGGACACACGTCACCGTCTCGCCCGCTTCGGCGAGACGGAAACGCTCGAAGCATCGCTCACGCCGTGGGAGAAAGAATGAGCTGACTCCTCGTCCATCGTTGGCTGCTGTTGAGTCACCAGCAAAATCGGTATTATGGTTTATCAAGATGAGCGTAGGATGTTATGATTACGCCAATTCAGACACCAACTTTCGGAGTGCTTGGCTCTGATATTCGTCGGTGAAATATTCTTGATTCTTCCACGATGGGGGGTGCGGCCCTTGGAGTAGCCAATCAGCCATTTCGTCGGACTCTGTGACCAGGTTTCCGCCATCAACTATGAATGGAATGTCCCCCGCAGGACGAGCGACAACCGGCAATCCACAGGAAAGTGCTTCGAGGATAACCAGCGGGACGCCTTCGTATGGGGAGGGGTGAACGTACGTATCGGCTGCCTTGTAATACTCGTCAATAACGTCATGGGGGACCTTTCCCGGGAGAATGACATCCTCACCAAATTCCTCTTTCAATTCTTGGCTGAACGGACCCTCCCCGACCAAGACGAACGTCATATCCTGCTTGGCGAGCACGGTCCGCATGACATCGGCGAGAAAGGGCATTCCCTTTTCGCCTGTGAGGCGGCCAACGAATAATGCAACTGTTGAATCACTTGGGAGGCCGAGATCCTCTTTGTAACCCCCCCTATTTTCCGGGGGTGAAAAGCGGTCTGACCCAGGTTTCGGTGGGGGGAGCAAAACAACATCGTCGTGTGAAATGCCACGGGCTGTTGCCTGATTTCGCTCATACGGCCCGAGAGCAATCATCTTATTAGATAACTTCGGGGGGATGTGTCCGAGGACATTGCCAAGAAAATATAACCCTACCCGTTTCGCCCCATTGTAGTAATGATACTCATTATATACATCTCCAGTTATGCGCGTCACCGTAGGCACACCCTCTCGCCGTCCCGCAATTGCCACCCCTGGGGCATGAGTGTGGTATTTCCAAACGTTGATTAGGACATCCGGATTGCGAGATTTCGCGTACTCCACCGTGGATTTATAGGCGTCGTATATCTCCCCGAACGGGGTTCTACTGCCTCTCTGGGTGGTTTCAACCCTCGTATAATATTTATGAAGGTGTTGGGGGGAGGGTGCACTGCCAAATGCCTCAAGATCGAAATCAGAGCCGATATACTCGCCCCAATCGGCGAATACCTGCTCTATATTGCCTATGGGGTCGTTTTTTGAGCCCAAATATAACCCAACTCGAACCATACTGGTAAATTCAATCCCACTGTTATATCATTTTCTCCTTAGACACATTCAGCCGATCAGATCGGATTAGGGTAAGCGTCTGAGGGTGTCATAGAAGAGTTCTCACTCCGTGATGATCGTGCTCCCTGGATTGTCTCCGCGTTCGTGGTTGGTGAGTGCGATAACGAGACGAAGGCAGAGCGCAAGAAACACCTGCGCTCGTGCGTGGACGCGACCTCGGGCGTGATAGGGTCTAGCGTAAGCTATTGACATCAAGGAACTGATCGAGCCAGGCAGCAGCGAAGCTGAGTTGCTGTGTCAAATCGAGGAACATTTCTTCGACGAGCGCGCGGAATAATGAGTCTGAAAACTTTTGAGACTTACGTGTGATATCTACGCAATGGAACGGTCACGTCGAAAAGAGGTCAAGCGCCACCTATCCGAAGAAGAGATGGACGAGTTGCTCTGTGAGGCCGACGACGACCATCATCTTCGGCGCCTCGGCTTCCTCAAAAACCTCTATCAAGGTGACTCGATCCCAGAGGCCGCCGACCGCGAAGGCCGGTCGGCGACCACCGGTGGTCGCTGGGTGGACGCCTGGAACGAGGACGGAATAGAGGGGCTAATGCCGAGTTTCGGGGGTGGCCGACCCCCGAAACTCGACGAAGACCAACAAGAAGAACTGATTGAGATGTTCAGTACCTCACAAAGCGTCCTCAGCTCACTGCCGCTGAAGCCTGAATTACCGACGAATCTGGGCTGGACGTGTGCTCCAACGATTCATCCAGGCGTCAGGAGACGAGGAAGCGTCGCAGTCGGCGGCGGTCAGCCGCTGACGCGACGGCATTGCCACTGATCGGCAGGGCGGGCTCGGTCACCAGTTATCGGTGGAATCGGCCATCCGGTGGCCGGTTTGCGGGGACGGCCCGACGCGCTGCGAGGGCCGTCCACGCCGCCCTAATTACCATGTCGACGAACTCTTCAAAAGGCCATCACCAGAGGCGACGCCCGCCCTGGCGGGGCGTCGCCACTGGGTCTTAGGCACATCTTCAGCAAGCAGACGCCTCAACTAACTGGCTTTGTGAAGTACTGAGACTAAATTACAGGCTGACCAGCGTGAACGGCGTGTCACCTTGAGCTTAGAGGCCAACAAGTGGGATTATCTGTATGGAGGCCCACGGACCAATATGACCGTCAGAGAGCACCAGGATTTTCTGATTAAGTTTGGAATGTGTGTTGTCTTTGAGGTGGGGTTGATGATATTGGTATTTTTGTTAGTTATTTAGTGCCTCCAAGACTGCTCTCAGCGAATTTGAGTGTAGGTCTTAGTAGTATTTCGGCGGTTGCCGATGAACGAGTAGCGTGGACGGGTTCAAAGTCGTCGCGGTCTCTCGTTTTCAAGAAGAAGAGAACTGCTAACTTCCCGTGACAAGTGGGGTGATGCCCCTCGGAACGTATGGCCTCGAAAACCCCACACCTACCCCCTGTTCGAGTCTATAGCCCGTACGACGAGGTTCGTGAATCAGTCTGAAACGCCAGTCTCGCCCAACCGCCGAAGTAGTATTAGTTGAGTTTTGGGTTTTCGGGGGTGCTTGGTGTATCGAGAGGAGTATATAGCGATTCTCCATCAACCATGCCCTGAGCGCTGCTTCCAACTCCATGCGGGATTCGTCGCTGATTCCCTCGGGATGGGCCTCCGAATAACGGTGTCTAAAACCCTACTAACCTCTTTTGAGTCCTTCACCGCTTTCTTTATCGTCTCTTTATTAATCCTACTTCCGCGGTTTAGCGTATCGTCGTTTTGAGGGCGTTTTCGCGTGTGACAAGGCAGGTTCTTCTCAGCGTCTGTGCCGTTTCAGTGGTGGTAGGTTACCACGTCAGCACCACGGCGAAGTGCGTCAAATCGGTGATGTCTTCTCAGGCCGCCAATTAAAACCGGCAGACTGCACCCCCTCCAAGAAAATCGTGCTACTCGTTCAAATTCAACCGCGGAAGTAGGATTAAGCCCATATTCCTCGGATATTTGCCCAAGGTAAGTGAGGTCAGTGTTTGGGGCGCCTTTATCTAATATATCCATTATGTATGGGATACTTGTCATACTAATCTGTTTATTCGAGAGTATCTATAAAGTTTGTGCCCCGAGACCTATATATGGGTATCAATACTGAAGGTCACAGATACCCGAGATCCTCGAGATTACCCTCAACCTCATCGGATAGGTCGCCCTCACCCAATTCAGACGCTCCGGCCCCGGCAGACCCAGCCGAAGCACGATACTCATTGGCCAATGTACGGAGTTTGTCGCGTTGATCCGGGTCGTCTGCTGGCTCCTCCTCAATCTCCGAATGGGGGGCCCGATAGAGTTCCCCGCTCCCCTCTGATTCGATATATTTCCAGTCACCCTCTCTGACGGCGATTTTATCCTTTCCCAGGGTGTGATAGATGGGCTCATCAACAGTCCTTTCAGATATTTGTAGTGGTTCGCCTTCCCAGGCCTCAGGGGCCTCTATGTTAGCCGCATGGAGTAACGCCGGTGGGATATCGAGATGCTGAGCAGGGGTCTGCGATCGGCCGATCTCAATCCCTGGAGTGCGGATGATGATCGGGACCTGAGTCATGGAGCCATATAGCGATGCGTCGTGGAAGTCGCCGAAGCGGCCGAACTCTTCACCGTGGTCCCCGGTCAGGACGACAGTGGCATTATCAGGAATGACATTAAGCAGGCGACCAATCTGTTCATCAGTACTCCGAACCCCCGCGTCATAGGTGTCGATAACGTTCTGTGGCGGTTCCTCGCCCTGCTCTATCAACTCCTCTTGCCCCGGATGGATCGTGTGTTCGATATCGGCATCACCACGGAGGGCTTCGAGGTGATCGGGCCAGTACCCATATGGGGTATGGGCGTCCATCAAGTGCACCCACAGGAAATACGCCTCGTTCTGATGGTCGTCAACGAATGAGAGGGCCTGATCAACCGTATCCCTGTCCGAGTGACTGGGCTGAAAGCGGTTGCCCTTTCCTGTTTGAGAGGAGCGCAATTTCTCACGCACAGGTCTCAGAACCTTCTCAAGGACGAGGTCGCTATTGAGGGTGTCATTAATCGCCTGTCCAGCTCGCCCCAAAAGGCCGTGCTGATCTGACGAGTCTTGGACGCTATAGTAGGTGTCGAATCCGGTGTCATACCGATAATCCCTGCTCACGAAGCCGTTGACTGCGAAGCCTCCAGTCGCGTACCCGTGGTCGGAGAAATATGATGCCAGCGGGCAATACTCTTCTGGGATGCCAAGTCCGTCAATCTGTAGCGTTGACACTCCCGTATGCAAGGACTGAAACGCCCATCGAGTACCTGGGCAGTTTGAGTATGCGTGTTCGAAGACGGTCGCTGTATCAGCAAACGAGTCTATATTCGGTGAAGTGGGTCGATCATACCCATAACACCCGAGGTGGTCCGCCCGGAGACAGTCCACGCTGATAAACAAGACCGGGTTCATAGGTAGTGTTGAAACTACCGTCTGCTAATAACTTGTGTCTCTCGCTACGGAGGAGTGCCTCACGCGTTCGGGTCGATTGTCATCCTCCTGGTAATGCCGATCCCGACCCAGACGTTATTGGCATCGTCCCTTACCAAGAAGCAGTCCAAACACTGATGGAGGTGCTCTCATTTGAACTGATATGAGTGTCTTGGTCCTTGCCAGGGATTACTACCCAATTAGTGCTGGTGGGGCATTCACCGACACTGAAGTCGCAGAGAATGCTGCCGAGAAGGGGTTTGATATATCGGTGATCACGCTCCGATTGAATGAGTCGCCGAGTATAGAGACGCGGAACAGTGTTGAGATTCATCGACCGATCCAATCACCATTTCATGACCGGCCGGTTGGAACCCCGCTGAACGTTTTTGGTGAGTTCCTTGCTGCCATATGCCTCCTGTTTTATGCAGCAATCTACCGCCTTCGTCATGACGTTGAGGTGATATACTCTACAAACCATCTTATGCATCCTGTCGCAGCAATCCTGTCACTCGGTGGGACCCCCGTCGTAAACTTCGTAGCCTATACCCCCTCCCTAAATTCGTCCAATGAGCGACTTTCGAATCCGTTGTATCTATTTGAACAGATAAATTTCCGAATGTTCATGGGCAACGTCGTATATTCACGGAATCCTGATATAAGGAAACAGATAGCGAGATTGAATCCAGACTCAGATGTGAAGCTTGCTCACGGGGTTGTCAACAGCGAAGCGCTGAATGCTGCGACAAGGGGTATTGAGGAATGGGGGCAGAAGCTATACGACGAGTACGATGTTTCGTCGAGTTCAACCCTTCTTGCCTTTGTCGGTCGCCTCTCTGAGCTCAAACGACCGTCACTGGCCATTGAATCATTTTCGGAACTTTCGGATGAACACGAATTGCTCATTGTCGGCGATGGCCACCAACGAGAAGCTGCTGAAGCCAAAGCCCATAAGCTCGGGTTGGAGGATCGTGTCCACTTTCTGGGAATGTGTCCTCACGAAGAGGCACTCAAAACAATGCTTCTATGCGATATTGTCCTTCTTACGTCGACGACCGAATCCTACCCCACTGTCGTGTTTGAGGCACTATCCGCATCGTGCTCGGTCGTCAGCACGCCGGTAGGGATCCTGCCTGAACTAAGTGATGATCTTGATGACCTTACTCTCGCCCCACCGGAGGCACTTGCAAAGTCGGTGATTAACTCTCCTTCGAACAGCAGGCAGACAGTAGATGAGGACCTGTTGCGGCAATTTTCAGTGAGTCGGCTTGCTGACGACGTTTGCCAGACCTTCAGGTCAGAGAGGGTTTGTTAATCTGTGCGTTCGGGCCTCGGAAGAGGTCCGTGTCGGTTTCTGTGGACATGGTACGTTGTCACTGTAGCCGCGATGCCTTGTTGTGATGGAAAATGTACCTGTTCAACGACCAGAACGCTATATCGTTCTTTAGAGGTAGCGTTAACCTTATCTCATGATGGCATCTGTGTTCGGTTAAGGCCATATCTCCGTGTTGATGGCTTGAGCCACCCGTTTGTTCAAGGTGAGGCGTGATCTCTCTGGTTGGCGTGCCTCGTGACGCACTACTTCGGGAAGGTTCGGTGGGGGATGGCCGAGAGAAAGTGCGAGTTCTGCAAGCACTGGCTGGGCGACCGACCTTTAATGAGTACGAAAACTTTTGTGAGTTAATGCCGACTGTCGTTCATGGAACGCTCACGTCGCAAGGAGATCAAGCATCACCTGTCTGAAGAGGAGATCGACGAATTGCTGCGTGAGGCTGAAGACGATCACCGACTTCGGCGTCTCGGGTTCCTGAAAAACCTTTATCAGGGTGATTCGATTCCGGAGGCCGCCGACCGGGAAGGCAGGTCGGCGGCCACCGGTGATCGCTGGGCAGAAGCCTGGAATGAAGGTGGGCTCAAAGAACTGATGCCGAGTTTCGGGGGCGGCCGGCCCCCGAAAACTCGACGAAGACGAACAAGAAGACCTGGTCGAGATGCTCCGTGACGGCCAGCCCTGGAAATCACAGGAAATTCAGCATCTGCTTCAGGAAGAGTTCGGTGTCGAGTACAGTCCGAATTATCTCGGGACGTTCCTTCGGGAGCTAGGTCTGTCATACGCGAAACCACGGCCAAAGCGACCTAGTCGGCCTGAGAACCCAGATGAGATTCTCGAAGAGCGCGTCGATGACGCGCTCGACGAGGACGAGCAGCCACACAACAAACGCGAGGGAGAAGACGGAGACGGCTGGGTCGTTGACGACGATGTCTGTACTGATGGCGGCACTGTCCTTGGATTCTTCGACGCGTCGAAACCACAGCCGTACGATAATTCGCGCCGTGTCTGGTACGTCGACGACCCGCACATTGAACGGCCGTTGGTGAAAACGCACGACTCTGCGGTTGGGTTCTACGCACTGAACGGTGAGAGTCACGTGACGTTCACGGAAGACGAAAAGAAGGAGCGGATCTGTGGCGTCTTGGAGGAGGTGCGCGAGCAGAATCCCGGCAAGCGGATTCTGCTCGTCTTGGACAAGCACGGAGCACATATCTGTCAGTACACGCGCAAGCGCGCCCATCAACTGGGAATCGACCTGATTTTCATCCCGTCAGGATCGCCGCATCTCAACCCAATCGAGAAAGTCTGGGACTTTCTCAAGTGGACAATGGCACCGATCGTCGTTGAGAACGAAGACGAGTTCAAAGAACTCGTTCAAGAGACGTTCGAGAAAATAACGCAACGAATCAGCTTTGCAAAGAAGTGGTGTGAGAAGTTTCTTGACTTTCAAAAATTATCTTAGTCATTATCGGTCGGTCGCCCAGCGTTCTTCTGGATACTCAACATCGGGATCAATCTCCTGAAACACCGCAAACAAGGCTCTTCTGACCGTGAGCGTCAGAAGAGCCGCCATTACGAGCAACTCTGCAATCGCTTCATTACCTGTCTCGAACTTCTCCAGTCCGTACCGTGATTTCAACTCCTGGAACAGCAATTCAACCTTCCATCGGAGGCTGTACAGTGCTGCTACTTGCACTGGGGTGAACTCATCCGGGAGATTCGTCACGTAGAGATGGTAGTCGTCGTTGTCCGTAATGAGGACACCGACGACGCGGAACTCAGTGGTAGCTGATGACCGGCTCTCACCATACTGCCGTCGCTTGAACTCGAACTCACCGGTTACGTCGATATGCTTGCGTGTGAGCTTCGAGAGCTTGTCTTGGAGATGGGTCCCAGTCAAGGAAATGGCGCGCCCGCGCCATTTTCGTCGCTCGCCTACGATTCGTGGATTGGCGTTCGTCTTCAACTGGCTCACGAAGTAGCCCTCGTTTTCATCGATCAACGCGAACCGACGATAACTGTAGAACCCGAAATCGAGCAGGAACAGCCGCCCACGCAGCCAGTTCCCAGTACGGAACTGGCTGCTTTCATGGGTTCGTTCGTCAGTGAGATTGAACTGTGCGAGCGTCCGCTTGCTCATGTTGTAGACGAGGTACAGCTGTGCTCCAGATTGATCCTCTTGAGTCGCTGGAAACGTCGTAAGAAGCCGATGCAACCTGAACACAGTTGCATCGGCGATCATCGTGTCCCGAAACTGGGTGAGTTGCGGGGCGATCGTGTGAGGAGCTGCGACCTCCTCGAGCGCATGCGCGAGGAGGTCGCTCAGGAGGTCACGGAGTTCCGGCGTCAATCGGTCGTAGAAGCTGGAGCGAACCACGATCTGGTTGGTCGCAGTTTGGTAGGCGCGCTGAAACGCGGCGATAGAGCGGGTTTCGCCGTCCACGGCGAAGCCCAAGATGAGCGACCAGACGAGCATCGTGATGTCGATTTTCCGGTGACGTTGGACGGCATCGCGCTCGTGCGCGATGCCTTCAACGAGCTCTGCTGGAAAGGGGGAAGTCAACCGGCGGCGAATGAGGTCTGGGGAGAGTTCCGTTAGCACAACCTCTCCCTACGCGGTCTACAGCGATAACTTCGTCAACAGAGCGCAGTCTCTTGGTTCCTCGGCTTAACCGAACACCAATGGACCACAACCACAACCATGACCGATAACCCGAACAACGCCAGCAGGGCGTAGAAGCCTGCCTGTCCCGAGGGAACTCGATACCAGGGCGAGACAGATACTATTGTCGTTAATAAGACGGTTAATATGACCTCTAGGAGGACTGAATTCCAGTCAAGCGTTTTCATTTTTACTGAATCCTACAGCGTGGTTATTATCAAAGATTCTGTTGTGTCGTGTGGAATTACTCATATCCCGTGTTGGATCCCACGTGAGTCGGTATCCTCCCTGGCTGAAGCGAATTATATCAGCCCGTTCGCGGAGGAGGAGGGTTTCGTGAGAGCTGTCTCCCAATGTCCCATTCAGGAGCGGATCATTCAGCTCCGTGACGCCAGGAACGGGGTCAAGGCCGGGCTTGTGTGTCGCGTCGGCGGCCTCCACATCAACCTGTTCACGAGCGTAAAAGAAGTCCATCGCGACAGGCGACTCCGAATACTCCAGCAGTAAAGTCTTCGCGGAGGTCTCTCCTTCTGTTAAGTATTCACGAGGCTCTCCGTTGTAATCCGGTGCAAGAGCGGCTGATCCGGCCTGCGGAACCACCAGGACCAGAACGAGGATTAACGCTGCAACTTGGCCCCTACGCCCCTCGTGCTGATATAGAGCCGAAGTACCGACTCCGAGGAGCGCGACGAAAGCAGGGATGCCGAAAAGGACGATACGCGATGGAGCTGCAACCTGCAAGCCGACAATCGAGACCGCCGTGAGAATGACTGGGACTGCAGCAGCCCCGATGAGGAGGGCGGATCCAAGCGTCCGATCACGAACCCATAGCCATAGGCCAGCGAGCGAGACCACAGGAAGCAACACGAGAAAGTCAGCTCTCCGAATAAGGATCCCGGTGATGCCAGAGTTCGCCGGCGCTGCTGCAAGCGTGGGTGCGTCTGCCGGCGCGATGGATAACCCGCTAGCCAAGAGGGGGATGAGTTTCGAGACGATCGCTCCGCGAAGGAACACCGTCATCAGCCCCCACTGAACGAACAGCCCCGCTGCCAGGACCAACAGTAGGACGCCAACCTGTGACGTGCTGAATCGAGCGATCCCGCGGGCTGATCCCCCGAACCACCCTCTCGCCCAGTAGAGCAGCACAGCCGCTCCGACGACCAGGACAGGAATTAGCATCGAGATCTTGTGTGCGATCATTGACGCAGTGAGGACGACAAGGAGGCCGTAGAGCGCGTCCTGGTCGCCGGCATCGAACAACTGGATCAAGAGGATGAGTGCCGCACACCAAAGGAGGACCGCAAGCACTTGGACAACAGGCCAAAAACCGAATTGTACGCCAACCGCGGCGGTCCCTCCGAGGATGGCTGATATACCTGCTGCGAGTGGACGATGGCCTCGACTCACTGTCCGGTTCGCAAGTGCCGCGGCGGTGAGTGGGAGCATTAACCCGACCGTCAGCGGGATCGCGATAAGGACAGTCTTGCTTTCAAATCCCGAAACGATTGACGTGATCGCGTTAGTGTAGTAAAATGCCGACAGCACGCCATAGGTCGAGACATCTCTCGCGACAACATTCATCCCACCTGTCTGCATCACGTGATTGACCCCAGCAGCATATTTGTCCGGGTCCATTCCGATCATCGAGGCTGGCCATAAATAGAGAAACAAGCGGACCGAGACCGCCACCGCGACGATCACCCCGAGAGTAGGAGCCAACAACATCCGACGTGAGGAAGCCAGGATGACTCCGGCGACGGCGACGACAAGGACAAAACCATGAACCCAGGGGAAAAAGCGTTCAGTTTGATGGACGCCGATGACCATCGTGCTAAAACTCAATAAGCAAAGGGAGAGATAGAGCTTCGAGAGGCGCATAGTCTTCCAAACTCATGGCAGGTATTTGAGTGCTCCGGTCCGAATGACTGTTCCTCAGACGTGCGTGTTGATGGACGCCGAGTTCAGCAGAATCTCCGAGTCCGTTCCGTTTCGGACGATGAATCTTGTTGGTTTATCGGGCAGGAAAGATTCGGACCCTGTCGAAAGTTCCTCCCCGTGGAAATAGGTTGTGTAATCGCCTCCAACAGCCCGATCAATACGGAGCGAGTGCTTTTCGGCATCCGTCTTTAGTTAGGAGACGAATCGCGTGACAGCGGCGACTTATCGAGACTTCTTTGCGAGACGAATGAGGAGACGACGGCTGTGCACACCAAAGCCTCCTCATCAAGAATTATGCGTCGGCTCACTCCACTGTTTCCCTCTGATAGGGATCAGCAGAAGAGTTCATAGTTTTTCTCGTTGCGTGACTCTCCTAGTAGATCGTTTTCCTCGTGGGAATCTCCGAACGCTCATGTGTAGAAGTCAGTACCTATGATTTTCTCGAACCAGTCGTCGGTATTGAGGAGATAGCCCAGGAAGTTCAGATAGCCCTGTAAGTGGTGTTTTGAGACCCCTCGAAACCTTCGCAACCAGTTGCGAAGGAAGCTATGGCGGTTCTCACAGCTGTTTGTGTGAGCATCACCTACGACGTAGTGGTCGTCGTGATTGATGGCTAAATGGCTATCAATCTCGTCGTACTCGTCGATTCCGTCGTAGATGCTGTACTGATCAGTACAGAGAATGACGGTCTCATCGCCGTACTCGGCAATGTCTTCGTCGACCTCTTCGAGATTTTCGCGGACGAGGAACCGAACTCGTCCGTCGGAGCGACGGACGAGTGTCAATACTGGCGGTTTGTCTGATTCGAAGGTTCCGCGCCCCTTTTTGAGAGCCCGCGCTCGCGCGGACTCCCATCCTCGTCTTCGAGTCCTTTCTCACCAGCGGTGACGTAGACCTCGTCAGCTTCGCACACGTCAAAGAGTTCGAACTCGTTGAGCTGACTCCTCGTCCATCGTTGGCTGCTGTTGAGTCACCAGCAAAATCGGTGTTATGGTTTTTCGAGATGAGCGTCCGTAGAAACCGCCGCAGTATTGCGGTTTCCCATCAGTGGCTACACCAGTGAAACCTGCGAAATCAGCTCTCGGCTAGCGGTCCTACGAAGCAGAAAATAGATACACCTGACAACCAGCACGGTGAGCTTCATGCTTTCACGTACTCCTATGTATTGAGCTACCTCGATCGGATAGATCTTATAACTCCCTCAGTGCACTGAGATAGAATGACGAAAACACGGTCTGTAGACCGATGATGATCGCCGTAAAGGCAACGAGAGAGCCGATCGTAAACTCCATCGTTCCAAACCCGCCTGAAATCCACTCTATGAGCAGTACCCCAGCGTAGAGCCCGCCAGCAGTGAAGATCACCAGACCGATCGTTGCGCCGCGTTCCAGCGAGAGCGACCCAGTAATTCGTTCCGTGATCGGATCCTCGGGTTTCTGAATCGGATCGCTCGTAACCGCTGCGAAAACCCCAAGCGTCCCGATCTGGTAACCGACGATCGTCAGCAGGCTCCCGGCGATCATCGAGTGCACACCCGGGGTAACGCCGTTGATCGACTCCCCGATGACTGCCAGTATCATAACGAGCAACCCGATCCCAGAAAGGGCTGCACCTGGAGCCGAAAACAGGTATCCGGGCGCATTCACCAGCATGAACCGGACGTGGCGCCACCCATCTTTGAAGCTCTCGAGGGTCGCCTCGCCCTCGCGCTCGTGATACGTGATCGGCACCTCCTCGATCACCATGTCCTTGGCACCGGCTTCCATGATCATTTCGCTGGCGAACTCCATCCCGTCGCTCTTGAGGTCCAGATACTCCAATGAACTCCGCCGGATGATCCGAAAGCCGCTATGCGCATCGCTGACTCCTGCATCATAGAACGCGTTCAGGAACTTCGTCAACAGCGGGTTCCCGATGTACTGATGCAACGGCGGCATTGCTCCGGACTTGATTTCGCCCTCTAATCGACTGCCCATCACCATGTCGGCACCGGTCTCCTCTAACCGATCCAGCAATTCGGGAATCTTCTCGAAGTCGTAGGTCGTGTCGGCGTCCCCAATGACGATGAACTCGCCTCGAGCACGATCGAAGGCGTACCGGTAGGCGTAGCCATAGCCGGGCTCGTCCGGCGTCACGATGGTCGCGCCCATCTTGCGGCCGATCTCGGGTGTTCGATCAGTCGAACTGTCGCTCAGGATGATCTCGGCCGGGACCCCGAGCTCGGCGATTGCCCGTTTCGCCCGCGTGATACACTCGCCGACGCCTTCCTCTTCGTTGAGCGTCGGCATCACGATGCTGATCGTCGGCTCGCGTTCGCTCTCCGGCCCGACGAGAAGCTCGTCGGCTTCGGTCGCGTCGGTCTCGATCGTCCGTTCCTTGGCTCCCCCCTCTTCGTGTGCCAGAACAGTCCCCGACGTCTCGTCACTCACTCGATCGCGGCTGGTACTCATGTTCTGATTGGTCCTATGTACATAGTATCGGAACCGACTCTCTCTCGAAATCGATGTTCGTCTCACTCCACACCACCATCCTACAAATAAGGTTCGGCTGACTAGGACAGTCACTATAGTTTGAGATATACGTTTCGTGTGGGATACCGGTTCACTAGTCCCCGCGAGGGGCCTGTGCGATCCGCATGTGGCCGATCACGAAGGATCTGCCTAAGATGGTTCTCCCGATCAGTGAGACGACCGTGATCGACCGACTCTTCGAGCAGCTCGAGACCGACGACCGGATCGAGACGGTCTACATCTCGACGAACGATCGGTTCACCGACAAGAATTGGAGCCTGTCGATTTCGGCTAAGGCGCTCGGTCCGCTCCCTGCTCTCGGTGTCTCTCGTATTTCACAGCGGTAGCGTGGGCCGTTGCTGGACAGATGGCCCGATACACTCGCCCTTGGATATGGCCTATACAGCACATCCGTTCGAGGTGATCGACCAGCGATTCTACCCGTTCCTCGGGGAGATCGAGTTCGCGTGCAATCCCGTGAACGTTTCGACGTCGCCCTTTCAGAAACTCGACAATTCCGAGTGCGTCGTCACGTCCGGTTTCGGCGAGCTGTCTCTCGATGTGTGCTCCCTCAAGACGTCCGTGGCAGGTACTACAGAGAGTGACGAGATTGAGATCAATCCGCGCATCCTCTTTGGGCAGGTACTTTCCGGACACGATGTGGTGCGTGTTCATCGCGAGCGGGAAATGATCGTAGTTTCCGTTGTGGTCACCACACCGCTGACAGACGTTCCCGTCGCGCTCTTTGATTTCGTCGGAGCGTTTCTGCCATTCATATCCTCGCGAGCCCGCTTCGTCGTACTTACTTCGCTTCATGTGCCTCGAGAACGATGTCTCTCCCGCTCTCGGTGATTCCGTAGAGTCCTCGCGTCACCTGCTGAACGTACCCCCATCGACAAAGTCGGTCAATGGTTGTCCGTACCGTCGTGGCTGGGAGTCCGGTCAATTGGCGAATGAGCAGCGGGTTCACCCGGTCGTCTTCGGTTTTAAACTCGCGAAGTATCTCGCATCCATGTTCCGTCACGTCACTTATGTAGCCTCTCCGGATCGCTAGTTCCGGCAGTTGCTCCGTCCAGTGTTCGAATCCCTCACCGGCTGCGTGGACGCTCGAGTGACAACTCCGGCACAGAGGAACCAGGTTGTCGAGATCGTTGTTCGTTCGGTCGCCGTCGGTATGATGGACGACGACTCGGGTCGTAGCATCACACTCGATACACTGCTCCCCCTTCGCACTGAGACACTTCTCTCGGTAGTGTTCGTTACTCATCGCCCTCGTCGTTCTCCTGTGAACTACTCCTCTCTGGGGTCGTTCTGGAGTTCGTACAATCCTGGTGCGAGCTTTTCGACGTAACCATGTTCTACGAGTCGCCCGAGTCGGTTCGTGATGTTCTGTCGGCTATACTCCTCCTTTTCGGCGATGTAGGACGGTGATCCTCGCCCTTCCTGCAATCGATCGAGAATCGCGTTGTCTGTTGGATTCAAATCGATCTCCTCCGATGGCATGAGCGTCAGTTGGTGACGCTCGTACTAAACCACACGTCATCCACTAACAAGTATCTTTGTATTGGTTTCTAGTATGGGTATATAGTAATGATACAAAACTACTAATAGGCTCTAAGACAAGGGTGTGGTAGGCACGGACGCCTCAGAGAATCTGAGGCCGGTGCTTGAGACACCGACCTCCGTGCTGGAGAGTCCAGCAAATGACGACTACACAACCCACGCAAGAAACGGTTTCGGCTACGGATGCACAGTCAGTCCTCTTCGACCGACCCGCCTCGAGTTACGACTACGTCGGTCAGGACACCGAAGATGACCACCATCACTACGACCGGATCACGAACACAATCTACGTCACCCGACACGCCCCCGAGGCGTTCCACCCCGACCACACCGACGAGCCCTGGATCCGCGTCCACGGCCCGAGCCGCCACACCGAACACTTAGACGAGTACGACGACCGGGACGTCCCGGAGTGGATCACCTACGTCCATTCGGTCCGCGGGTGGGCCGAGTACCCGACCCCGATCCGAACCCGCCGAATCCCCACCCACCTCACCCTCGAACTCGAGCGCCCCGTCACGCCGGGTGATATCGAACGCGCGTACTGCGAACTCCAGTCGCTCGTCTCACGAACCAACCCCGCCCCGGAGGGCGAGCACCGATGACCGACCCAACCAAAGCCGGCTTCGACGTCCGCTACACCCCTGAGGGCGGCCAGCCGCGCACGACCGTCTTCGTCCCCCAAGAGACGGACGACCAGTGGCTGCGCGCCGAGTTCGAGTGGACCGGTGCGGACTGGCGCCCGGTCGGGACCGAACCCGTCACGCAGGTTGCCCTCTTTGACGAGGACTGTGAGCTGACGACGCCCGCCCGCGAGGAGCTCCTCGGAGCCGACGACCGCGACCACGGTGAGGAGGGCCCCGACCGATGACCGACCACGCGCTCGCGGACGAACTCGAGGCACTCCGCACGCAAAACGAGCGTCTGGCTGAACGGGTCGCCGATCTCGAGGCCCGCCAGAACTCCAACCGTGACGACCTCCCCACGACCGACACCATCTCCCACGAAGCTAACGACCGACTGAAAAAGGAAAACGAGACCCTCCGCCAGGAAAACGACCGCCTCGACGAACGAGTCACCGACCTCGAGGCCCACATCGAAACCCTCGAGTCCCGCCTCGCCGACTGCGAGAGCGAGACGACCCGCCTCGACCGGGCCACACAGGCGGCCCACCGCCGAGGGGCCACGCTCAAAGAGAGCGTCGCCGAACTCCAGGCCCGCGAACTCGAGAAGGGCGCCCACCTCCACGATTCGAACGTCGAGCCCACAGACCTTGACGTCGCGGGCGACCGCGTCGAGCGGATCACCAAAGAGGACGGCACCTACGTTCGCCTGCCCGAGCAACGCGATCCCCTCGAGCGTGGCGGCGCCACCACATTAGCCCACGGCGACCTCCTCCCGATCCAGCAACTCGCACGCATGGACGCGGACATGCTCCGCTCGACGACCAACGCCCTTCCCACCCGGCTGGCCGCCCAGCTCTGGAAGGCCCGAACCGACGAAACCGTCGGGGACGATCCATGGAGACGGGGCTCGAAGGCCGTCCAGGCCTCGGTCAAAGCCAGCGACCTGAAACACTGGATCCGTCGCCAGGAGCCGGGCACGAGCGAGAGCTACGCCAAGAAGCTCGTCTCCCGGACGATCGACGCCTTACTCGAGCTCTCGAAGAACCGGCTGGCGATCCACCGAAAGCAGGAACGAAAGAACGGCTTACAGTACAGCGAACGCCGGATCGTCCTCCCCGCGGACGCGGAGATCCCGGGGGAAACAGCACGGACCGACACAGAGGCCCCGGGGACAGCTGACGTCCACGGCTGAGGCCGTCCACGGGCCCACACCTGCCCTCGAGCCAGGGTCACTACGCTCTACGAACCCACTACCCTACCCGAACGCGGTCCGTTCTAGCGGTTCACTACTTACGGGTCTACCCGAGAGCGATCGTCGGCGATCACCACGACGGACACCCTACCGAGAAGCCACCGAGGACGACGGCTGTCCACGGGCTAGCATCTCGATGTCCGGTTTCATAGATCCACTCCCAAAGCGCTTCGATGGGAGACCAGTCCAAGGAACTCGTACGGCGTCGACGAGTTTGGCCTCGACTCGAAGGACTCGCTGCATACGGTTCAGTAGCTGAACGACCTCCCGAACAGGCGAGTCCTCCTGACGGGGATGGCCTCACAGTGGCAGGCAATCGGGAACCTCGGCAGCAACGAGCGCGCATTCCAGCACCGCGTCTCCGACGACGTTAACCTCGCCCTGTTCGATCGCGAGGTTCGATCGCGAGCAGACCGACGAGATGGTTCGGTGCCGGACCCCCATAGTGACCGCCAAATCAACATCATGCTGAAGCGGGCCGCGAAGGACCTGTAGACGACGGCTCGCGCCTATTCACAACTCAGCGAAACTTTCTTCGTTCTGGTTCGTGAAGATGAGTGTATGTATCGCCGACAATATCTCGGCGCTGCTGGAACGATGCTTGCGACGGCCGCGCTCGCGGGCTGTCTCGGCTCCGGCGAGGGAGAGAAGGATGGCGTCTTCGTGGAGACCGCTGTCAACGAGTTCGCCCTTGATATCGAGTTCACGGAGGACTCTTCGATCCGAGAGGTGAAGCTACTCCGAGACGGCGAGCTCGTAAACCAGGCTACCCTCCAGGGGGGCGAATACCGTACCTCGATCCAACTGGTGCAACACGACAACAAGGACATCCGGGGGATATACACACCAGGGGATCTCACACTCGTCGCGACCGATGACGCCGGTGCAGAGCACGAACATGAACTGACTATCAAGCCCGCCCTGGAGATCGTTGACGTCCGGGTCCCCGAAGACGACATCACGAGGCTCCTGATCGAGATCGAGAACACCGGCAACGGTCCCGGCGCCTTGACCCGCCTAGGCGTGCTCGGCGAGAAGCTCCACGAGGAGTTTCCTCTCGAGGACGACGACGGCGGGGCCAACTTCCTCCAACACCCTTCCGACGAGAGCGACTGGCACGCCAACTTTCCGCTCGCGGCCGGGGAGAGCGTAGAGATCGTGCCGCCGAACTCCGTGCTCGGCTTCGTTGCAGTTACCGGCCACGAGCCCAACCCTGAACCTCACTGGTACGACGATCCGGAGACGCTCGCGGACGAGCTCGGTGGAGAAATCATCGCCGTTGACACCCTTGTACAGACGGCCACTCGCAGCCTCACTGCCAACGTCGACCTGCTCCTAGAGGGCGACGTCGTCGAGGGTGGCAGGATGTTCTACTTCGATGAGGCCCAGGTCGACGACATTGAAACCTCGGTCGAGGCACTGTAGCGGATCGTCCCCTCCCACCCCCGTTCTCCTTGCCGACCGGCCCCCCGCTGACCATCGTCTTCCACGGCACCCGACTGACGCTCGCGCTTCGCTTCGCTCCGCGCTCGCTCAGTGGATAGTCAGTCCTGCTGTAGTCAGGCCAACCCCCTGATTGGGCGCTCTGGGAGGTCGTCCTGGACTGCTGAAGATCATCTGAAATCCGGTGTTCAGAGCTCGGCCTGATAGTCAATTATCGCTGCTCACAGCATGGTCTGATAGTCCATTTTTCTATGATAGTTGACAGCCAGTTCAGGCCGGTGCCCACCCCATCATTTCCGCTGTTATCGGAACTCATCTCACGCTGCTCAAGCACACTCATTTACCCTTCTTTGAGGAGCCTGATTTTCTCTTGGTCTGTCTCGGTGTGACCTCCTCTCTGGTGGTGGCTTCGCGCCGCACTGCTCATGATCCCTCTCTTGTAGCTCGGTGGGATTCCTCTCTTCCCCTATCATATCTGATAGTCGTTCTGGCTGGTGCTCCTGGACCCATCCACGCAGTTCCCGACGTGGGGGGGTTCACCGGGCTAGATACTGTCGGTAACTCGATTTGGAAGTAAAATTCCAGTAAAGATTTTTGATTGAATGGGCGTGATAGGGGGTATGGACGAGACCGATGAGCCCTGGGAGATTGCCCGCGACCTAACACAAAAACAGTACAAATCACTTGCGGCGCTCCGGAACCTGAACGGCGAAGCGCGGACTCCCGAGGTGACTGGCGCGGTCGAAGGATTGTACGCTCAGATTGTGAACCAGCACTACCAGAAGATGATCGGCGCTGGCCTCGTTGAGAAGGTCGACGAGGGGCGTGGAGACGGTAGCCACCCACTCCCACGGGAGGGGTTCAAGTATCGAATTACTGAGAGAGGTCGTGAGGTCCTCACAGCGGCCCAGGAGGACTACGGAATGTCGCTCCCAGAAGAGCGCACAGTCCGCAAGCGCTTCGACCGTCTCGAGGGTCGGATCGGCTCGCTCGAACAGCAGGTCAACCGACGGTCCGACGCCGGCGCCGGTGACGACGATCTCGAGGTCCGGGTGGGGAACCTCGAGGAGCGCGTCGACACGATCGAAGAGAAGCAGGATCTCCTGGTGGATGATCTCCGCAAGGTGGCGGAGTTTCTCGAGGAGACCCGCGAAGAGGTCGGGCTCGGGGGGTTCTGGGACGAGCGGGAAAACGAATAATATTCTGAAGGTAGAGTGAGCTAACATGAAGCGCTCACTCACGCGGCGCGAACTGGTTCGAGGTGGCGTGTCGGTGGGCCTCCTCGGTGGAGCCACCTCGCTCGCTGGGTGCATGGGGATGGGAGATGGAACCGGTGGAGCGGCTACCCAGCAGCAACAACACCAGGCGGGCGTCTCGTTAGGTGGTTTGAATGTCGTTCCGTCGATCGACCCGTCCGAGGTCAAGGACCGGTTTGCCGGTGTTGTGAATCTCGTCGAGGACTACGGTGCCGATCCGACTGGCGAGGAACCGATGAACGAGGCTCTGGAATCAGCGTGGGGCGATGACACGCTGATCGTGCTTCCCGAGGGCGAGTACAAGATGAATCGCAAGTTCCGGCGCACGAGCGGGAGCAACGTCGGCTTGATCGGCCAGAATGCGGTCATTCGGCACGGCAAGGTCGAGGCGATTAACAGCCATCTCGTTCTCCAGGGCGAGTACCAGGGCGGGACGATGATGTTCCGCCTCGGAACGTCGACAAACCCCATCGAGGACATCCTCTTCGGCGGGTTCATCTTCGACTGGGCATGGCACGAGAACGCAGGAATGCAAGCGCTGAACGCCTTTGTCGGCGGTGAGAGTGAGATTCGGAATATCGTCTTTAACGGGACCCACTCGCTCGGGACACACGGAAATCTGCGTGTCGCAGCGGCCTCGCCAGAGTCAGTCGTGTTCGTCGATTCGATTGATATGCGCGGTGGCGGACTCCACTTTCGAGATACGATCAACACGCGAACGACCCGCCGGTACGGGGGCCACACCGAGCGGCTCCCCTTCGGCCAGTCTTGGAGCACACAGGGCATTGTGGGCCACCCCGATCAGGCGGGAACATCGATATTCAGGCATATCGTCACCGGCCCGTGGCCGGGGAGTCCGATCTACGTCAGAGGAGGGTCGGGACGGAAGATCGTTTCCGAGTGCATCGTCGCGAACGGCGGGAGTAACCAGATCCGAACGAACGGCGGGAATAACTGGGAGCCGGTAGAGTGGCTGGACGGCACGACTGACTGGCAGGAAGCTCGTGATGGCCCATACGGACAAACGACGATAGAGAACTGCCTGTGTGTAGTCGAGAAGGACCCCGAAGGGGTGTATCTGCCGCAGACAGGGATCTTGTTCCAGGACGGCCCGCAACTCGTCCGAAACTGTGAGATCGACATCGGTATCGCCGATGGACGCGGTGGGGGTGGAACATACGGCATCGGAACTCGAGGTGAGGGGGGTGCAAAGCCGGCCGGACCGGCCGTGGTGGAGAATACCACCATCACGCTCCGTGAGGACACCGACGCGATCTACGTCTCGCCGTACACGAACTCGCTAAAGGTCCGGGATGTTGCGATCAACACGGTCGGGTGGGAAGGCACCGCTGGGGAACTCATCGGTGGTGTCGGTCCCGATCTGCTCGAAAATCTCACGCTCAACGGCGAGTCCTGGCGCTAACCAATATCCGACTGGTACCTGGTTGTTTCTAACTGATGTCAATATGGGGTCAGACTGGTGCCGGGTTTGTATCTCGTCTGGGTACGTCAGTCGCTGACCCCGTGGCCAATCGCAAGCATGATAGTGAGGAACCAGAACCCACCGACGATTCCCCGACGGAGATACGTCTACTGGTATGAGGTTCATTGGCGTATCTCCAGAAGACGGCCCCGGCGGCGACGAGTACAACTGGGAAGGCAATACCCCACTGGCCGAACTGGAGCAGGCCCAGCACGATAGTTCCGCCTGTGAGGATGCGCGCCGACATGGCGTTGATCTCACTAAAGATCCCAATCGTGATAGTTCAATTCCATCTCACTGCTGTTTAGGGTTTAGGCGTGGTCCAGGGTTCCTATGCTATTCCTCGGGTCGGAGATCGCGACCGGCAAACAGCAGCATCCCCTTCCAGGTGAGACCGTGGCGCTGGCGGGTCTTGTTTACGAGTTCATACTGCCCCATCTCGTCAACACTGTCGCCTTCTGGGAGACCGTTCAACTCTCGGCGAGAATGCATTAGGAGGCCGCGCCAGGTCATTCCGTACTCGCTTTTCAAGTCGTCAAGCATCTCATACTGATCGGGTGGCATCTCGACCGATACGTAACGCATCTGGTCTTCGCCTGGCACTTCGATGTTAATCGCTTTCGTCTTCCCGTCCCGGCCTGTCGAGTGGTCAACCACAGAAACCACCGGAACCGGCCAGCCGGTACCCCATAGCATAAATCGGAGACACAATAGCCTGGGTTTCCCCGCCCCTTCCTTAAAGATTCTCGCTGAACAGAAAGAGAACCTTTCTCGCCGACAGTTTTATTGTCTACGTAACGAATAGTCTGTTATGGCAACCTCATCTGAGACGTGCTCAGAAATGAGGTGGGCACTGCTCACGATGGGTGCCATTAGTATTAGCAATTACCATGACGGGTAATAAAACCTTGGATAAGGACAATGTCACAGACAGTGAACCGAAACACTCCTTCCCTGCTCGCGTAGTGCTGTGGGTCCTCGCGGTGCTCCAGGGTGCCCATCGGAATGTCACTGAACTCGGCGATCGGATGGTGCCGGCGGCGAAAGCGTTCCTGGTTGGTGCCGTTGCGATCGTCGTGGCGAGCAACCCGGCGGCGGCCCAGAGCTATTGTGATGAGGGAATCGGTCTACTGATCGCCGATACCCAAGTCATGCTCTGGCAGTTCGTCGTCGGCCTCCTCGTGATCGTCGCCTTGATCGGCTTGGTGCTCCGGGCGTTCCCGCTGTTCACCGGCGCAACGGCGACGGGGAATCTGATGATCGTCGGCGTGATCGTCGGAGTGATCGGCTTCGTATTCATCTTGACGTTCATTGAGTTCGCCTTCGGCGTCGTCGGTGGGCCGGGAATCGCCGAGGGCTGCTCGCCATTCCTTTAGGGGGTGCACGAATGCGCCTCCGCCGATCGCTCCGAGGTGCCGTGCTCGTCTGTTTCGTAGTCGCGCTAGTCGCCAGCCTGGGGTTTGCCGCGTTTGCGGGGTCGCCTGCTGCCGGCGTAGTCGCGGCCCAAGACAATGGGAGCGAAAATGGGTCCGGTCTCCCTGGCGGCGACCCGGTAATGCCAGGGAGCGACAACGAAAGCGCGAACGAATCGGGAGGTGGCGACGGTGGTGGGGCTGGTGGACTCCTCGACGGCATCACTCCATCGAACCCCGTGCCGTCGATCCAAGAGACCCTTGAGAACGCATGGGAATGGATTGCGAATCAGTTCCAGACGACGATGGTCGAGTTGATTGACGACGTCGTGAATCAACTCCTCGGGACGCCGACGATTGAGAACGATGGTGCCTGGGGTATTCTGGGAACCCCGGTCGACGCCGAGACGGCGGCGGAAGTGGACCAAGCCGAGAACGAACAAAACGGGGCAGGAGGATTCTCGGCACAGATCTATACGAACCTCTACAACTCGGTCTACCTTGAGTTCGTCATCCCTCTTATCGGCGCGGTCGTTGGTTTGATGGCCCTGACCGTGCTAGTGGGTCCGGCACTCTCGGCGTTTACACAGCGCCGAATGGTCTCCGTTATTGGGTCTGCAGCGCTGGCGGTGTTCCTGATCGTCGCTTCCTGGGAGTTCGCTGCGTTGATGCATGCCTTCTCGGACGGCGTGACACAGCATTTCCTCCCCACCGGTGAGGAAGTGATGACCGAGGACCGGGCGGCGGCTGGTGGTCCCCTTGCTGCGATGCTGGGGCTGTCGATCATCAGTGGCTCGACGAGTATCGCGCTACTCGCGATGCACGCGGTCCGTCATATACTGTTGTTCCTCTACCCGATCGTCCTGCCCGCGCTGTTCCTACTCGCCTATTGGGGCGGCCACCGGCGCGTGAAACAGACTGGCTCGTTCTTTATCTGGCAGTGGTACGGCCTGCTAGTGTGGAACTGGCCGACTGCGGTGCTACTTCGGGCGGCCTACGAACTTGAGTGGACGTTCCACTCGTCCGGGCTGGTCAATTTCGCGATGACGATGGGAATATTCCTGATCGCCGTCGGACTCCCGATCGCCATTAGCGGCTCGTTCGGGCTCATCGGGATGTCGATGCGGGGCGTTATGGCCTCGACCGCCAGTAGCGCATTCGCGAACACACAGAATCGGAGTGGCCACGCGACCGCGGCCGAACCCTCGAGAGACTCACGAACACGCCACGCCGAACGTCGCCTCAAGTCTGGCGGCGCCAACCCTGGAATCTCCGCAAAGAGCCGTGCGGCCGGCGCCTACGCTCGCGTCCGGTCGCGTTTCTCGCGGGGCTCGAACGAACAGTCCGACCCGGCGCCGTCTCGGAACCAGGCGAGGGTCGCACCCTACTCACGGAAACCAGCAACTGATGGCGGAGTCCACAGACGAAGCCGGTCGATGAGTACCGGTGTCACCCCTGCCCAGCGCCAGCGAACGAACCACAAGGGCACTGGCTCGAAGCCGACACCGCACCACAACCGAACGAACAACCGCTCGACGGTGATCGACGATGACTGACGAGTCCACGCACGACAGCGAGGGGATCGACTACAAAGTGTTCGGTGGGGCCTCGGGAGATCAGGTCGTTCTCGGTGTGAGCAAACTCGAGCTCGGGGCCGTACTCCTGCCGACGGCGACGATCTGGTTCATCGCCCGACAGGCCGTCCCGCCTGGCGGGCGGCTTCCCTTCTACGCGCTTGCGGTCGCGTGGGCGGCCCTTGGGCTCGGATTCATCGCTGCGAAGGAGCCCTGGCAGTCCGCCCTCGAGTACACGGAGACGATCGTCCGCTTCACCACCCAGCAACAGACCATGCTGTACGACAGAAATCCCACAGAGTCCGGCATCGCACAGCCGACGAACGACTCGATACTCGGGCGTCTCGCGCGCCTGCCCGGCGTCGACGCGATCCCGTTCGTCGGCGGCTCGGGAGCACCCGAGGAGAAGGCCGACGAGGAGGACCGGCTGCTGCGCTCCCAAGACATCGTCCAGTTCGAGCGCGCATACAGCGCCACTCCGGCACTCGAAACCGACGAGGGAACGATCGTCGGCGCCATCGAGATCTCGCCGGCGAACATGGTCACGGCGAGCGACGACGCCTGGCAACGCCAAGCCGAGATCTATGCGAAGGTGCTGAACACGGCGCTCTCGGGCTCGATCCAGGTCTCGGAGTATATGCGGATGGTCGACTACACGCCCCGGATCGAGCGCTACCGCAAGCGCCACGACGAGATCGTGACCACTGGCGACGGCCTCGCCCAGCCCGGCGAGATCGCCTACGAGGACCTTCCGTTCGGCATGAAGGTCCATGCTGACCTCTGCGAGGAGCGTGCCGACGTCGTCTCGACGTACGACCTCTCGACACTGGTCGTCGATCCGTACGTGATCGTCGAGGTCGAACCCGCCGACGTCGTCTCCAGCGACGACATAGAGGGTGGCCTGACGTCGATCCCGCTCGTCGGCCGGGCGTACACGAACGTCAAACTCCACCAGCTGCGGAAATCGGGCGAACACATCCCAGAGATGATCGACCTCCTCGAGAACCGCCTCGACACGCTCACTGACGCGATCCGGCGCCTGGAGGGCGTGCGGGCGACCACGATCCCGAGCGAGAAGCTCGCCCAGGTCGCTGCCGATCACTACCAGGCGGCCAATGTTTACGCCCACGCCGACTACACCTCGCTCGTCCGGCAGAACCCAGTTCCCGTCCCCGAAGAAGCGACCTCGACGAAGATCGACACGGAAGCCGACCGAGACTACGCGAGCGATCCCGAGTACGAGCTCACGTACGCCCACCTGGACGCCGAGGCCGAGCGCGACCCAACCACGACGCTCTCGCGCACACACTCGCGGCTCGCAACGGCCGAGAAACACGCCCAGTTCGCCGCCGCGACGGATGAACGGGGACCGACCGCGAACGCCACCGAGAGCAGCAAGGGAGCAGCCACCGAAGCCAGCACGGACGGGGGCGAGGCACTCGACAACGACACTGGTGGTGAGTGGGGCTCGGGCTTTCCCGATCGCTCCCCTGGTGTCACGGAGGTCGCCGCCACCCAGGAGCAACTCGACGAACAGTTCCAGTCGCTGCTCGCGCCGGAGTCGTTCGACCGATCGACTGGCTCCTACGTCACGATCGACGACGAACTCCACTCGGCGACGATGTTCATCTCCTCGTGGCCGAAAGATCCCCCACAGGGCATTCTTGAGACAGTCCTCCGGTTCGATGATGCGGAGGTCGCGACGAACGTCACTACGCATATCGACGTCCTCGACCAGGAGAAGGCCGAGCGGGAATTGGCCGACCTCGAGGACGCCCTCGAGAGTAAAGCCGAGCGCGTCGAGAACTCGAAGCTCTCGATGTTCGGCGAGCGCTACCGGGAGGATCAGGAGGAAGCGCAGGCGATGCTTCAGTCGTTTCTGGCGAGCGGGCACGATATGTTCGAGGCCCAGACCTACATCGAGGTCCAATCACGTCGCCCGGACGCGATCGAGCGGGCGATCCGATCGATCCGCTCGAAACTCGCCGACGAAGGCGCCGACGTTACCGTGCTCCACCGGAACCACGACCGGGGCCACCAGACGCTTGCGCCGGCCTGTCAGGACAAAATCGACCAGAAGGTGAAGATCCGAGCGGACGGGCTGGCGACGACGAACGCCTGGACGACGAAGAACCTGTACGATCCGACGGGGATCGACATCGGCGAGAACATGGCGACGAACGAACCGCTCTCCGTCGATATCTACAAGCGGGACGCAGGCTACAACTGGATGATCGTCGGGAAAACCGGCGCCGGCAAGACCGTGACGTCGAGCGAAGTGCTCTGGCGCCAGAAGACGAGCAATCCCGAGATGTTCATGGCGGTGATTGACCCGCTCCAGGAGTTCGCGAACCTCCAACAGATCTTTGACGGCGAGCGGATCGTCGTCGGCTCCACCAACCTCAATCCGTTCGACATCTCCCCGACACCCGAAGACAAGTTGGACGTGATCGGCTGGGATGCCCCCTACACCGAGTGGGTGGACTCGAATCTCGATTTCGTCGAGCTCTACTACAACACACAGAACTTCGATTTCTCCGAGAAGCGGGCCGTCTGGAACCAGGCGATCAAGGAAGCCGGCGAGCGAAAGGGGATCGGGACGGATCCGAAGACCCACGCGGCCGAACACCGCGAGGCAGAGGGGTATGATGGCAATTCCCCCACGGTCCTCGACGTCATCGACGTGATCCGGGAGATGTCCGACGACGCGTCCGCGTTCGTCGACGATCCCGGCAACGAGCGCCAGCTCGAAGACCGGGAGGCGAAGGCCACCGATATCATCAACAACCAGGTCGAGCCGTTCAAAGAGGGTGGCCACCTCGAACACCTCGCCCACCAGACGGAGGTCGACCTCTCGGAGACGGACTTCGTGTGGGCGGACCTCCAACTCAAGGAGGGCGATGAAGAGGGCGGCGGCCTCATGATGCACCTGCTGCTCGATCTCCTCTACAACGAGGTGAAAGCGAGGCCGGAGCCGGGGATGATCTTCTGTGACGAGTTCCACTACCTGCTCCGGGACGACATGACCGTCAAGTCCCTCTCCCAGAAGTACCGCCACCACCGCCACTGGGACCTCTCGATCGGTGCCGGCACCCAGAGTCACAAGGACTTCTTCGGCACCGACAGCGACGGCAACGTCCACATGACGGACAACGCCGAGACGATGATGGAGCTCTCCTCGATGGAGATCTATCAGTTCGTCGAGGGCATGAACGAGAAGTGGGCGAAGAAGCTCGGGCTCACCGAGGAAGAGGGGGAGATCATCGCCGGCCTCCAGAAAGGGAACAAGGCCGACGGCTTCTCCGAGGCACTGCTCCGCGTCGACGACGAGGGCTGTTTCCCGGCCCGTGTTCGGATGGACCGGGACATGAACCCCCGCGAGTCGGTCGCGCTCATGTACGATCCCTCGACCCACGGCGAGGACTACCGCGAGTACCTCGAGACACACGACGACGTCTGCAACTGGAGGTGGTCGAAGTGACGCGCTCGACCCGACGGAGCGCGTTCGTTCGGATTCTCACGTTCTTCGCACGGCCATGTTACCCGGCCGGGGTCATTGCCGGCTTCGCGGCGATCGCCAGTTGGGTGACGTATGTATCGGCCAAGACTGCCGGAGACGCGGCGGTCGCTGACACCTTTGCGTACGTGGCTTTCTGGTTCGGGGCACTCAGTGTCCTGATGCTCGGCTTCGCCATGTTCGTGGCGACACTCGCGTTGACCGAGGATCTGGCCCAACAGATCTGGGCTCGCCACGGTTGGAGGTGGTCCTGAGATGGGCCTCGGCAACCGGGCGATCGGCGGGACGAAACGGAAGCTGGGGATCGGCTCGCCCTACGGGACGCTCGAACTCGACGCCGATCGGATCGAGCGGCTGTACGAACGAACGCCAGCCCGCCACTCGGTCTCGATCCAGCCGAACAAAGAGGGCGGTGGGATCACGAACGCGATCGACCTCCTGACGGCGGTCCACACGGCCGGCAAGAAGGGCCTCCCGGTGATCGGCTCGCGGGACGTTCCGACGCATTCGTTTGAAATGCGGAACATCAACGGTCGGATCGGCTTTCAGTACGTGATGGGCTCGGAGAAAGCCCAGCGTCAGATCGAGCGCCAACTCGAGACCTTCTATCCGAACGCCCACGTCAACGTCAGTGAGCACCCCCATCCAGGGCTCCTGCCGCTCGAAGAGGGACGCCACGTGGCCGCGGCCGTCCTCAAGCTCCGGAAACGCACGGACGGGAAACATCTCTACCCGATCCGACATATGGACATCGAGGGCTTCGAGAACGATCCCTACGGCTCGATCACCGCCGAGATGATCGGCGAACGTGAGAGCGACGTCGTCTCCGATATCGCCGTCCAAACGATTTTCGAGCCGGCACCGGGCGACTGGTGGAAAGGTGGGCTGTTCGGAACGTCGATCGACGACGTCGCCGACGAACTCAAGAACCCGACCAAAGAGTTCGGCCTGGTCGACGCGCTGAAATACGAAGCAAAGCCCGACGAGAGCACCCTCGAGGGCGAGGCGCGCGAGGCCTCCGAAAAAGACCGGAAGGCCTCGAAAATCGTTCGCGAACAGCGCGGCGAGAAGGGATTTCGGTTGAACGTTCGCATTCTGGCGGTGAGCGACGACCCCGACCAGGCGATCGCTCGTGTCGACGAGACGGCCCAGATGTTCGACGGCTACTACGAGAGCGCCACCGAGCAGGGCTTCGAGATCTGCCCGCAGTGGGACACAAAACTCAGGAAGACGTTGAACCGGGCGTTTGCTCGCGAGCGCGCTGATCGGAAGATGATCATGGGCGTCCGGGCCGCGGCGGGGCTGATGCATATCCCGAACGAGACGATCAACACCCAGGACGTCGACTGGTCGTTGACCTCTCATTCCGGCGATGTCCCCGCCGACGCGCCCCGATTCGTTGACTGGCAGGTTCCCGAGACCGTCGACTGGGACGACCCCGATCGATCACACACCGCCGACGACTGGGCGTACGCGATCGGGCCGACCTGGACGCCGCCGGATGAGCGAGAGCCGGAGGGCTTCGATGGCCTCGTCGACGAACGGGAGGATGAACCGGACGACCGACTGACTGCGGACGATGACACGGAGGCCGAAGCATGAGCCTGAACCCGTTTTCCGAGACCCAGAGCGAATCCGAGACTGAGAAGTTCGGCGCACGGATCGAGGGCGAGGACGACCCCTCGAAGCCAGTTTTGATCAACAACAAGGAGTGGCAAATCAACCGGTATGATCCCGTCTCCGAAGAGGTCGAAGCCTTCGCGGGGGCGTGGCCCCGGGCGATGATCGAGAACGCGAAGGCCGAACCCAAACAGCCGCTCTGGATCGGCGTCTCCGAGAGTACGGGTCGGGAGGTTCCGGTCGAGTTCGACCGGCTGTTTCGCCACGTCTTCTACGGGGGCTCGACGGGGACGGGGAAGACGACGAAGATGTACAACGACGCCGTGGCGCTGATGTATGCCGGCCACGGGATCACGGTGATCGACCCGAAGGGCGACGACATCTATGACCTGCTCCGACGGGTCCCGAAGGATCGGTGGGACGACGTGATCTACATCGCGCCCGGTGACGACTACATCGATCGAACGGTCGGCTTCAATCTCTTCGCGACCTATCACGGCCCCGACGAACCCGGCTTCGACGAAGAGATCGAGGGGATCGTCGACGACTTCAAGAACCTCATCGCCGCCGGCGAATACTGGGGGCCGCGGATGGACCGGATCATGAAGACGATGGTCCGCGGCATGGTCCGTCACCCGCGGGACTTCACCCCGATCGAGCTGTACTACACGCTCCTCGACGAGGAGAACCGCGCCGAGTACGCGGGCCTGATCGACGACCAGATCGACGACGATGATATCCTCTTCCTCGAGGGATTTACGCGCCGGATCGCCGACGAACTCTCCGACAGCGACCTGGATCCGCTGATCGGCCGGCTCAAGGATTGGGTCGAGAACCCGATGACCCGTCAGATCATCGCCCAGCGCGAGAGCAACGTCTCGATCGCTGAAGCCGTCAACGAGGGCAAGATCGTGATCGTGAAAAACGACCTGCCCAGCGAGGCCCAGACGATGGTCGCGACGGCGGTCATGCGGCGGGTCTGGACCTGCGTCACCGACCGCGTTCCCGAATCGGAGCGAAAGGTCCGGGAACTCGCCGGCGTCGACGACACGGGCGCCGAGTACGATCCGTACTTTCTGATGATCGACGAGTGCGATGACGTCCTCACCGAAGCCTCCCAGATCGACACGATGCTCACCAAGGCGCGCTCGAAGCGGCTGAGCCTGATGCTCGCCACGCAGACGCTCCACCAGCTGGACGAGAGCGCCCAACAGGCGATCCTCTCGAACTGTAATACCCTGGTGTCGCTGAACCCGCTGCTCCCCGCAGAGGCCAGCGCCCTCGCCAAGCGATTCGGTGGGAAGGACCCCGACGATCTCACGCAGATTCCCGACTACCACGCCCAGACGAAGCTTCGCCACGAGGAGGACTCCTTTATGGCGAAGCTCACGCCGCCGTATCCGCCGCTGCACACGATCGAAGAGGCGTTCGATCTCATCCAGCAGTCGATCGACGACTACGGCGTGGAGCGCCAGTCGGGGCGTGAGATCATGGACGAGATGTTCTTCGCCGACACGGGCCAATCCCGCGGCGCCCAGGAGGTCGGCCTCGAGAACACCGCGGCTCCCGACGTCGAGGAGCCAATGGCCGTCGACGACACGGAGACGGCCCAGCGTGCGGTGAAGGCGGTTTACGACGCGATCATCCGTGCCGGCGAGGACGCCTCGGCGATATCGTCGACGGAGGCCCGCGAACGGATCGGCGAGGCGACCGGTCTCGAATCGCGGCCAGCCTCGAACATGATCGAGCGCCTCGCCTCGGTCGGTGCGATCAGCCAGCGCTCGACGTCGGACGGGCTCGAAGTCACTGTCACGTCCGAGGGTCGAGAGATGATCGGGCTCCAGACCGGGAGTGGTGGCTCCGGCGGTGTGGACGAACACCGCTTCATGCTCCGCCAAGTGTACGAGTGGGGGACGTGCCTGGGGTACGACATGGAGCTGCCGACCCAGGACGGCGACGAGCTTCCCGACGCCGTCGGCGAGGTTCCGCCGGACGTCCTGCCATCCGACGGCCTCGGCGACCTCACCGACGACGAGCGCGAGCAGCTGCTCCGAACCCGTCTCGAGGGAGAGTACGAGGAGATTCTCGCGCTCTCGGGGACGGGCACGTTCTATATCGAGGTCGAGTCGAAGGGGCTCACGAAGCCGGCGGGGCCGATCAAGAACGCCGCGAAAGCCCCCGGCCCCGAGCAACTCCTGTTCGTCGTCGAGGACGGCGGCGACAAGGGGCTGACCGCGAAGGCCGAAACATTGGGAGGGATCTTCGGGGTCGAAACGGAGGCGACGCCGTTCACATCGACGCGGATCCCGGACGATGCACGCCGGAAGTTCTACACACGCAATCGGCTCACGATGAACCCCGACCGCCTCGACTCTGAGCCTGACATGTTCGCGGTAGTGGAGGGCGGCGTGACGACCGAATGGGTCGAATACCCGAACGAGACGATCGTCTGTCGGGAACGTGGCGGTGGGAAGACAGTCATCGAGTTCGACGACGCCGATGAGTTCCGGGAACGCGATCTTGCGGACGCCCCGGCGATCGTCTACTACCACGCCGACCGGGAGGGTTATGCTGTAGAGATCGACGGCACGCTCGAACGCGTCTATGGCTCGAAGGCCAAACTGACCGAGGACTGGTCGTGGGTGTACGAGCCGCTGATCCCCGACGTGCTGTTTACCGAGTACGGGTACGACGCCGTCCCCGAGCCCGAAGCGTTCCGGATCGCGATCGTGCCCCACGACGATCGCGGCCTGGACGCAGACCTCCTCATGTACGATCCCGAGACTGGTGACGTGAGCGACGAGTACGTGACCGACACCAGCGGGATCGAGAGATACGAGACAGCATCCACAGCCGAGGAGGCAGCGCCGGACGAAGCGGACGCAGTGTCGCCATCAAAATCAGACCGCTCCGAGAGCGGTGAAGAGCGCCCCCTGGGGGAAGCGAGAGCGATCGCCGGGCCAGAGGATGAGCCCGACCACGAAGATACCGAGACCGGAAGTGACGACGACGACAGTGCAACCGATTTTGGCCTGATTTGATCGGCCTTCCCGTGAGCGCTCTCGCGTAGTGAGGCCGCCCATCGACCTATAATCTCTCTCCAACGGGGTCAACACGCTCTACGAACCCACCAACCCACCTCGAATGCGGTCGTCCCTAGCGGTCGACTACTCACGGATCCACCGAGAACGATCGTCGGCGATCATCACGAGGGACTTCTTGGAAGCGTGTGTCCGGAGACGACAGCTGTCCAGTGGACTGGAACAGATAAGGTGTGAGAAGGTATAAACGAAGCCACCCCGTAGTCGATCATATGACGATCACGAGCGACAAGGAGGTCCTCGGCGGGGAACCGCGGATCGAGGGGACCCGGATCGCCGTCCGCCACGTCGCCAGCAAAGTGATCGACGCCGGGCATCCACCGGCGTACGTCGCCGATCAATTCGACTGCTCGCTCGCGTCAGTGTACGAGGCACTCTCGTACTATTACGACAATCCCGAAGAGATGCGAGCGGCTGATCGAGCCAACGCAGCCGCGTTCGAACGCGTTCGGGACTCGTCGATCAAACCCAAAGAGCCGATTTCGTGACGCAGCCGTCGATCCTACTCGACGAACACGTCAGTCGGGTGTTCGAGCGAGTCCTTCGGGAACGCGGGTACGAGATTCACCAGGCGAAAGACCAGTTCGGTGAACGAACCACCGACCAGGACCTTCTGCAGTGGTGTCGGACGAACGATGTACTCCTCCTCTCGAACAATGCGAAGGATTTCGAAGAGCTCGATCAAGAACTCGATCATGCAGGCGTCCTCCTCTATTACGATCAAGGTCGCCCGGATGAGGATCCGGAAGGACTTGCTCGAGCTGTTGAGGCAGTTCTCGAACAGTATGGGATCGAAGAACTTGCAAACGAGCTGGTCGATCTCGGCGAATGGTATGAGTGGCTTCAGAGGGAGTGATCGCTCCTCTGGACACCTAATCCGGCCGTCAACAGCGGTCCCCTACTCACAAGTCGATTCTCGAGCGATCGTCGATGATCACCACGAGGGACACCCGCATGAGGAGCTACCGGAGACGACAGCTGTCCACAGGCCCAGGACTGCCCGGATTGAGTAGGGGGCGTGAGAACGGGAGATGTGATAAAAAAAGACTCCCAATCGATGTCAGTCGTTGTCTCTCCCTCGCAATAACACGATTATCATAGATCAACAGTCATTTCCGACCACTGGTGGGCATACAACTCGGCGTATTGCTCCGCCATCTCGTCGAGTGTAAGTAGATCTCTCTCCTCGGCATCCGTCTCGAAGGGCTCCTCTCCGCTACGATCGCTCAAGACCGACATCTCGAGGACGTCCGTTCCGTTCGGGTGAAAGCCGAGTAAGGTTTCGAGGTCGACATGGAACTCCGCCTCGGCGAACCAGCGATAGCCGTGGTACTGTGCGTAGAGTTCGCCGTACAGATCGAATAGTCGATTCACGCGGAGTTATCGTGGTAATACGTGAGGGCACGGTAGACATCGGCAGCATCTAGGTCGTGGCGATCAGCGACCATCCGTGGGTCGAGACTGCGATCTTCGACTTGTTTGTTGATGAATCGAGCCGTGAGTCGTCGCCCCTCGAGGTGAGGCTCGTCGTGGAGCGTCCGAACGATCCGGATCGCCACTTGGTTCATAGACATCGTACGGTGCCCGGTTGTGTAAACGTATCCGATGGGTGTGTAGACAAGGAAAACGAGGTCCTCCGTCAGCAAACCGATCACCTCGTCGACCGCGTCACCAACCTCGAGGGGCGTCGTTCGGCGTCGAGACCGTCGTCCGCAATTGGGGGGCCTGGAGCTGTACGTGCTGCTGGTAGAAACGTTTACTAAGTTTCGACCGTAACCGACAACTATGGCGACGGCAGTCAAGGTCGACGAGGGCGCGAAATCACGCCTCGAGGAACTCCAGGCGGAGATCCGGCTACGGACGGGGAAGACGGTTACGCAGCAAGACCTTCTGACACGTCTCATCGACGACGCGTACGAATCGCGCGACGCTGTCATCGATTCGTTCCGGGAGGCGACCGTTCCGCTCACGGACGCCGAGAAAGACGCCATGCGCCGGGATCGCTTCCGGTCGGGCGTCGAGACGGACGAATCGGACATCGACGACGTTCTATACGGATGACGATCCTCGTCGATACGGGTGTCCTGTATGCAGATCATGATCGCGACGCGTCCAGGCACGACGGCGCCACTGGGGCACTCGAGGCCGTCTACGACGGCGAGTTCGGCCAGCCATACGTGAGCGACTACATCTACGACGAAGCGGTCACGCTGACGCTCACACGAGGCGGTTCGTTCACGCCAGCGAAACACCTCGGGGACAAGCTCCGGGGTGTCGAACAGTATCCAGGGGTCTACGAGTTGCTCCACGTGTCCACGGCCGTGTTCACTGATGCGGTCGAGATCTTCGAGCAGTACAATGATCAGGCGCTGAGTTTCACCGACGCAACGACCGTTGCGCTCTCTCGACGGCACGATCTCGACGGCGTCATGAGTTTCGACGACGACTTCGATGGGATCGTGAACCGCATCGATCCGGCGACGGTCTGAGCAAGAAGAGAGCACCCATCCAACGAGCACAACTCGGTTAGAGGGCGCGGTCCTACCGGTCAGTATGGCCGAGATCGTGACGTCCGAGGGCGTTATGGGCGGCCAACCCCGACTCGATGGTCATCGAATCAGCGTCCTCCAGATCACTTTCATTTTATAGAATCGGGTGCGTATCCGGTCGAACAGGATGGATCCCGTTCGGATCGCACTCGTCGGAGACGAAACGGATACCGCTCGAGCTCTCACGGAAACTGCACGGGCAGAGCCCACGCTTGCCGTAGAGCAAACCGTCTCTACGGTAGCAGTCACAGACGAGCGTGCGGACTTCGATGCCGCACAGTGTGTGGTCGTCGCCGACGATGCGATCGAGGCGCCACTCCAGAACCTCTACGAGCAGCTTCGGATCGTCTATGCCGGGTATCCGACGGTGATCGTCTCCTCGCAGGTTTCACGCCCGTTCATCGATCACCTGCTTGCCGATAGCGCAGCCGAGTTCGTCTATGCCCCCGACGACGATCTCCCTGCTCGACTGCTCGCGGCGCGGTGTCGGTCCCTGCTCGCAGGGCAGTGACTCCTCGGCCTCCCGAGGCCCCGCTCTCTCGGCGGCGGTCACGATCAGTATGCGTACAGAGCCCTCCGGGTGCCTCCCCGGGCGCTGGCCGCCGGGTCAGCCGTCGGTATACTGACGCTCCCACCGAATCGATCGGCTCGTCGGGTGGGGCGTGCTCCAGTCAGCCATCCATATACTGGCGCTCCCACTGTCGGCGCTCGCCGAGCGCATCGTCGCCTTCAGCGGTGAGCGCATAGAAGTTCGTCCGGCCGTCGAGCTCCCCTTTCTCGACGACCCCCTCGTCGACGAGTCGCTCGAGATTCGAATAGAGGTGAGAATCGTTGAGTTCGGTCCGGTAGTACTCCTCGAGCTCGGCTTTGATCGTCTGCCCCGATGGACGGGCGAACCCCGCGAGCACCACCAAGAGATCCCGTTGGAACGCACTCACGCCATCCATCGGATCCCACCTCCGATCGCTCCCTCCGATTCCTGCTCTCGTGTGTCTCGATACGAGCGGTGGTCACCACCCTGGCCCGGACAACCGTTCTGCAGGACGTGACCTCCATATTTCCCCTTCGAGAGTGCCGCTCTCGAAATCCCCGGTTTTCTCATCCTCTCTGGGGCTTTGCAGCCCCTCCCTAAAACGTATTGACAACTATCGGTAGTTCGAGATCGCCATAGCCGACGAACGCACAACCGCCGTCTCCGCCATCGACGTCTCTACTCCGCTAGTGGTCGGTTTCCGTTTGTGTGACGTCGAGTTCTTCCCCACCGCCACCCAACGAACGTTATATAATATCCATCAGTCATGCCCATTGATGTCCAAATAATTATGCATATGGCCCACTAGATCAGTTCTGACATCCGCGTCAGCCGATGACGTGGGCTTCGGACACGACGTGCGAAAGCACAATGGTGGGGGCCATGTCAAAGATAGCCAAAGACGGATACTGCAACCAGTGTGACGCACCGCGACTAATCCATCAATCAGTGCCGTGGCAGGACGACACGTGTGCGGACTGTGGGGGGACGGACGTCGAGATCAGGAGTGATCCACCAACCTAGTCCCGAGCTACGGTCAGGTCTCGCGGATCGAGGTCTCGCATACCTTGACGCCGTCTCCAGGGGGACATGGCTGCCTCACCGGCAGTGTTAACTTTGTCCTGCTTCCCCGGTTTAATCTGAACGTGTAGCACGATCTATTGGAGAGCAGTGCAGTCTATCGGTTTTGAGTGCCAAACTGGGGATGCGTCACCGATTCGATACGCTCCACTGTGGAGCCAGCGCGGGAACCCACTACCGCTGAAACGGCATAGACGCTACGGGGAGCCTTCCACTCTAACCGTAAAAACAACCTCGAACCGCCTCTCAACTGAACCGCGAAAATAGGATTAGCGACAAGGATGGGAAAGTTCGTCTCCTAGTGGAGTTGATGCAACCAAGCCTTCCCGACCTGACTGAGGTTCTGGACGAGAGTGAGTGTTTCGAGCGCGAGCGGACGGATCGCCAGGCCGTGGAGCTGGCGATCCTCCTGTACAATCACGGGGTGAGTCTTCGAAAGGTCTCGCGGGTGCCCGGATGGCTCGGTATCGAGCGGTCTCACGTGGCAGTCTGGCGGTGGATTCAGAAATTCGATCAGCGATTGACAGAGGCTGGTCGGCGGCCGGCCGCCGACCTGCCGGCGGTCGTGCTGATGGACGAGACGGCGGTCAGCCAAGGAGGTGAGGAGTTCACGCTGTTCGCGGCGGTCGATCCCGAAACACGTCACCTATTGCACGCGTCGGTTGCACCGTCGAAAAATACGTTGACAACTCGGCGGTTCCTGACGGAACTCGTCGAGCTGTTTGGGCGCTTCTCATCGATCGTGGTGACAGACGGGGCCAGCACGGCCCCGTCTTCACCCCGCTGGGTATCATGCACATCGTCCGTCGCCATAGCGTGAGAAATCGCGTCGAACGCTGGATCCAAGAGCTGAAACGCCGGATCGAAACCTTCTACGCCTCGTTCACTGGAGCCACCGTTTCAACGACGAATAACTGGCTCAAGCAGTTCGCATGGACCTGGAACGTCTGCCTAAGTTAACGGTGCCATCTGACCTGCCACAACGATTAACTACCTGTTTGTCACACAGCCTCACTAATGGGGGACACTGTGGGGGACCAACAAGCGATCGAGGAGATCGGCTTTCTAGCGAACTCCGCGTCCCGAGTCAACATGCTCGAACTCCTTCGAGAGGCCGACTCGAGACGGGTCGCGAAAGCCACGTTCCGGGACCGTCTCGACTGCTCCCGGACGACGATCGGGCGCAACCTCGAGGCCCTCGAGGAGCGAGGATTCATCGAACGGGATCACGACGACGTCGCGCTCACACGGATCGGCGAGGTCGTCGCCGGCGATTTCTTCGAACTGGTCGAGACCGTCGCAGCGACACGGGCGCTCGAGCCGTTTCTCGAGTGGGCCCCGCCAGGCGAGTTCGACCCGCCGCTGCTGTGGCGTCTGGCGGACGCGACGATGATCGTCGCGACCCAGGCGAACCCGTACGCTCCCGAGGACGCACACGTCGAGTTGATGGAAGTGACCGAAACCCACCGGTTCGCTCTCCCCATCGTCGGTGAGCGTGGAATGGAAGCCTCCTTCGAGATGCTCCAGACGAACGATGACGTCTCGGTCGAGTTGATCGTCGGCCCCGAAATCGCCGAGCTCTTCGACTCACACCCACGGTACAGAGAGAAGATGCAGCGCGTGCTCCGGACGGGTCAGGTCGAGGTACGCCGCTCGGACGATGAGATTCCGTATTTCGTCGGACTGTACGACGAGACGGTGCATCTCTCGGTGGTCGACGAAGACGGCCGGCCCCGAGCCCTTCTGGAAACCGAGGACGACGACGTCTACGCGTGGGCTGAGGATCGATATCGGAAGTATCGACAGACAGCCGACCCACTCGAACAGGTGATGGATCCCCACTGAACGATGACCGACGCGATCGACGATGTCGGGTTCCTGACGTCTTCACCCGTTCGTGCCCGGCTCCTGCAGACCATCGATGAGGCCGGCTGGTGCGCCACACCTGACCTCCGACGCCAGATCGATGCGTCCCGGACGACGATCGGCCGCCACCTCGACGCGCTCGAACGCCACGGCTACGTTTCGTACGATCCGACCCGAACCGCGTACGAGGTAACCGCCCGTGGAACGGTCGTGGCTGGGGAACTCTCGACGCTCATGACTACGATGACGACCGTCGAACGATTACGCCCGGTCCTCCAGTGGCTTCCCGATGGCGTCCTTGACTTCGAGCTCGATCACCTCGCTGGGGCCGAGATCATCACTGGTGATCGACACGATCCGTACGCACCCGTCAATCGCCACGTTGCGGTGCTCCAAGAGACGACCACGTTTCGGTGTCTCCTCCCCTGGTCGGGGCTGACTCACCTCCGTAAACTCTCGGAGAGCATCACGGACGACCGGAGCTACGAGCTCGTCGTCTCAGCGAACGTCGCGGACACGGTCCGTTCGGATGACCGCTATGAACACGTCCTTGCCGCCCTGATCGAGTCAGACTCGGTCTCGCTGTTCGTCTCCGATGACGAGATCGAATACTTTCTGGGCATCTACGACGAGCTGGTCCACATCGGGGTCAAAGACGATCGAGGCTTTCCCCGGGCGCTGGTCGAGAGTGAATCCGATGTCGTCATGGACTGGGCCGAGAACAGCTACGCTGAGCACCGAGAGGCGTTCCGTCCGCTTGAGTGACGGTGCGTATCCACGGCCCACAGGCCCGGCATTGCGCCTGGTCTCCCTGTCACTGCACCCCCTGCACGGTGTGCACGAGATACACTAATGCTTCACAGGCCCCTGGTGAGAAGCGGGGCGACACGGTCGTCCCACTGGTGGGGACAATGTCAAAGATCGCTACAGAGGGATACTGCAACCAGTGTGATGCATCACGAACGGTCCATCGGTCGGTGCCCTGGCAGGACGACACGTGTGCGGACTGTGGGGGGGCCGATGTCGAGATCAGGAGTGATCCACCCACCTAATCCCGAGCTACGGTCAGATCTCGCGGATTGAGGTCTCGCATACCTCGGCGCCGTGTTCAGGGGGAGATAACGGCCCTCCCCCGCTGAGAGCAGTGCCGGTTGAACCAACCAACTCAGACTGTGCATCCCGGATCTTGTCAGGGGCCGATACCTTTTTGGTGGCGCTATTTTCACTACAGAGTATGTGTTCTCTCGAAAGCGAACACCGCGTTGGCTCGACGCCCGCCAGTGGAGGGCTGACGAGTGAGTGACACCGACACCGAGACCGACCTGATCGAGTTCCTCCTCGAAGAGACCGGCGACACGCTCCGTACGGTGGTCGAATACGACCCCGATGGGTGGCACTTTCTGTACGGCGAGGAGGCAGTGTACGGTCAGATCGAGGAGTGGGACGCGACCAGCGACGACGTCGTCCAGGCATTCAGACAGGACGCCCGCCGGAATACCGACCGAGAACGGCTCTTCGACGTCGGTTCGTTCTACTGCTCGCTTCATCTCTTCGACGAGTTGGTTCTCCTGCATTTCAATCAGCCGGACGAACGGGGCGTGATCTTCGGCTATGACCCCTCGGCTGCGGCCAATCTCACCACCTTCGTCGAACTGTGTGTCCCACGACTTCGAAAGCGGACGCTATCGGATCTCGATAGTGCTCCGCGATGGGGCAACTGACACTGTCGTCGACTGCAGATAGCTGACGTCCACGGCTGAGGGCGCCACGAGCCTACACCTGCCCTCGAGCGAGGCTCCACACGCTCCCCGAACCCACCACCCTCCCCAAACGCGGTCTGCTCTAGCGGTCCACTACCCGCGGGTCCACCTGAGAGCGATCGTCGGCGATCAGTCTAAGAGACACCCACTCGAGGCCCTACCGGAGACGACAGCTGTCCACGGATCCCTGGAACCAGCAGTCGATGAATACTGTCTGACCGGAGTCAAGATCCACTGACTGGCGTTGAAGAGGATCCAATGGCTCTTGCGCCTGAAGTCTGAAGTCCATGGACTTCGAACTACATTGTATGCTCGGCGATGACCGTCTCCGACCGGACGGCGGTATCGACATGCCGAATCCACCACCCCGTGACGCCATGAGTGAGGAGGCACTCGACCCGGCGACGCTCGCCCAAAACGCCCCGAAACTCGAAACGGTCGTCGAACTACTCACCCAGCCCGCAGTGACACGGGTGTACGTCTATGTCTGCTACTGGGGGCGGGTGACGCCCCCGGAGGTCGTCGAGGGGCTCGAGATCTCCAAATCGACGGCCTACGAGTATATCGATCGGCTGGTTGATCTCGGGCTGGTCGACCGCGACGAGTCGACTCGCCCCCAGCAGCTGACGGCCGATCCCATCGCTGTCGTCGAGCCGTATGCCCCGATCGTCATCACGCCGACCGTCCTCCATGCGACCGCGCTCCAAGAGATCGACGAGGACGTCGCCTACTTCGGCGACCGCTACGGGATCGGGAAACTCGTCGCCGCGTTGCGAGGTGCCGGGTTGCATTTCGCGGGAGAGACGACCCAGCGGATGGTTGCCGCCGATATCGACGTTCGCGACACGGAGGCGATGATGATCATCTACGCGCTCAGACCGGCGCTGGTCCTCGGCCGCGAGCGTGATCCGTTCTTCGGGCACCTCTTCCCGGATGTCGCCGACACGATCGAGGTCCCCGACCTCGATGACACCGAAGACGATCCCGCACGGACGGATCCTCCTGACTGAGGTATCGAATGAGCCACGAGACACCGCTGTCACCCGATCGAGACGCGCTCGTCGATGCGAACGTCTTCTTCGCGATCGGTGCGCCCTCGAACCCGCGGTACGCTCGGTTTCGCAGCGCCGTCCGAGAGGCCGGTGTCGTGTGTAACTTCCCTCGCCGTTTCGTTGACGAACTCGGCGGGCCAGAAACGGACCGTGTTCGGACGGCACGTGACGAGGGCTGGGCCGAGATTATCGAGCCACCGGCGCCGACCGATGGGGATGCCGTTGCAGCGAGCGATATCGCCCGGCGAACGATCGCAAGCGAGACGGGCTAGGCCGAACACGATGTCGAGAAAACGGATACGATCCTTGCCGGGCTGGCCATCGAGTACGTACGAGACCACGCAGTAGACGCCGTGGTCGTCCTTACGGATGACACGAATTAAGCGGAAACCCACGACTTCAGTCCTGTCTCTTACCCACAAGTTCGCGGCGTTCCACGCGAGCATTTCAGACCCTCTCGGCCTCGATTTTTGACCACCAGATCGAGATGAGGAGGGTATTCGGACGATGATATCGACGGTGGGGATGGATGAACGCGGGTGAGTGAGCTCGTCGAAATCACCTTCCAAGGGTGGATAGGCCCGTACATATCCGGTATTTCGGTCGCTTTCATTGATCCCGTTCTCTCAGTAGACTGGCTCGATTTGTGGGTAAGAGACAGGACTTCAGTCGTGGGTCTAAGCGGTAGGCAGAGACTCGAAACCGCAAGACTTAGGCACTCTGGGGCCGTTTATGAGTCTAACTCGACTGGGAAAACTGGGGTTGGATTGGGGTCCCCATCAACAAAAAGCAACCCTGCCCGATTGAGTGTGGCTGATGGCACCGCCCGTAGGGTGTTAGCGAGGCAGTCCGAACGCGTTCGGACTGACGTTGCCATGCGTTCATCGCCTCGACGCACTGCCTACAAACCGGGACCAACCACTGGGGTTGGGAAGTTGCCTCCGTCGGGGTGGTCAGCGTGACCGGCCCCGAGCGCGAGGAATCCCACGACTTCAGTCGTGTGGGGGATGTCAAAAGCCGGCACGAAACGGAATCGAACGTGGCGTTGCTGCCCGCGGCTATGCGGATGACGTGTTCGTCTATGGCGTTGCGGACATCATCGGGGATGATGCCGGGGAGTCAGTACGACTGATCTGAGAGATGTGACCGGCCCGATCGGAGCGGATCCCGACTGCTCCCGTACACGGTCCAACTCTCGCCGTGCATCGGTGTCCCCGTCTTCACCCATGGAGTTGGGTCGCGTCCTGCTGCACTGCCGCGAAAAACGGGCGGTCCGTCTGCGCATCGACGTCAGATTCCGAGAGCACGAGCACGGAGAGGACGCCGCCGCGGTTAAGTTCGATGTCGGAGGCGAGATCACGGAGGCGGTCCTCGAGGGATGAGGCATCGACAGCATCGCTCACGACGACGAGGAGATCGACGTCGGAATCGGCACCTCGTTCGGTCCCTCGGGCGACGCTGCCATACAGGAGAATGGCCTCGATCGCGTTTCCGTATCGATCACGGGCCTGCGCCGCCCCGAGAAAAGCAGAGCAGCGGTGTGACGCGAGTGAGTGGTGGGTGGGGTGGGAAGGTGCCGGCCAACGGGAAGCAAGCCGACATCCGTGCTTCGGGTGACAGCCGAATAACGCTGGGGCCTAAGCATATAGGACTACAAGAGAATCGTATCGGAGGAAGTCCGGCGTACCGATCCGGATCAGCGACACCGTCGATCGAGGACCATCTCGGTTCGCTGGCGCTGCGTCCGAACGCTGTCGGAACCATCCAATCGATCGATTCCACCGAGATACGTCCACCCCGGCCCCACTCGAGACTCGCGTTACATGCAGGGCGTGGAGAGATTAAACTCAATTATTCGGCCTACAAGTATATTTATTGCGCTCTATCGCGAACGAGCAGGTATGAGCGAGGATGCACCGGGTACCGAAGCGTGGAAAGCACACACGAGCGCGTTTGATCGCGTGCGATCGGCGGCGGGAACCGTCTCACACCCCCGTTCGGCGTCCTCTATCGCCGACGAGGCACACGTCGCCGAGAACACCGCACGGGACCATCTCGAACGGCTCGTCGATCTGAACGTCCTGTTGACGACCGGCCGTGATGGAACGACGCTGTACGCGCCGGATCCGCTCCATACGCGGATGGAAACGATCCGTGATCTCCTCGAGTCCCACGACCAGGACGACCTCATCGAGCGCAAGGCCGACCTCCAAGAGCGGATCGAGGGGTGGCGCGAGACGTATGGCATCGACTCGCCGAACGAGCTCCGGGCCCTGGCTAGCGATACCGCCACCGCACGAGAAACGCGGGAGCTCCGAGAGACCGCGAACGACTGGGAGCTCTGTCGCTACCGCCTCAGTCTCGTCGAGGATGCGATCAAGAACTACGGGGCGTACAGTCGGCCGGATCGCGCCTCGGCCTGATATGCCTGGAGCCGGAGGGCCAGGGTCGTACGACCCGGGCGAAACGTCACATCGGGCACTTCGTGGAATCCAACGCGAACTCGAACGCCATCCGGCGATCTCTGCAGTTCGTGGGTTCCCATCGGGAGCGTACACACGAGTCATCGGGGAGATCGCGACGGATCGTGCCGAGATCGACGCCGAGACAGCGACGTTCACCGTCAGCTGGTTCGCGGGCGAGACGCCCGAGGCCCCACCGGAGTTCTCGTTTCACTATAGTGATGGTACGAGTGATGTCGGCTGGCACCATCACCCACAGGACCACGTCGAGGAGTGGGGACACGTACAGGAACGGTCGGACGAGACGGACGCCTACACCTACGAGCCGTACACGTTGTCCTCGCTCAATCCGACACGGGTCGTCTGGGAGGTGCTGTCGCGCTGGGAGACACGAGTCAACTAAGACCCACTCGAACGACAGTCCGGGGACAGCTGACGGTCGCAGGTCAACTACCCTGCCCTGAACGCCTTCGGCGTTCTGCGGACGGGGCTTGCGTGGCTTCGGTCGGGAGTTGTGGTCCCGGACCGACTTGTGTGCCGGTGCGGTCGGTCGGCAGAGGCAATGAAATTGGACGTGACCTCGGCGACGTCGCGGCAAGTCGAGCGTGCTCGGAGCGGTCGCGTCGTCGGTCCGTCCTTCGGGGCCGGTTGACGACGGCCCGTCCGGAGCGAGGAACCAAACCTTTCCCGCACCGACGTGTTGGTTCGGCACCCATTGCTGGGCTGTCTGAAGCCCGCTTCGGACGACAGAGGACGACGAACCGGGCGATACTAACTGTTTCGCCCACCTTCGCAACGCGATTCCTTCCCTCCCTACTCGCGGCTTTGCCGCTCGGTGAGGAAGGGGACTCCTCGCTACTGCCTGTTGAGAGCGTCCACGGACTGAGACCCTCTCGAGCAAGGGCCAACACGCTTCACGAACCTACCAACCTACCCGAACGCGGTCTGCTCTAGCGGTCCACTACTGGTGGGTCTACCCGAGAGCGATCGTCGGCGATCACCACGAGGGACGCCCGGCGAGTTGCTCGATCACAACAGAGAAGGCACGAATTTCACCGATCAGTACGGCCCCAAGTGTTATTTCTATGCCATCACGAGTAACCGGATTTGAGCGAACGGGATACATCTGTGACGGGCGTCGCATCCGCCGTTTCGATAGTCGACTGACAACTATTGGAACTTGCCGCAAGACCAACGAGTACCCGTTCGTTGACGGACCGTGGACAGAGGTCCACTACGAGTGTACCAACAGAGCCGACAGCACCCGTGTGTCAGTCGGTCAGAGGAAACGATCCATCCCACACGGTCGTCGGGATCGCGTCTGCGTACACACTCCGGACGCACTTGTCCAAGATCGCTTCTGTCTGAATGGCGTCCCGGCCGGTCGAGCGGTTCGTCTTCCCGTCCAAAAGGACGGCCTCGACGTGGTCGAGGAGGCCCCCATGTGTCGTTTCTGGTTGGTTGCATGCGACGCTCCCCGACTCTCCTGCGACCTCGTAGGTAAAATCGCCGCTGTCTAGCGTTTCGGCGACGATCGAACCCGCCGTGCCTCGAATCACGAAGCGGTCGGTCGAACCCGCGCCGACGAAATCACTCGTAACTGTACAACAGACACCATCCGCGACAGAGAGCGAAAGGGAGACGGCCGTCTCCGTTTGACTGTCTCCGTCATCACAGCGGACGACACCGGTTGCCTCAGTCGGCGCCCCCAGCAGGTGACAGAGGAGGTCGACGCGGTGAGAGGTCGCGTCAACGAACCAGCCCCCGCCGCTGATCTCGGGCATTTCGCGCCATCCGCTGTCGTTCGGTCGCGGGTGTGCGTAGTTGACAATGGCACACACCGGTTCACCGATCCGTCCCTCCGCGAGCAGCGACCGTATTTCCTCGACATGACGATGGAACCTCCGGTAGTACGCGACAAACAATTCGACACCAGCCCGATCGCAGGCATCGATCATGCCACGCCCCTCTGTGACACTACGGCCCATCGGCTTCTCGACGAGGACCGGTTTACCAGCCTCGGCTGCGGCAACGGTAAACTCCTCGTGGGTATCGGGCGGCGACGCGATATAGACGGCATCGATTTCGGGGTCCGTCATGACTTGTTCGGCGTCACCGGTGGCGACCGACACGTCGTGGATCTCCGCATAGCGCGCGGCCGACTCGCCGTCGCTGGAGACAACAGTCTGAATGCAACTTCGTTCGGATTGGTGGAACGAGGGACCGCTCTTCCGTTCGAGAACATCGCCACAGCCAATCACGCCCCATCGGATCGGCTTGGACAGGCCGTTACGATCGTGCATATGGTGTGATTGACCCCTCCTATTCTAACACTTTTCTCCCGGGAAATAGAAGTTCGTCCGGCCGTCCTGCTCGCCTTTCTCGACGAACCCCGCCTCGATGAGCCGTTCGAGGTTCGAATTAGAGATGGGAATTGTTCAGTTCGATCTGGTAGTACTCCTCGAGTTCGGCTTTGAGCAGCTGGCCCGAGGGGCCATCGAATCCCGTGAGCACGACCAAGAGGTCCCGTTGGATCGCGCTCAACTCGTCCATTGGCTCCTCTCTCCGTCGAGCCCCTCGAACGGTCGATCCCACCTGGATCGTACGTGATGTCCCACAGCCCGGCCCGGACAGCCGCTCTGCAGAACGTCTCTCCATCTCGAGATGGCCGCTTTCCGAGTTTCCCCTCTCATTCTCTGGAGCTTTGCGGACCCAAACTTAAAACGTATTGACAACTTCTGGTAGTTCACAAGCCGCTATCGTCATTCGACCCACCGGAGTGGCGTCTCTGTCACTCGAGCCGGCTCCACCCCACGAGGCAGTTCCGATCGCTATGATCTCGACCGGAAGCCTCGACACTTCCGACGACTGTTGGACAATATCGATCAGTCATGTCCATTGACGTCCAAATAATTATGCGTATGGCCCACTAGATTAGTTCTGTCGTCCGCGTCAGTCGGTGACGTGGGCTTCGGACACGGAAGATAACACGATAGTGGTGGGGGCCATGTCCAAGATAGCCAAAGACGGATACTGCAACGAATGTGACGCACCGCGACTGATCCATCAATCCGTACCGTGGCAGGACGATACGTGTACGGAATGTGGCGGAACCGATGTCGAGATTGCGAGTGATCCACCCACCTAGTCGTCTCGCCCACGCCGGCTCGTCCTTCCTGCGGACGCCGCGATCCCAGGCGAATCCGCACTGACCGACGCTCCCCCGGAGACAGCTGGCGTCCACGGCTGAGGCCGTCCACGGACCCACACCGACCCTCGAGCGAGGATCCAGACGCTCCTCACGAACCCACTAACATACTCGAATGCGGCCGGATCGTCATTGATAATTGATGGGAAAGCACCTTTCCAAGGTTCTCAAATGAGGTTCTCAAATGATAGAGATTCGCAATATATGGTAACAACTTATGATAGTCACTACTGTGGCGAAGACATATTATATAATTTGCTACTGTAAGCCTTGGTATGTGGCATTGTATCACTGAAAAACGGTGGACGCGACACTCACAGAGAGTTTAGTATAGGAATGAAAGTAAACCGTCGCAAGCTACTCACGCTGCTGGGTGCAACGACGGCTGCTGCTGCTGGAACGGGAATCCAAACGGGAGTGATTACCTCGGCTCCAGGAATTAGCAGTGTTCAACCAGTCCAGACTGAGCTTGACGAAGACGAACAAGCGGCGGGCGAAGAGCCACCCGTCGAGTTCCACAGTTGCGCCGAAGTCGAGATCACCGGGAAGTTTGAAGGAGTTCATCTTGAGGCCTCTCATCTATCCGGTGCAACGGATACGTCAAATCATCACTACGGTAGTGACCTGCTCTCAGACGATGGCACCTCGGCCATTGACGTTTCATCTGAAACGCTGTTCTATATCGACTACGTACGGCTCTCTGAAGAGACCGACATAGACCCGATGTCTCCGTCTGACGAAATCGATCACGATGTAGATAATCCGATCGAGAAATCCATCGAAGGATGTGTCGAATATGGCACAGGAGAACGACCAGAAGCCAGCATTACATTCGCCGATCAACCGTCCGACGGCGAGCTGGTAATCGCCGATTCTGTTTCGCTCTCTCACGGTGGATTCGTCGCAGTCTACGACGGTAGTGAGGACAGTATGCTCTCGCCACCAGCCGACGAGTGGAATTTACAGCACGAGTCTATGAGCAGAACAGTTGTTGGTGCCTCGGAGTATCTCGACCCCGGATCCCATGAACCCGTTGAGATTGAACTGGATGAACCGCTCAGTTCAAGTCAAGCTCTAGTTGCGATTCCCCACCACGATTCGACTGGGACAGAGACGTACGAGTTCGTCGAATCAGGCGGCCACGCAGACTGGTTGTACTACTCCAGTCCACCGTATGACTATGCATTCATCGAAGTCGAAGCTGACGGGGCCACCGTAGACGTAACTATCAGTGCTACAAACGACCCGGTTGAAGCAGGCGAATACCTTGGAGTAGCCGCTCAAATCGAAAATCCCGGGGACACGGAAGTCACCGAGTCTATTGCACTCGTGGTTGGAGAGGATCAACTGGATGCCGCCTCTGTCACGCTTGGCCCTGAAGAGACCCAAACCATAACTCTCGGTTACGAAACCTACCCGGTTGAGCAGGATGTCGAGTTCCCGGTTCGGGTCGAGACTGATAGCGATGACGACGAACAGACGGTCGAAGTGGTTGGTGATGCAGGCGATGATCCTGCTAATGGAGAGGGAACACTCGAAGTGACGATTCTCGGGATAACTGATCCCGTTCAAGGCGGTGAGTACTTGGAGGTTACCTCACAGATCGAGAACACCGGAGAGAGTGAAGCGTCACAGGAGGTCCGGCTAATCGTCGGTGAGGAGCCCGAACAGGTAGACAGTACATCTGTGACCATTGGCCCTGGAGAGACAGAGACCGTTTCACTGGGGTATGAAACGTACGCTACGCAGCAAGACGTCGAGTTCCCAGTTCGGGTCGAAACCGATGAGGATGCCGACCAACAGACTGTCTCTGTCAGTGCAGTTGACAGTGTGGATGTCACTACCTCCCGCTCTATTATATGGGCGGATTGCCGACACGTTCCCTTCCACTCTGGATGACTGAGCTATAGAGTCCTCAGAACGGAGACGTGAGATACCGGTACCAATAGGTAAAGTCATCCAAACACTCGAACTGGAGCTTGTGGAGATCTTCTCGACACCCTCCACCCCAACTGTTATCGTGTCGTTCCCACTTATGGAAGTGATGGGTGTTGAATACGGGGGAATAGTCGAGCAGCTTGCTGATGAATTCATTAAGTATCCAATTGAATTTGGAACAGAGGCGGATCTCCGCGTTCATCTATACAACTCGTTAGTCGACACGTTAGCGGAACGTGGAGAAGAGATGGCTACGGTTCAGAACCCACGCCTTGTTGGAGACACGAAGTCATACAAACAGTCGTATAAAGACGTTGTCGAGAAACGCTTCCAAGAGCGGGGAGAAATCGAACGGGTCCGACTTAACGCGAGCGTTGGGAAGAGAACGAAATTCGACATCATCGTGTTCAACGGAACAGTGAACAACCCCGTCGAATGGGTTCGGTCGGGGTCAAAGCGGTTTAGTAACGATGATCTGGCTACTGCATTCGGGATCAAATTCATCAAAAATAAGTGCTATCCACCAACCACATGTTCCGTGAATAGTGATGAGCTATTGAAGATGGATCTGGAAGAACTCCAGTCTATTCTGAATACAGACGAGAATAGTCTGCTTGGAGAGTTTGAAAAGCTCCACTCGCTCCCAGATTCGGTAGATACCTTCTTTATACTCGTCTCCAATAACAATTATCTCTTTGCTGACCCTCTCGCCGAGAGCGAAGAAAGCGAAACGAAAAAACAGCGGGTGGGAATGGCTGCCCGTGAGTGGCTTCGCGACAAGGCAGGCGATATTACAATTCTGTATATACACCCGAGAGGGAAGACATGGATCTCATGAGCGTGTTCTGTGTGGCGCTACGTTGAACCAGGCCCAAAGCCTCGCCGTTCAGGGCGGAGAGGGTGTCAAAGAGACGGATTCGATATCAAGAGAGGAGCGCCCGGAGTGCCATTGCTGATCCGGATCCGCATGGACATCCCATGACAAGGACCAGTGTTCCAGCAGCACAGCCACCGAGGGCGATACCGGCGACTGTTCCAGTCCGTCCACGAGAGACCAGGAATACGCCAGCTACGACCATGAGCAGTGACTCTGCTGGCACGTACAGATGTGCGATACCGAAGTCGACATATCCGAGGACGGCGAGTGTCGATGTGCCCGCAATCTCGAGTGGTGCTGTATCAGTTGTGGCACTGAATCCGTTGGGCAGTGGAACGGAACCCGTGGTCGCCGATAGTGATTCGGTCATCGAGAGCAATACTGTGGTCACTGCGAGAAACGCGATCGGAGGGAGTATGGCTCGAGCCCGTGTGAGCAGTCGAAGCGCCCCGGATTCCGTGGGAGAAACGAGTCCCGTCGAGCGAATTTTGCCATCGGTTCTCATGACGACGTCTCCACGTTCCAACTCATCCGTCGCTGTCCAATCCACCGAACGAGGGTTGAGGAGGCGTATCCCAGGAGTCCGACGAAGATGACGCCGGCGACGATGTTCGCATAGTTCCCGGTCGTGTAGGCGACCCAGATGAGCCGTCCGAGACCGGCATCGGCGATCATCTCCGCTGCGACCAGGTTGACCCATGCGAGGCCCATCCCGATGACGAGGCCGGTGTGAATCGACGGCAACGCCGCCGGGAGAATAGCCTGTCGCAGCACGTCACGCCTGGTTCCGCCGAGGCACTGAACGGCCTTGACGTAATCCGGTTCGACCCGCTCGACGCCTCGGATCGTGTTCAGTAGAATCGGGAAGAAGGCGCCCATGAACGTAATGAACATGATGCTCGCCAGTGTGGTCGGCAGAACGAGGATCGCGATGGGGATCCACGCGATCGGCGGGACCGGTCGGAGCATTTCGAGCGATGGGAAGACGAGATCTCGGAACGTGAGGCTCAGACCGATCGCGACCCCGAGCGGGACGGCGAGAGCGGTTGCAGCCAGATATGGGACGAACACGTGTCTCAGACTGGCAATCACGGATGAGTGAAACTCTGCAGTAGGGAGCATCGAGACCATCGCGTCGACCGCGGGCAAAGGCCCCGGAAGGCTGTTGATAGCTCCGTTCACGGCAAGGAGCCACCACACGAAGACGAGCCCGAGGATCGAGACGACGACATTGGCGTGATCGAGGACCGACGGGCGGGTGAAGCCGGATACGGCACTCATCAGGCGCCACCCATGGCTTCCCTGGCTTCGCTGTGGATCAGTTCGAGGACCTCCCGTTCGAGTTCTTTGAACCGATCGGTCGTCGTTACGTCCAGGTTTCGTGGCCGCGGGATGTCGACCTCGATGTCGGCTTTTACCTCACCCGGTGCGGCGCTCATGACGACGACGCGATCGGCGAGGAATATCGCCTCGGAGACGTCGTGCGTAATGAAGACGACCGTTCTATTGTCTTTTTCCCAGATCTCGAGGAGCATCTCTTGCATGATCTCCTTCGTCAGCGCGTCAAGCGCGCTGAACGGCTCGTCCATCAGCATGATATCCGGGTCGTTCGCGAGCAAGCGCGCGATTTCGGCTCGCTGTTGCATCCCCCCGGAGAGCTCCGTCGGGTACTGATCTTCCGTCCCCTCGATGCCCATCTCGGCGAGCAGTTCGCTCGCGCGCCCCTCGACGAGTTCGCCACGCATCTTCGGCCCGAGGTTGACGTTTTCCTCGATCGTCTTCCATGGGAGCAATCGGTTTGCCTGAAAAACGACGCCGCGGCGTTCCGACGGGCCTTCAACTCGATCGCCATCGACGTAGACGTGACCGGATGTCGGTTCGAGAAAGCCTGCGATACAGTTCATCAGGGTGCTCTTGCCACAGCCTGAGGGGCCAAGCACGGTAATGAATTCACCAGCGTCGATCCTGAGATCCACGTCGTCGACGGCGACGACGTGTTCGCCGTCCGGATCGTAGACCTTCGTCACCTCGTCGAGTAGTACCGATCCCTGTTGGGCCGTGGATTCGGTTTCTTCCGTCGTTTCGTGCTGTTGTCCGGTCATCGTTTACATTCGATTGTCATGTTTCTGACCGATACCGGTGATTTCGATCGTGATTCTGCCCGTCCGACGATCACATCACGCTCGTGTACGGGTTGGACAGTCAGTGGATGGCTGAGACTGGGAGCCGGTTTCGAGTTCGATTTTGCGCGGGTCTGGGAAGTTGGCGTACACATCGTCTTAGCTCTCAAGTCGTTCCCATGGAGTCAGTCGACGCCCAAGCAGCGAGACGAACGCACTCGAGAGCGCGCCGTAAGCGCCGAGGATGATGATCCCGATGACCACGGTCTGGGTATCCATCACGCGATACGCCTGGTACGTCGCATAGCCAACCCCGTAGTTTCCGGAGATCATTTCCGCAGCGACGACGGCAATCCAACCGATCCCGATTCCGATCACTGTTCCTGTGACCATCGACGAGATTGCTGATGGAACAATGACGTGTCTGAAGAGATCGATCCTGCTTCCGCCGAGACTGTAGATCGCACGCACGTAATCGGTCTCGATGTCTTTGACGCCGTCGATCGTGTTGATCAGGATCGGGAAGAAGACCCCGACAAAGACGACCCAGACGATGCTCATCAGCTCGCTCGTGAATCCGATCAGCGCGATCGGAACCCATGCGACGGGGGGAATCGGCCGGAGGACCTCGAACGCGGGGAGGAGATATCTGTCGAACAGGTCACTCCAACCGATCAGCAACCCGAGCGGGATCGCGGTACAGATGCCGAGTCCGATTCCCAATCCGACGCGCATGATCGTGTAGTAGGAGTGGGTATACAACGACTGGCCGCCCGAGGTGAGGGGAGCTCCTTGGATGGACTCGACGAGTGCCCGTATCGTTTCGATCGGGGTCGGTATCAAGCGAAACCCCAGGAACTCGATCGCAACGAACAGCCACCACGCCCCCAGAAAGAGCAGGATGGATACTCCTTTGTAGACGGGCCGTGGCAGCGCCGGCAGCGACGGCAGCTGCTGGGACACCCCGAGCCATTTCTCCCCGACTGAATCGGAAATACTCATTCCGTCGTAACCTCCTCGTCAGTCGGATCCCAGTCGACGCCTTCGTCTTCCAGTTCCTCGATTGCGGCGTCGAGGATATCCCAGTTGAAATCGTCCTCTTCCGGCGCTCGTTCGATTTCGCCTTGGTCGACGAGGAAGTTCGCGGCCGTCTCCTTGATGTGGACGTCGATCGGTTCGATCTGACGCATATCCGTTGCGAACTCCATCTTGTTGACCTCTTCCTCGTTGGCGTCGATAGGCTCGTAGATGGACGCTTCAATCGTCTCTGCGTCATAATCCTCGAGATCGGGTTCCTCTCCGATGAGCTCAACTGCTCGCTCTTGATCGTCCTCGAAGATGTGTTTGGCCTCGAGCTCCGCTTTCATGTACGCGATTGCGGCGTCTTCGTTTTCCTCGATGAACTCGTCGGTCATCGAGACGGAACCCATATCGGGGTCGTTGTACCTCGCACCCGTGAAGAACCAGTTCGCTTCCTCCTGTTGGGTGACCGCCATGCTGGGATTCGGTTCCCACATCAGTCCGGCGTCGAGGTTTCCTTCCCTGATCTCGGCAAGGATCGTGTTGATGTCCGTATCGGTGATCTCCGCGGAGATCCCTTCTCGCTCCTCGACGTCCAGCCAGAACCGGTGCGTACACGATCCGGTCGTGATGCCGACGTTCATCCCGTCGAGGTCTTGTGGACCATCGAAATCTCGGTCCGTGGGAGTGATGACGAGGTTGCACTGTTGGCCCCACGACCAGGCCGAGAGACCGGTCATCGAGATCGGGGTGTCCTCATTGATGATCGCCATGATCGTCGGCATATCGCCGTTGTACCCGATTTCGTTCTCTCCGGACACCATCCGGTTCCCGATGACCGAGCCCTGGAGTGCAGTCTGCCATTCGACCGAGTATCCGTCCGGAAGGTACTCCTCGGCGAGTTCGCCGTTCTTGACGAGTAGTTCGGACCAGTAGGGGGTACCGAACTGCTGGTATCCGACAGTGATCGTTTCGTCCGAACTGCCGCCAGTGATCGAGCTGGTGCAGCCAGCCGTGAGTCCGATCCCGGTGGCGCCTACTGCGCCGAAGAACTGCCGGCGCGTGGGGAGTCCGCGCGGAGAATCATCCCGCGTTGATTCGGAGTGTACCGTGGTTCGATCTTCAGCTGCAATTGATGAGTCGGTTCGTTCGTCAGCGCAGGGGGTGCGATCTGTTGGCACGAATCATCAGTGGCATATGTCCCGTAAAAGTGTTGTGAGGGCATGAATCATATAGATTCGGTCAATCTTTGTAATCATATGTGTTCCTATCCCCCTTATTCCATAATAACATCACCATTCTGCCCAATCGGATACATAAGGGGGCGTCCAACAATTTCGATCGAGGCCGGTTAACACTCCATATGTGGTATTCACACCGGATTTAGAGTGTAATACACGATATATTGAGAGATTATGTTGACGCTTGTGGAAAGCTTAATATGAGGGGACGGGCACGAGCGAGTGGAATGTCCGGGAAGGGCATTCGGAAATAGAAGATAATGAGTGGAAGTATACAAGAGCTGTTCGGCGAAGAGGAGACAACAGAAGAAGAAATCGAGAAGCACTATGGCACCGTCGACATCTCGACCGACGAGGTGACCGCCGGGGCCTACGAAACCTGGACCATCACGTACACCGTTGGCCAGTTCGGGTTCGACGACGGGACGAGAATGAAGGTCTCGACCAACCAGACCAGCGACTGGGGGCGACCACAGTTCGACGAACCCGAGGAACCGAACTACTGTACGGTGTCGACCACCGGTGAGGCGACCGTCGAGGGACGATGGGACCGCTACTACCAGAACCCAAAACCGTGGGGCGACAACGTCATTATCGACACCTACGACGGCTACCTCGAGGAAGGCGACGAAGTCACGATCACGTACGGTGATCGATCCGAGGGCAGCCCCGGCCACCGTATCCAGTCGTTTCCGGAAACCGCGTTCCACTTCATGTTCCAGATCGACATGCAGGGAACCGGCGACTACGTCACCCTCGACGAACTGGAGTACGAGATCTTCGCCGGCGAACCGACGTCGCTACAGGTGTTTGCGCCGTCGGTGGTTCAGCCCGGCGAACAGACCGAGATCGTCGTGCGTGCACTCGATTACTTCGGAAACACCGCCCGCGACTTCTCGAGTACGCTCGAGGTCGAGCTCTCGGACGACGAGGCCGATTTCGTCGGCACCGTCGACGCCGATGGACCGGTCACGTTTATCCCGGTCGAATTCAGCTCTGAAGGCGTCCACCGCGTCACCGTAAGCGACGCCGATCGCGACTGGAGTCAGACGTCAAACCCGCTTCGCTGTGATCCCGAGAGCGAACACTCGATCTACTGGGGTGATATTCACGGCCAGTCGGGGAAGACCGTCGGTACGGGAACCATCGACGAGTATTTCCAATTCGCACGCAACGAGGGGATGCTCGACTTTAGCTCCCACTGTGCAAACGACTTCCAGGTCGACGAAGAGTATTGGGAGGAGATCAAAGACGCGATCGAAACCTACCACGAACCCGGCGAGCACGTGACGCTGCTGGCAAACGAGTGGTCTTCGAACACCGTCTCCGGCGGTGACCAGAACGTCTACTATCGGAACGTAGACGAACCACTCGTCGCCAGCGGGAGCTGGCAGGACGGTGAGGGATTCAACAAACACGAGGGCGTCTACCCGATCGAAAACCTCTACGACTACTACGAGGGTCGCGATGACGTCCTGATCTTCCCACACCAGGGTGGCCGTCCCGCCCGGCTCCGCGATCCGGACACGATCGATACCGATCTGACGACGTTCGTCGAGATCAACTCCATCTGGGGCGTCTTCGAGTGGCTCGGCCACGAAGCGATCGAGCGCGGCTACAAGGTCGGCTTCAGCTGTGGAAGCGACGACCACACTGGCCGACTCGGGGCTGCACGGCCGACCAGCCAGTTCGAAGTGGACGAAAAGGCGAACCTCCAGGCGGCCGATTTCAACGTGAAGGGCGGACTGATGGGTGCCAAAATGGAGGCGTTAGACCGAGATTCCCTCTGGGAGTCGCTCTCGGAGCGACGCGCGTACGGGACGACTGGCGAGCGGATGCTGCTCGACGTCGATCTCGACGGGAACGACATGGGTGCAGACGTCACGGTCGATTCTGCCGCCCCGTTCTCCGTCGAGGCCTACGGAACCTCTCCGATCAAGCGCATCGATCTCTTCGACGGTGCGGAGATGATCGACTCCGTCGACCTCACCGACGGAAACGACCTCCTCGAGTTCACCTGGAGCGGTGCCCGTTCAAAGAACCGACACAAGGTTCTCCAGGCCGACGGCTCGCTCTCACTCTCGAAGGGGATCATCAACGACGCGACCGAGTTCGGCTTCGATCATCCAGATCAGGGTATCACTCGCGTCTCGAGCAACGCCATCGAGTGGGACAGCACGATCTCGGGCAACTACCTCGGCATCAAAGTCGATCTCGATGCGCCTGACGACGCCAAACTGGCGTTCAGCGTGCCCTTCCTCGACGAAACGTTCGAACTCGATGAACTCGACGACGAGATGATCGTCGAGATCGAGGAGTATCTCGGCGTCCAGCTCGCTGTTCGGCGCGTTGGCGAAGCCACCGAGACGGATGTCGAGCTCGAGTTCGATCTCTCGGACCAGTCGTCCGGTGAACATGCGTACTACGCCCGGGTCATTCAGGAAGATGGTGGCATGGCCTGGAGTTCGCCAATCTATGCGACGATCGAATAACACGGATAGCTAACGAAATCCAGCCGCACAAGGTCGTGTGCGGCTGGTAGTGAATCTGCGCGTAGTGTCCGAGACCAACACGGACACGGGAGGATTCCTCTCGGTGGCTTCTGCTTTCAGACGGAAAATAATTCACTTGGCTATATGTCGATCCACTCGGCTTCGGGAGCGTGATCCTTGATGAACTGTTTTCGCGGGCCGACGGCGTCGCCCATCAACACGGAAAACATCTTGTCGGCGGCGGCGGCGTCCTCGATCGTGATCCGTTTGAGGATGCGGTTTTCGGGATTCATCGTCGTCTCCCAGAGCTGTTCGGGGTTCATCTCGCCGAGGCCCTTGAACCGCTGGACGCGGGTCGGGTTGCCGTTACATTTCTCTTCGACGATCTCGTCGCGTTCGGCGTCGGTCATCGCGTCGTAGGTCTCGCCGCGATACCGGATGCGGTACAGCGGCGGCTGGGTCGCGTACACGTAACCGCCCTCGAGCAGCGGGCGCATGTGCCGGTAGAAGAAGGTCAGCAAGAGCGTCCGGATATGGGCGCCGTCGACGTCGGCGTCGGTCGCCATGATGATCTTCTTGTAGCGGACGTCGGCGACGTCGAACTCGTCACCGATCCCCGCGCCGATCGCGGTGATCATGTTCCGGATCTGGTCGTTCTCGAGGATGCGGTCCAACCGGTGTTTCTCGACGTTGAGCACTTTCCCCCGAATGGGGAGGACTGCTTGAAACTCGGGATCGCGAGCCTGTTTGGCGCTGCCGCCTGCCGAATCCCCCTCCGCAATGAACAACTCGGCTCGCTCGGGATCTTTCGTCTGGCAGTCCGCCAGCTTTCCGGGCAGCGACGTCGAGTCGAGCGCGGACTTCCGGCGCGTGAGCTCCTCGGCTTTCTTCGCGGCCTTCCGTGCTTTCGCGGCCTCGACGGCTTTCATCACGATCGCCTGAGCAGTATCGGGATGTTCCTCGAAGTAGGTGCTAATACCTTCATGGATGACACTTTCAATGACTCCTCGTACCTCGCCATTAGCGAGTTTTGTCTTCGTCTGGCCCTCGAACTGGGGGTCGGGATGTTTGACCGAAATCACTGCCGTCAGGCCTTCCCGGATGTCCTCGCCCTGGAGATTCTCCTCGAGATCCGAGAGCAGATCGTTCTCGCCCGCGTAGTCGTTGACACACCGTGTTAGCGCGGTCTTGAACCCGGTGAGGTGGGTGCCGCCTTCACGGGTGTTGATGTTGTTCGCGAAGGCATGGATCGAGCCTTGGGGTTCCTCAGTGGCTTGCATCGCGATCTCGACTTGGACGTTCTGCTCCGTATCTTCCAAGTAGATCACGTCTTTGTGCATTACTGACCGTGTCTCATTCAGATACTCGACGAACTCTCGGATGCCTCCGTCGTATTCGTAGGTTTCGCTGACAGGGTCGCTCTCTTCGGCATCCTTGTGCTCATCCCAGAGGGTGATCGCGACTCCCGAATTGAGGAAGGCCAGTTCCCGGAGCCGGTTCGAGAGCGTCGAAAAGGAGAACTCCGTGGTCGTGAAGACCTCCGAATCGGGCCAAAACTGGATCCTGGTTCCCGTTTGTTCGTCCGGTGCCATGTCACGAAGCCGTTTCATGTCGCCAATGGGTTCGCCGGATTCGAATGCGTGCTGGAAGACGCCACCATCTCGTTTGATCTCAGCTTCAAGACGCTCCGAGAGGGCGTTAACGACTGAGACACCGACACCATGGAGACCACCGGAAACCTGGTAGGACTTATTGTCGAATTTGCCGCCGGCGTGTAGGACGGTCATGATGACTTCGAGAGCGGGCCGATCGTACTCTCCGTGGGTGTCGACGGGGATTCCCCGGCCATCATCAGCGACACTTACTGAGCCATCATCGTGGATTGAGACGGTGATATTGTCACAGTAGCCAGCTAGTGCTTCGTCGATCGAGTTATCGACCACTTCGTATACGAGGTGGTGCAGTCCTTGTGAGTCGGGTGAGCCGATGTACATCGCTGGCCGCTTACGGACGGCCTCTAATCCCTCTAATACTTGGATATGTCCGGCACTGTAATCGTTTTCTTGAGCCATTCGTTACCTAAAAGTGGTCTATTCCCCAAATAGATAAGTTATACGGGGACGATTGAACGCCTGCGAGAAAGATGATCCCTGCGCGCGCGGGCGAAAGACCATCCGAGCTTCGGTGAACGAGAGGGAGCCGGCCCACTGTCGGGTCGTTCGGAAGCAATACTTGCTCACGGCCTTCTCGCCGACAGGTGTAGAGCAGCCTCTACCCACGCGAACAAGACAGTACGCTTCTGGCGGTCATTCACCTCATCTACCACGTTTCCACGCCCATAATCTATATATGTGGGCGTAGCAAATTGAGAATTAGATACGGCTAATCCAGAGTTTTGATAACCATGTCACACGAGATATCTGACGGGCGAGCAGTGACGCGACGGGACGCGCTTCGTACAGGCGGTGTGGCGGTGCTGGCGGGAGTGGCCGGATGCACGGCACTGCCGAGCGCGCCGGTAGAGACCGGGAGTGATAGTGACGATGGGAGCGACGGGCCGGTCGCCGTGGCCTCGTTTTTCAGCTTCTTCGACTTCGGCCGGCAGATCGCCGACGGGACCCCGCTGACGGTAGAGAACCTCGTCCCGACGGGACTGCATGGCCACGGGTGGGAGCCCAACGCTGATATCACCCAGCGCATCATCGAGGCGGACGCGTTCATCCACGTCGGGGACGAGTTCCAACCCTGGGCCGACCGCGCCATCCAAACGATCACGGCCGACGATGTCGAGACGGCACTCATCAACGTCCGGGAGGGCATCGATCTAGCGGATCTCGCCTTGTCCCTCGACCGCGAGGAGGAGGGGGTGGGGGAGAATCGCGGGAAAGATCCCCACTTCTGGCTGGATCCTCGACGCGCGAAGCAATCCGTCGATAACATCGCCGACGGATTCGCCGAGATCGTCCCGGAGCACGTCGACACCGTCCACGAGAACGCCGAGGCGTACAAGACCGATGTGCTCGACCGAATCGACGCGGATTACGAGGCCGTCTTCGATCGATCCACGCGCGATATCGTCCAGTTGGCCGCGCACAACGCGTTCCAGTACATTGGAGTGCGCTACGGCGTGCAGATGCGGCCGTTAGTGACGAACTTGGCGGCGAGCAACGACGTCAAACCCGAGGACGTACGCGAAGCGGCGGAGATCATCCGAGAGAACGAGATCACGTACATCGCTAACGGGGTCTTTGAGTCCCAACGCCCGGCCCAGCAGCTCGTCCGCGAGACGGCTGTGGAGGCGTACTTCCCCGTGACGCCATACGCCGGCGTCCGCGAAGACTGGGTCGCGGAGAACTGGGGGTATGAAGAGATCGCGTACAACATCAACATGCCGACATTCGAGATCGTCCTCGGCAACAAACCACCCGAGGACGCAGCTCCGTCGGAGGACTGGCTAGAACAGTGGCGAAATTTCGAACCGATATGAGCACACACGACACCGATTCCGGGAGCGCAGCCGGCACAGCTGAGCAGACGCCCACCACGATGGAGTCGGACGCCCCAGCGACCGAGCCGGTCATTGACGTTTCGGAGGTCACCTTCGGCTACACGGCAACACCCGTGGTCGAGGACGTCTCGCTGACGATCGACCCCGGTGAGTACGTCGCCATCGTGGGGCCGAACGGCTCTGGTAAGTCGACGCTGATGCAGCTGATGGTGGGCCTGCGTGAGCCTGACAGGGGCACAGCCCATCTGTTCGGTGAGCGCGCCGCCCGTTTCGACGACGGCGAGCGGGTCGGCTACGTCGCCCAGCAAGCCAGCGCGACGAAGGAGATGCCGATCACCGTTCGCGAGGTCGTGAAGATGGGGCGGTTCCCACACGTGGGGTTTGGCCGCCTGTCGAGCGCGGACTGGACCATCGTTGACGACGCGCTCGCGACCGTCGGGATGAGCGGGTTCGCCGACCGGCGCGTCACACAGCTCTCGGGAGGCCAGCGCCAGCGTGCGTTCATCGCGCGGGCGCTGGCGAGCGAGGCCGACCTGCTCGTCCTGGACGAGCCGACCGTCGGCGTCGACGCCGAGTCGGTCGACGCCTTCTACGATCTACTGGCGGCGCTCCACGCCGAGGGTATCACCGTCCTCCTCATCGAACACGATCTCGGGGCGGTCGTCGAGCACGCCGACCGCGTCGTCTGCCTGAACCGCGAGGTCTACTTCGACGGCCCGACCGACGAGTTCGTCGACAGCGACGCGCTGGCACGGGCGTTTGGAACCGAGGCGAGGTTTCTCGGGGAGGTCGACGGATGAGCGTGGACGTCGCGGCCACGCTCGGAGCGAGCGTGCTCGCCATCGTAGACCCGTCGCTCATGCTCCCGCTGCAAAGCTGGCTCGGCGCCGCCGGCGACCTCGTCTTCGGCGTCCTCCTGTGGGTTTTGGACCAGTGGTACTGGCTGATGGACTGGGTGTACTACGTGACGGGTCTGGAGATGCTGAACCCGCGGTACCGGTTCATGCACCGGGCGATACTCGTTGGGCTCTGTGTCGGCGTGATGGCGCCGCTCATCGGGACGTTCCTCGTCCACCGACAGCTCGCACTCATCGGAGACGCGCTGGCTCACACCGCGTTCGCCGGGGTCGCCATCGGGCTGTTCCTGAACGCCGTCATCGACCTCGGAGTATCACCATATCTCACCGCCGTCGTCGTGGCGATGATCGCCGCGCTCTTCATCGAGCTCATCTCCGAAGTCACGGACGCCTATAACGACGTCTCGATGGCCATCGTCCTGTCGACGGGGTTCGCGCTGGGAACGACGCTCATCAGCCTCAATGCGGGCGGACTCGCCGTCGGCGTCAACCAGTTTCTCTTTGGCAACCTCTCGACGGTGTCGCCCCAGAGTGCGGCCATCCTCTTGGTGCTGTTTGCCGTCATCGTCGGGACGGTGGCCGTGACGCGCAACCAGCTCCTGTACGTGACGTTCGACGAGACCGCAGCCGCCGTCTCCGGCATCCCCGTCAACTGGTACAACCGGGTGATGGTGATGCTGACGGCGATGGTCGTCGTCGGCGCGATGCAGATCATGGGCGTCATCCTCGTCGCTGCGATGCTCGTAGTTCCAGTCGCGGGCGCGACCCAAGTGTCCCGAAGCTTCTCCGAATCGCTCGTTGTTTCGGTCGTCCTCGCGGAGCTCGCAGTGTTGTTGGGTATCGCCGTCGCCTACTACGGCGGAGTCACGGCCGGTGGGGTCATCGTCCTCGTGGCCGTGGGAATCTACATCTGCGCCATCGCGCTGGGCAAGGTCCAGTCTATCCGGGGTGAACGGACCACGCCCGATATGGGGAGCATTGAGGCCGACAGTGTGGATGTCAACACCGGGACGGGGGATGACTGATTTGGTAGCTTATGGTACTATAGTGAAGTATTTCCCGTGAGAGCGTCACGATACACGAAGGATATGGTACAGTGTGACACATGCGGGGTGGACCTCCCGGGGGGGCCAACGGAGTGTCCCGACTGTGGGACGTCGCTCCGGGACGAGATACCGGTGGCCGAGCAGCACCATGGGGAAACTATCGACCCGGACACGGACCGGACCGATCCCGACGAGACGCACATGACCAGGGAAGCGGAGAGCACAGCGTCGGCAGCGACGACAGACGCCCGGACGGAGTCGACGGCCCAGGATGAGACGTCAGCTAGAGCCACCACGTTAGCGGGGCGGTTCTGGCTCAACACGCTCCTCAGTGGGATACTGGGGTTCGTGTTCGCTCTGGTGATCGCGGCCGAGTTCTTTCCGGTGTACTTCCTCGGGATCATGGCTGGCGCGTTTGCCGGTGGACTGGTTCATCGCCGGGGTGCTGGCTCCGGGGCATTGGTGGGTGGCATGTCGGGAGTCGTTGCGACCATTCCGTTCGTCGGGATGGTTCTCGTGGTATCACTCACGGGGATGGGTGGGCTCATTGCCAGCGGTGAGCCGGTGCTGGCAGACCTCCTCCAACGCGACGAGGTTCTCGTCGCTGTCGGGGCTGTTAGTCTCCTTCTCATTGGAAGCGCGTTCGTCGCGAACATCGTCTGTGGGCTCATTGGAGGCTTGATAGGGGGCGCAGTGGCTGACGAGTGAGACAAAATAACAGCGGAACCCCACCCGTTCACGGGTGGGTCCAAGCGATAAGAGCGATCGTCAGCGATCACCGCGAGGGACCCCCCGGGAGCGTGTGTTCGGAGACGACAGCTGTCCATGGACGAGGCCGTCCGTAAGTTGGTGTAGCTCCGGTATCCGTCTTACAACCAATCGTCGGTCACGTACTCGAGCGTGACGTCCAATTGATCGAGATATCGGGACAGCTCGTCAACGATGTCGCCGACTTCTCGTGCCGATAGCGTCCCGTCGGTCTGGAACAACACGCCGGCCGTCTCTTCGACGTCCATTGAAGTGAAAAAGTCGTCATCTTGGGTGAGGATGAGCCTGTCAGTACGACGGGCATATGCAGCGATTTCGTCATCGCTCGATCCAAAGTCGAGGTCGGCTGAGTCACCGATTCGTTCGACATCGTGGCCAAGTTTTCGCAGGTATGTGATCGTCGCAAGCTCCACGTTCTCATCGGCGAGCAGCCGGTAGCTCATTCCTCACGAACGGCAGCCGGATCGGTCGTCCGGTCCTCGTGCTCGGCAATTGCAGCCTCCCGGTTTCGTTCGACCGTGCGCAGTTCCGCCGGGTTATCGTGGTAATACGTGAGGGCACGGTAGACATCGGCAACATCTAGGTCGTGGCGATCAGCGACCGTCCGTGGGTCGAGACCACGATCCTCGACCTGTTCTTTGATAAATCGAACCGTGAGTCGTCGCCCCTCGAGGTGAGGCTCGTCGTGGAGCGTCCGAACGATCCGACTCGCCACTTGGCTCATAGACATAATACGGTGCCCCGTTATGTAAACGTATCCGCTGGGTGTGTAGCCCAGGAAAACGAGGCCCTCCGTCAGCAAACCGATTAGCTCGCCGACCGCGTTACCGACCTTGAGGCCCACGTCGAGACCCCTCGACTCCCGCCTTGCCGACTGCGAATCCGAAACCACCCGCCTCGACAGAGCCACCAAGGCAGCCTACCGTCGGGGCACCACGCTCAAGAAGACGGGTGAAACGTCGTCGACCGACACGGACGCCACGGGGACAGCTGGCGTCCACGGGGCCACAACTGCCATAGGGTCACCACGCTCCACGAACAACCACCCTACCCGAACGCGGTCTGCTCTCGCAGTTCACTACTGGCGGGTCCATCTTCGAGCGATCGTTGGCGATCCGTCTGAGAAACACCCACTCAAGGACCTACCGGAGACGATAGCTGTCTCCGGAGGAATCGTCAATACCAGCGCCTGGACGGTAAAGCCCGCGTTCGATGGATGTCAAGAGCCATCGCTCACTCGCGGCCATCTGGCGGTGTTACTGTCGTACCCTCCACATTCTCGTTGGCAAGAAGCCGATAGCTCGTTCTTCACGAACGGCAGAGGGATCCGTTGTCCGTTTTTCGTGCTCGTTGACATCCTCCACACGACCGAATCGTGGGATTCACCGAAGGGAATAGTCACTTGTTCGACGCGCAAACTGGCGAGGCTGTCGCTCACGGCTACCCCAATGTCGGGGTGGACACGACGTTTGAGCAGTTCGACGCAACCGCCGGCTGATCGCCGGAACGTTTTTGCGGCCCGGTTGGGTATGGCGAGAAATGGCATATAACATCGCAGTGATCCCAGGGGACGGTATTGGAACGGAGGTCGTGTCGGCTGTACGACCGCTGCTCGACGAGGCCGCGGACCGTGAGGGCGTCTCCCTGTCCTACACTGGATTCGACTGGGGAAGCCAGCGATACCTCGAGGAGGGATCAATGATGCCAGCCGACGGTGTCGACACGCTTCGTGGCTACGACGCTATCTTACTGGGTGCCGTCGGCCATCCAGAGATCCCCGACCACGTGACTCTCCGCGGTCTCATGCTCCCGATTCGTAAGCGGCTCGATCAGCGCGTCTGCGAGCGACCGTCTGTACTGTACGAGGGCGTCGAGAGCCCGCTGCGGGGCTACGAGGGCGGCGATATCGATTTCGTGATTTTCCGGGAGAACACTGAGGGTGAGTACGCCGATGTCGGCGGTCGCGAGCATCAGGGGTTCGACCACGAATTGGCGGTCCAGAGTGCTGTGTTCACCCGCGAGGGGACGGAAACAGTTGTTCGCGCCGCTTTCGAGGCCGCGAGCGAGCGCGAAGAGAACCTGACCAACGTAACGAAGTCCAATGCTCAGGCCTACGGAATGGTCCTATGGGACGAGGTCGTCGCGGACATTGCCGAGGAGTACCCGGACGTCACGGTCGAGCGCCTGCTCGTGGACGCGGCAGCGATGGACCTCGTCAGGCGACCAGAGGAGTTCGATGTCCTGGTCACCTCGAATCTTTTCGGCGACGTCCTCACCGATCTCGGCGCGATAATCGCCGGCACCATGGGCCTGGCGCCATCGGCGAACCTCAACGTCGACGGCACGGCGCCGTCGATGTTCGAGCCAGTTCATGGGAGCGCCCCGGATATCGCCGGCGAGGGGATTGCAAACCCCCTTGCGACGGTCCTCTCGGGCGCCATGCTGTTCGAGCACCTCGGCGAAGCCGCTCCGGCGGCTCGACTCCGCGAAACCGTCCAGGAGCAACTGGCCGACCCCAACGCACCTAGAACGCTAGACCTCGGTGGTAACGCGGGCACGGAGGCGGTCGTCACCGACCTGGAAGCACGACTATAACGGGTCTATTCCCAACCCGGAAACATCATCTCGTACCCATATATTGATATTCGTGAGTATAAGCCACAGTAACCATAGGAAAAATCCATGACTGATAACGAATCGCGTTCGGAGTCCGGATCGGAGAGCCAACGAGACACCCTGTCGATCGATCGCCGTGGGTACCTGCAGACACTCGGTGTACTCGGAACGCTTGGCGTCGGCACGACAGCAGGAGGAATGCCGGCTGCAGCGGCGCAGGACCCAGTAACCTACGATGGTCGTTCCGAGGACGCATCATGGCGCGAGGCCGCCCACGAACGCATCGAGGAGATCCGGAAGACGGACTTCGAGGTCGAGGTCCGCAATCCTGGCGGCCAGCCGATGAACGGTGCCACGGTCGACATCGAGATGGCCGACCACGCGTTCGACTTCGGGAGTGCCGTCTCGGTGAGTCACATCCTCGGCGACAGCGAGAACGACGAGCGCTACCGGGACACGTTCCTCGAGGACTTTAACAAGGCCGTCATCGAGAACGGGCTGAAGTACCCCTCCTTCCTGGGTCCCTGGGGTGACAGCAAGGAGGGCGCCATCGAGACGCTCGAGTGGCTCGAGGAACACGATATCCCGGCCCGCGGACACTATCTCCTCTGGGAGGAGTACGGCACCGACGGCGGCGGCGGCATGTCGATCGACGATCCCGACTCGCTCTCGGACGAAGAACTCCGCCAGCTCGTCACCGAGCGCATCCAGAACCACGCGACCGACGTCGGAGACTTGGTCACCGAGTGGGACATGCACAACCACCCCATCTGGCAGCCCAATTTCCGCGCCGAGGACGGGGCCGACCTCGGTTGGGACGCCGTCCTCGAGTGGTGGAACGCGGGGGCCGAGGCGACCGACGGCGAGCTGTACACTAACGAGATGGGTGCGGTCGCCGGCGACTTCTTCCGCGACCCGCACTACGAGTTCGTCGAACGGCTCCTCGACGATGGGGCGCCCGTCGACGGGGTCGGCTTCATGGGCCACGTCCAGCAGCCCAACGGGAACGTGACGCCCCCGAAGGAGCTGCTCGAAACCTACGACATGTACGGCGACCTCGGGCTGCCGATCCTGATCACCGAGTTCGACATCCAGATCGAGAGTCGTGAGAACGAGGAGCTGGTCGAGTGGCAAACCGACTTCCTTCGGGACTTCCTGACGGCGTCGTTCAGCCACGAGGCCGTCGAAGGCGTCATGTCCTGGGGCTTCTGGGCCGGCGATCACTGGCGGCCCACCGGTGCGTACTACAACGACGACTGGACGGTGCGGCCCCACGGCGAGAAGTTCCAGGAACTCGTCTTCGACGAGTGGTGGACCGACGAGCGCGGCGAAACCGACTGTGGCGGCCGGTACACCACGCGTGGGTTCAAAGGTGACTATCAGATCACCGCTGAGAAGGGGGGCCTCTCCGGTGAGACCACCGTCTCGATCGACGATGACACCGAGACCGTCACTGTCGATCTCACCCCGCCCGGGAGGAGGGGTTCGAACTAACAGCACTCACGTCACTCCTCGATTTCGTCGAATCCGTTTTCGAGGTCCACCAGGTCGCGGTCGAGCCGTTCGACGTGCAACTCGAGTTCGTCGACGCTCATCAACGACAACCGGAGGAACTCGTCGTCACGGTCGGGCATGAGCGGTAGTCGGCTTCCCGTGGTGGCTGGTCCCGTTTGTTCATCGTCGCGGGATCGCTTGCGGACCAGCTCTTCACGTGCGGCACGGCGTTCTCGACGGAGTAGTTCGGCATCGTCCATGGGTTCTCTCCACGCCATCGATCGCAGCTCGCTACGGCCCTCCAACGGGCGGTCGCGCGAACCGCTTACTGACGGCGTATCCTGTCGGTCAGTGGTATCCACTGCATACGAGTCCAGGCGATTGGATGGCCGGCCCGGATAAGTACGTTCCCCAGCCCTGAATGGGCATCACACTCACGCCGATACGGGTTCACGGAACGACGGAGACGCGAAGAGGGATGGACTGTCCGAACTGAACCTCCGACACCAGTATCGTTCCGGTCGGCTGCCGACACCGACATCTCATGAGGCCCGTATTCGAGACGGTCGTCCGAGGAGGCAACGAGCCGAGGGTGTGAGTTCGAGGCAGGTACTCGAGTGCGTTTTCGACGCGATCCGCTAAGAGTGCTGTTGGCCCCTTCTCAGACGGTTTACGCCCCGAAGACACATAGCGCGAGGCGACGGTCAATTACATCGCCAGTACCGGCTGGCCCACCGCGAAGACAAGCCCCGTCACCAAACACGAGCCGTAGGCGAGCGTTAGGGCGGGGTACTTGACTGCGTGGATTCGTGCTGTCGATTTCCTTTCTCGCTACGTGAGGACGACTCCGGTGACGACAAGGACGAACACGCCGAGAAGTCCGGCGATTAGAGCCCCCTTGAGGGTCCGGGACAGCGCCGCTGTCTCGCTCCCGTCGGCGAGCACGAACAGGGTCCGACCCAGGAGCCGATCGGCGAGTCGCTCGCGGACTCCCCTCTCCTGTGTGTGGCCGATGACCGCGTTGACCTCGCCGGCCGCCGTGCTCGCGGTCGGGTCGTGGCGTGCCGGCCCGAAGACGTAGACGGGCTCGCCGACGTCGATCCGGCGTTCGATGTACCGGCGATCCCGTCCGAGGTCGATCCCGAACCCACCCAGCTCGAGCGTCGAGAGGAAGTCGCCGATCGCGGCGGGCGGCGTCTCGTCCACCGGTGAGCGGACCACGCGCTCGTGCTCGAGGCGCAGGGTCGCGCCGGCCGGCTCGACCAGCACGCTTCCGGTGTCGTCCTCGACGCGAAACGGGACTCGTTTCTCGCCCGAATCGATCGTCTTCCACGTCCGATCGCCGTCTTTGTCCCGGCGCAGCTCCTCGATCGTGTACTCGTAGACGACGCAGTCGGTGCCGGTAAACGGCGCGGCCAGCGCCTCGGTCGTCGCGCTGACGACGCCCTCGATCTCGACCGGTCCCGGGTAGTTGGCAACGTCCGCGACGGTGTGGCCTGCCGTCGTGTGCATTCGGTAGGCCGTCCGTAGCTCCGTGAGTCCATAGCCGAACGCGGCCAGGGCACCGACCAGTGCGCCCGCGAGCAGCGCGAGCTGGCCGAGTCCCGTCGGCAGCGTCACGCCGACTGCGATCATAGGCCGGTGGCGTCGCGTTGATCGCCGTGTCGACCGGTCACGAGGCTCTCCTCGCGCCGCCCTCGCCGCGTCGTCCAGTCTGCGAACGGTGGTGTCCCTCGAGGGCGCATCTCCTGGCGAGTTCGGTCCTGTGGATCGGTCGTGGGTCCGTGGATCGTCTCATGAGCGGTCATTGTGTGGTAGTTCCAAAAGGGTGCAGCCAGTCGAGCGAGGACGGGAGCGCTCGCTCAGATCGCGGCGTTCTCGTCGATCGCGTTCCCGTCGGCGACGTCGACGACGTGCATCTCGGCGTAGGTCCGCCCGTAGATGTACGCGACCGTGACGGCCACGTAGAAGCCGACGAACGCGCTCGCGATGGCCCCGAGCACCGGGACAACGTTCAAGAGCCCGGCGACGACGCCGAAGGCGACGCCAGCGACGAGGGCGTAGGCGAACGCCCGCATGTATGCCCGGTTCGTGAGCATCGGGGTAATGTCACCGACGGCGAACCCCGCGCCGAGACGACCGGTCTCGGCGTAGTTCAGGAGCGCGGCGGGGAGGACGTAGGCCACTGCGAGCCAGAGGCCAGCGGTGAGGAGACCGCCGGCAAGCAGGACGAGCCCGCCGGTCAGGGCGCCCGCGTCGCTGCCGGAGGCGAGGCCGGCGAACCCGAAGACGAACGTCCCGCCGAGGACGACGGCAGGGACCAACCCGTAGACGAAGGCGATGACGTAGCCTTTCAGCCCGTCGACCGCCAGGGCTCCCCAGTCGTCGAAGACGGGCGGCCGTTCGGTGTCGCCGTGCATCGTCGCACGGAACACGCCGAGGAGATATCCCATCACGACGAACGCCGGGATCAGCAGGAAGCTGAAGACGGTGAGGAGTCCGCCGATGAGGACGGTGCGCTCCCAGTCGGTGCTAGTCCGGAGGTACTCGAACGCTGTGGTAAGCATGGTGGTGTGGTGGGAGAACGAGTCCGCGACTCATACTCTTGGTATAGTTGATAGGTTCCCAGAGGAGATAACTGTTTCGAGGGTCTGTGGGATTCTACTTCCCGAAAACCCGGTCCAACTCACACTAGATCATATCGAAAACCTGTCAATATACTCGTCAGAAGGGGTCGCCTTCGACGCGGTGTCGCCCCCACGTGTACGACGGGAGGCTACTCCGAGTCACCGTCCTCGGACTCACAGCGTGCGAACCCGGCGGCGCCGGCCTGGTCGTCGATCTCCGCAGTCGGCCCCTCGAGCAGTGCCTCGAAGTCGTCTACCTCGCCGTACTTCTCTCGGTGGATCAGGGCGGCCTTTCCGTTCGGGGTGATCTCATAGAGGCCCGAGCGTTCGGCGGGCCCGATCTTCCTGATCAGCCCGTAGTCCGCTAACACGGGCAGCCGGGTGTTGATGTTCTGGCGGCTCTTGCCCGTGTGAGCCTGCAGGTTCGTCGCGACGTTGCGCCCTCTCTCTTCGAGCGCCTCGAGGATCAGGAAATCCGTCGGCTGGCGCAGTTTCATACCAGCCACTACCTCGTTCCGAGTGATACGTCTTCTGACTGGCTCCGGCATCCGAACGTCGTCTCCGGATCCGTTCGACGGAGACTCGCTCGTTCCCGGTCGACTGGTGGCCGGCGCTCGGCCGCCCGTTTTTTCAGGGAACGATACATTTTTGATGGCTATACTTTCACTATACGACATGGGTTTTCTCGAGACGGGCCGTCGCGTTGGGCCGACGAACGCCACCGAGGGGATGGCGTATGAGTGACGGTGAGGCTGACCTGATCGAGTTTCTGCTTGAGGAGACCGGCGACACGCTCCATATGGTGGTCGAGTACGACCCGGAGGGGTGGCGGTTCCTCTATGGCGAGACGGCGGTGTACGAACAGGTCGAAAACTGGGATACCAACAGCGAGGACGTCGTGCAGGCGTTCAGGGACGAGGCTCGCGGCAATACCGACCGAGAACGGCTCTTCGACGTCGGCTCGTTTTACTGTTCGCTTCACCTCTTCGACGAGTTGATCCTCCTCCATTTCAACCAGCCCGACGAACGGGGCGTGATCTTCGGGTATGAACCCTCGGCTGCGGCCAATCTCACGACGTTCGTCGAGCTATGCGTGCCACACCTTCGAGACCATGCGCTGTCGGGCCTCGATGGCGCGCCGGCGTGGGGCGAACAGTCTCGGTGAGGATCGCTGCCGTCGGAACCTTTAGGCACAGCCGTACGAACTGCTGTTCTATGACCCGACGCGGGGAGACCGACGGGACGACTCGACGGGTGTGTCGATGACGATCACCAGCGACTGGGGCGAGTGGTGGATCCGCGAGGAGCTCGAGGGTGCCGAGGTCGAGGGCGTCTCGCTGTGGTTTCTTGGCGTCACCGGGTGGGCCATCCGGACGCCGGAGACGACCGTCTACATCGATCCCTACTTCAGCACCGAACGGGACCGCGAGTACATCGCACGGATGCCCCCCGTCCCGATGGAGCCGGGGTGGGCCGAGGAGTGTGATGCCGTGTTCTGTACCCACGACCACCGCGACCACTTCTGGCCGCCCTCGTTCGGACCGCTCCTCGACCACGGTGGTGCCGTCCACGCCCCGGCCGAGTGCTACGACATCCACGATGTGAGCGACGTTCCCGAGGAGAGCCAGGTCGCCGTCGAACCCGGCGACAGTGTCGCGGTCGGGGAGCTGACCGTCCACGTTCGCGGCGGGAACGACCCCGACGCCGCGGGCAGCGTCACCTACGTCATCGAAACGCCGACTGGGACCGTCTTCCACGGCGGGGACAACCGTCCCTGCGAGGCGTTCGACGCGGTCGGCGACGAGTTCGACGTGGATCTCGGAATGGTCTCGTACGGAACCACCGCCCGCCGGCTGGGTGACGACGGCGAGGTCGTCCGACGCAAACTCTATAACGACGCCCAGGACGTGATCGACGCCGCCAACGCCGTCGGTATCGACCGACTCGTGCCCACCCACTGGCGTCGCTGGCGGTCGATCCAGGCAGACCCCGGCGCGCTGAAGGCGGCGGCGACGACGTTCGAGTACCCACACGCCATCGAGGAGGTCGAAGTCGGGGACCGTCTCAGGCTCGATCGGCCCGGTGTCGTCACCCCGACGCATCTCGACGACGGCTGAGAACTAGATCGCCACGTTATTTCTGGATATTTATGTGTTGCAGTGACCACTCAAGGTGCGGGAGGATACCACACATATCCCTTGTATTGAAAATCATTTTAAATATGGGCACTCCAGTAAACTATAGCTGGATATCCGCGTCTGTTTCAGCATTAGGAAAATATCTAAAAATATTGTTGATATAGAATCTGATATATAGTGCAAATATGGTCTTCAACTAGTTCAGTTATTGAGCTTCAGACCGCCGAATTTGTTGACAAGCCTCTCCCTTACTAAGATCACAAGTTTGTCTAAGAAATATCATAACTATAGCACAAGTAATATCTTGTTATTCTTCACTGATGTGAGTCCTGCTAATGAATGCGTTCTTCTCTCTCGTTGAACAGCCAGATTTTGTCAGTGTCGAAGTCAACCCCTTTCACGCGTTCAGTGTCCTGAACCTGTCCTTGGGGTTCTGTTACCGTAAATGGCGTCTCACCTACGGTGAAGTAGATTGCGTCGTGTTCCCCATGTAGTTCCTTTACATCGATCTCGGCGTTGAAGATTCCTTCTGACTTGGGCACGACGTGCATGTACTCGGGTCTAATACCTAAAAACACCATATCACCATTTGAAGCTGAAAACTCCGAGGCCCGGACGTTTGGGAGCCTAACTTCAAAATCATCGGTTTCAATATATATTTCTTCACCGTTGATCTTGGCGGTTCCCTCAAATATATTCGTTGACGGTGAGCCGATGAATTTCGCGATGAACAGGTTCTTCGGTTGATTGTAGATCTCGTACGGCGTTCCCACTTGCTGGATCTCCCCGTCCTCCATGATGACGATCTTATCTCCTAACGTCATCGCTTCCTCTTGGTCGTGAGTAACGAAGATCATTGACTTCCCGAGTTCACGCTGGAGGCGCTTGATCTCGGTCTGCATTCGGTCACGGAGGTTCGCGTCCAAGTTGGCGAAGGGCTCGTCTAGGAGGAATGCAGTTGGTTCCATCACCATTGCTCTGCCGATACTGACGCGCTGTTGTTGTCCGCCGGAGAGAGCGGTCGGTTGACGATCGAGCGTTTCTGCGATGTCCAAGAGCTCGGCGGTTTCCTCAACCTTCCGTTTCTTTTCGTCTTTCGAGAGGTCCGTCTTCATATCCAGACCGAACCGTATGTTCTCTCTGACGGTCATATGAGGAAACAGCGTGATATTCTGGAAGACGAACGCCAAATCCCGGTCTTTTGGCTTGTCAAACGTGACGTCTCTCCCGTTGAGGATGACCTCCCCCTCGTCAGGGAGTTCGAGTCCCGAGATACACCGTAGCGTCGTCGTTTTCCCACACCCAGAGGGACCTAGGAAGACGACGAACTCGTCTTCTTCTATATCAAGGTTGAAGTCATCCACCGCAACGACAGTGCCGTTGGAGAACGTTTTTCGAAGACCGTTAATGTCGATATAGTGCGCCGGCTCTTGGGTTTGTTCTGCCGGACTGATCTCTTGCGAGTCTCGTGATGAACTCATATCCCATTGGTACATCCCCTCATGGGAGGTTATACTTATTGGATTTCTTCTTTCCAAACTTCGAAGGAAAAAACCACCCAGCGCGTTCTGGACTCGTAGCGGATTCAGACACTGTACACTGATCGTTTGACGATTCTGATCTGGGGTCGTCAGCTACTCTGTTGGGTCAACTGAAAGAGCGGATGAGTATCACCTGAAACAAATGGAAGCAGATCGGCTACGAAGCGCTGACGGCGAACGCTTCCGAGATATACCGCCGTGCGAACAGGTAGAGGGTGACGGGCGGCAGGCCGATGATCAACGACTCCGACATGAGCAGCTGCCAGTCAGTCGCCTCGCCGCTCCCGCCGTTGATCGTCTGGTAAAGCTGGACGACTGCTGGTTGCGGTCCCCTGCTGTCGGTCACCATGTTCGCGAACAGGAAGTCGTTCCAGCCGTTCAGGAAGGCCAGAAAGAGCACGGCGATGATCGCTGGTTTCGCAAGCGGTAGCACGACCCGGACGAACGCACTCCACTGTGTGCAGCCGTAGATTTGGGCTGCTTCTTCGAGATTGCTCGGCATCTTCTGAAAGAAGTCCCGCATGATCCAGATCGCGAACGGAACGACGAACGTCTGATGGCCGAGCCATACTCCGGGTAAGGTGTTGTAGAGACCGAAGTCGTACCAGAGATCCGTGATCGGAATCACGAGCAGCACATGGGGAAACAGCAGCGATAGAATGATGATGTAGAACAGCGGTTTCTTCCACGGGAACGATGTCCGGGCGTACGCGTACGCCCCAGGAATCGCGACGACCAGGGCAATGGTGACCGTCCCGGTCGCGATATATAGGCTGTTGAGTAGGTTTGGTCTGAGATCCTCGTAACCGTCGATCCAGGGTTGGATCGTGGGCTCTTTTGGGATCAGGTAGACGTCCGTCGCATAGATCTCGACCAGCGGCCGAAAGGACGCCGAAATAACCAGGATGAGTGGGACGAGAACCATAAGCAGGAACATTCCTAGCGTCGAATAGAACAACAGCTTGTAGAGGATATCGGATACCGACAGTTGAGCTCTCCGAGAGGCGGTGCTCATTAGAACTCCACCTCCCCGCTCTGGCGCTCGAATTCACGGAGGAAGATCATTACTGCCCCGAGTGTAATAAGGAGCAGTATGATCCCTACCGAGTACGCTCGACCCATCTGACCGGCGAAGTACGCGTCCCTGTACAGTAGTAATCCGAGTACGGAGGTTTCGTACCCCGGGCCACCCGTGGTCATCTGGAACGGCTGTGACACCTTCGCCAAGTTCCAGATGAGTCTGAGGCTCACCGCGACGAGAATCGCCGACTTCAACTGTGGGAGCGTAATCTTCAGGGTTTGCTGGAGTCGACTGGCGCCGTACATCCTCGCGACCTCGTACTGCGTTTTGGATATTCCTTCCCGGCTGGCGAGGACGATTAGGAAGACGAACGGCCAGAACGTCCAGCCGGCCACAAGGGTGACGACGACTAAGGCTGCGGTCCCGCTCGATTTCCAGAATATCGGATCGGAAAGGATCCCGATATCAACCAGCAGCGTCATGATCGGGCCGAACTCGGGATCAACCAGATATAGCCAGAGAGTGCCCGTCACGACGGGCGGCATCGCATACGAGATGAGAAAGGCCCCACTGGTCAGCTTTTTTGGGACGCCTCTCATATGATACACCAGCAGTGCGGCGACGACACCTAGCACCATGTGGATTACTGTATTAATGCTATAGATCAGGGTCACTCTTACCGACGTCCAGAACGGCTCCCAACCGAACAGGAATTCGTAGTTGCCCAGCCCGATCCACTCGTTCTCGCCGAGCAGTGGCCAGTTAAAAAGCGACATGTAAACGCCTCGTATGAAGGGCACCCAAAGGAGCAGACCGATCAGTACCAACGCCGGCATCACCAGCAGATACTCGAATCTGTTTTCTCTGAACGTTGTTCCTGCGGACTGGTACCGATTGAACAGTTGGCTCTTATACGTCTGGTACACTGATGAAACGCTCATATTGTATGGGTAAGATTGACACGGGTATTAGTTGTTGCGGTTCAACCGAGGGTGGAAGCGAGTCTCTTCAGCTACTCAACCGCTCTTCTGCGGCCTGTTGAGCGTTCTCCATCGCTTCCTCTGGAGAGACGTCACCGGTGAGTGCTTCCTGTAGGGTCGGCGGCACGTCGGTATAGACTACGGCAGTGTTCCGGGGGTGGTTCTGCCCGAAGAATTCGGTGTCACGGATCGTCGAGAGCATTTCGAACATCGTCGGAATGACGACGTTGTTGTTCTCTTCGGCAGTGGATTCGGTTTCATCCCAGGAATCCTCGCGGAGCGGGAGACGCCCGTAGTCTTGGGCCGCTCGAACTTGGTACTCGACGGACCCATAGGTTTGTTCGAGGTACTGGGCAGCGGCGCGCTGGGCTTGCTCCCATTCCTCTGCGTCTTCGCCGTCCGGAGGGGTAGTGAAACAGAAACCCGAAAGATTGCCCCGGGCGATAGCTTCGGGGTACTCCTCGGATCCCCACATCGTCCCGTACATCAGGTCGTCAATGAGGTCGGGAATTTGGTCTCTGATGTTCGGGAAAGTGAATAGTTCGTGCCACGCCATTCCGATTCGTTGCTCGCGCAGCAACGCCCCTACCTGCTCGTCCTCCGCACTCGGCGTAGAGGGGGGTGAGAGTTCATGTTCGGTGTAGACCTCACAATATTTCGTAAATGCTTCCTTCCAGGCGTCGTTGGAGAAGTTGACGCTTTCCCAGTCCTCGGTGTAGATCGCGCCGTCGATGGGTCCACCCTCGTGATAGGCCATCACTGGAAGCATGTTGTCAAGGATGTCTCCGCCCGCGCCAAAGATCAGGGTCCCGAAGTCGACCGGGCCGTCCTCTTGGAGCGTGGTGGCCATCTCAATGTATTCGTCATACGATTCCGGCGGGAAGTCGTCAGGGGACAGTCCCGGTGTCTCTTCGAAAACCGACCGTCGTGCGACCATCGGAGACCGCGCATCACCGAACATCGGCAACACCGTTCGAGACATTTCAGTGCCTCTGAATTGCGCCGCGGACGGCTCTAGCCACGGTTCGAACTGCTCACGGAACTCGTCACTAAAGAAGTCAATGTAGTCGTCAACGGATTTGACGACGCCCATATCGATCATGGTCCCAACGTTTGCGCCTGCCTCAAAGACGTGCGGGTAATCGTTGTTCTCGAACGATTGTACCCATACCTGTTGATTTCCAGCCGGGTTCTCGGCTTTCCGTATGTTGACCGTAGCACCTGAATCGCTCTCGAACTGTTCGACTGTGTCGTCGACGTAGGTTTCGGCGGCCTCGGACTGGGACCAGTCGACGCTCCAGAAGGAGAAACTCTGGCCCTCGATGTCCATACTCTCGTTGCTGTCGTTCCCGCCGTTGCCGTTCCCACCGTTTCCGTTGCCGTTACCGTTCCCACCGTTACCATTTCCGTTGCCGTTGCCGTTACCGTTCCCACCGTTACCATTTCCGTTGCCGTTGCCGTTACCGTTCCCACCGTTGCCATTTCCGTTGCCGTTACCGTTGCCGTTCCCACCATCCCCTCCGACACAACCGGCGAGCCCCGTCGCCAGACCAGCACCTACCAGCTTGAGATAGGGTCGGCGTGATACGATACGGTCTCGGCTGTCATTATCTACCATGTCCATCTGGAAGGATTGCGTAGAAGGTAATAAATCTTTTCTAGGATATGTGGCTGCTTCGGAGTCTCACCTACTGGAAGATACCAATCAATCGTTGAGCAGGCGTAACAATCGATAATCCTCAATCCGTTTGTATTGACATCTTGAATAGAGAGTGAACCCTTGGGATCGGGTTTAGAGTCGGAATCATAAGCGAGATCGTAGTTGGCCGGAGAGAGTACGCGATTCGGATTCGCGTTGGTGCTGCCGGAGTTTTTTTAAGCGACGGCGCTATGCGGTACCTATGCCGGACCGACCGAATATACTGTTCCTGATGGACGACGAGCACCGGCCGGACGTACTGGGGTACGCCGGCGACGAGACCGTCCGAACACCGACGATCGACTCACTCGCCGAGACAGGGACCGTCTTCACTAACGCTTACACGCCATCGCCCGTGTGCGTCCCGGCCCGCCAATCGTTGATGGCCGGGGAACTGCCCAGGACGTGTGGCTGTCTCGGTTGGGATGATCTTGACCCCGAATACTACACCTTCTCCCGTCACTTCGCGGAACACGGGTATATGACGACCTGCGCGGGAAAACTCCACCACCAAGGCTGGGATCAGATGCAAGGATGGCGCAAGCGCCTCGGACCGACCCCGATGAAGCGGCCGCTCCATCACAAGTACCTCGAGAAGAAAGACCCGGATGCCTTCGACCGATGGGAGAAGGACTACGACCCGGGCAGCGAGTGGAAGTGGTCCTACTCGAAGGAGGTCAAGCGTGCGGGTGTCGGTGACTCACGTGTACAGGTGCAGGACCGACGCTCGGTCGAGGGCACGGAGCAGTACATCTCTCAGTATTTCAATAGCCCGTACTACGACCGACAGCGGGCCGATGAGCGGCCGTTGTTGCTGAAGGTCAGTCTCATCCAGCCCCATTTCCCGTTCTTTACAACCCAGGAAAAGTTCGAATACTATCTCAACCGGGTTGATCCATATCTCGAGGAGCCACCCGATCACTCTTTCCTCCGAAAATATACCGTTGAACCGGGAGTAGACGCGTCCGAACGAGAGTTGCGCCGGGCGACAGCGGCCTACTACGGGATGGTCGAAACTGTGGACGACTACTTCGGGCGGATCATGGCTGCTCTGGAGGCCGCTGGCGAGAACCTCGAAGAGTGGATAATCATCTATACCTCGGATCACGGCGAGATGCTGGGAGAACACGGAGTATGGGAGAAAAAGAAGTTCTACGAGGCAAGCGTCCGCGTTCCGCTTGTCATCCGATGGCCCGAGCGCTTTGATTCTGGACGGGTCGAGAAGAACGTCAATCTGTGTGATCTATACGCGACACTCGCCGAGCTGGCCGGCCTGCCGATTCCTGATGGACTCGATAGTCGTAGTCTCGTCCCGCTCATAGAGGGGGTCGAGGATGACTGGCAAAACGAGACGGTCAGTCAGTTCGATGGGCAGAACTTGATGATCAAGCAGGATCATCTGAAGTACCAGTACTACGGTGAGGAGCTGCCGGAGATACTCTGGGACCTCGAGCGCGATTCATCCGAAACACGAAACTTCATCGACGATCCGGAATACACCGATGCTGTCGATCGCTTCCGAGAGCGACGCGACGAACTCGGATACGGTCCGAACCCGAACCTCGAGTACGAGGGAGCCGGATACTGAGTCCGCGACGACTACGTGAACACTACCTCGCCGTCGGAAGTAAGTTCGACGGTGTTTTCCAAGTCGTCGAACTCACCGGTCTCCTCGATCCGTCGGACGTTCCGCGTGAGGAGCTCCGCACACCGCACCCAGTAGTCGGGTGTATGCCCCGACATGTGGGGCGTGACGAGTACGTTCTCGAAGTTCCACAGCGGGTGATCCTCGGGGAGCGGTTCCGGATCGGTTACGTCCAGTGCTGCGCCCCGGAGCTGGTTCTGTCTGATCGCCGAGACGAGCGCGTCCGTCTCGACGAGTTGCCCCCTCGAGATGTTGACGAGAACGGCGTCTGGGGGCAGAACCGACAGCGCCTCCGCATCGATGAGCCCACGTGTGGTCTCGGTCAGTGGACAGGCGAGCGCGAGATAGTCCGTCCGAGCGAGTGCCTCATGGAGTGCGTCGGTCTCGAATCCGACCACCTCGTCGGTCGGGCCGCCCTTCTCGGGCGTGTATCGGACGCCGATCGTCTCCACCTCAAAGCCCGACAGCCGCTGGACAATCGCCGTCCCAATCGCGCCAAGACCGACTACCGTGACGGTACTATCCGTGAAGTCTCGTGCCTGAAAGTGACGCCACTCTCGGCGTTGGTTGCGCCGCATCCCCTCATACAGGTTCCTCGAAAATCCAAGCATTGTCCCGAGCACGTACTCGGCGATGTTCGGGCCATGGATCGACGCATTCGTAACGGTAAGCCCGCGTTCTATGCACGGTCTCACTGTGGCTGGCCCGACCCCGGCACCGCCGGCCGCGTACAGGCGGGCCTTCTCAGCCCGATCAAGGAGTTCCTCGGTGATGCTCCCGCCAGTAATGATCGGGGCGTCGACGACGAGCTCCCGTTCTTGCTGGGGTGTTTTTGCATGTTCGATGTCGTACTCCGGAAGCCGCTCGCGCAGGGCGGCGGCATACTCGGAGATCGGGATGCCGTGGGCTTCCCCACGAAGGACGACGATGTCAGGATCACCGTTCATACCTCTTCATGAACCCCACCACATTTCAAACCTCCCATAATTGACATCTGCGTTTCACCTCTTCTCTTCCGTGGCCACGACGGGGATGTTCGCCTCGGTGCTAGGGTCGTCCGGTCGTGTGATTCCGCGGGCGAACAGACGAGGTATCATCCCACGGAGATCTCATCACGACTCGTCGAAGAGCGTCTCGCCCTCAACCATGCGGTCCTCGACGACATCGAGATCGAGTGTCAGCCCGATCCCTGGGCGTTCGGGAACCTGGATGTATCCATCCTCGATGATCGGTTCATTCACGAGATCAGCCCACCAGTCGACCGCACGGGCGTGGTACTCGAGCGCGAGGAAGTTGGGACAGGCACAGGCAGTGTGCGCGCCGGCCATCGTCCCGATCGGCGAGGAGACGTTGTGGAGCGCGAAGGGAATGTAGTAGGTTTCGGCCTTGTTAGCGATCTTCATCGTCTCGCGCATCCCACCCATCTTGGGAAGGTCGGGTTGGATCACGTCGACGGCTTCTTCTTCAATGAGCCGCCGGAAGCCATGTGTTCGATACACGTTTTCGCCGGCGGCGACTGTCGTCGAGGTGCTCCGGGTAACGGTCCGTTGAACGTCGTGGTTTTCCGGGGGGACGGGATCTTCGAGCCAAAAAACGTCGTAGGGTTCGATGGCTTCCGCCAGTCGCGACGCGCTGTCGCCCGTCCAGCTCCAGTGACAGTCGAAGGCGACGTCGATGTCATCGTCGACGGCCTCAGTGGCTGCCTCGACGATGTCGACTTTGTGGCGTAGTTCCGGATCGCGGAGATGACGATTCATCCGATCCTTGTCGTACTCGCTTGGGACGTCGAGATCGAACTTCAGGGCGTCGAAGCCGTCATCGACGACTCCTTTCGCGGCCTGAGCGTACGCTTCAGGCGAGTGTTCGTCCCGGTACTCCGCCGTGTCTGACTCGGCGCCGTGAGAACCCGCGTGGGTGTCACAGTAAACACGGACGTGATCGCGGTACTTGCCACCGAGCAGCTGATAGGCCGGCACGTCGAGCACCTTGCCCGCCAAGTCGTGAAGTGCGATTTCAAGGCCCGAGACTGCGGTGACGACTGAACCTGCCAGTGATCCTTCCCCAGAGAACCGCTGGATCAGGTGTGTATACAGGCGATCGATATCCAAGGGATTCTCACCGAGGAGATACGGCTTCGCCGACTCGATGATCGGTGGAACGCCCGATCCCCAGTACGCCTCACCCGTGCCGACGATGCCCGCATCGGTGTAGATGCGGACGAGGGTCCAGTCGTAGTTTCCATCGACCATCGTCGTCTGGATGTCCGTGATCTCGAGATCGCGCGGTCCGGGCGCGCGTTCGACATCGAGGTCGCCGGTCGTCTCGGAGTAGTCGATCAGTAAGCCCGGTTCTCGCTCTCGGCGGGAAGTAAAGTCGATTCCCATATCCTCGACAGTGGATCAAGTCTTATATAACGATTTGGGTGTCGGCGAACGGGCAGATCGCTGCCAACGGAAAGAATATATGGGTGGTCATCTACACGGTATATGATGACAACGAGTCTCACGGAGACCCAACGGGATCGGCTACAGGGCCTGCACAGCGCGATGGTCAACGATATCACCGACGAGATGGGGATCGACGATAACGTCATCCCGTGTAAGCGCATCCGCGCCCTCTGGAGTCGAGAACCAGCGGTAGGAACGGCCTACACCTCTCAATACGTCGAGATCGGCTATGAAGAGAAACGTGGCGACGATCCTCGCGATGAACTCGGGTTACAGTACCTCGAGGAGATTAGTGAGGGGGACTTCGTCATCCGAGCAGCGCCCGACGACACGAAGTCCGGTATGTGGGGAGAACTCCTCAGCACCATCGCCCAGGAACGAGGCGCCGCTGGCGCCCTCATCGATGGAGCAACCCGCGACTCCCGGATGATCGAGGATCATGGGTTTCCCGTCTGGTCAGAGGGACACAGCTCGATCGAATCGTTCGGGCGAGTGAGCCTCCGTGAAACGGAAGTCCCGGTCGAGATCGAGGGCGTAACCATCTCCCCCGGCGACGTCGTTCTGGCGGACTACGAATCGATCGCCGTCATCCCGCCAGAGATCGTCGATGACGTGATCGAGCGGGGCGAAGAGGAAATGGAACTCGAAGAGCACGTCCGTGAGGACATTCGCTCAGGCGATTCCGTCTACGAAGTCTGGGACCGCTACGAAACGCTGTAAGCGTCGCTCCGTTCCGGCATTGTGTAGCTGTTGTTGGTTATCGAAACGAAATACGCGGGTTCGCAGCCGTAGCGACATGAACGATCCAGTCACGAACCCACCGGTCCGCTTCGCGTCTGGAACCGACGCTCGATGGGTCGTCCATCTGAAGCGAACCGATACCACTAGAACTCGGCGACGCTGCCATCGGGGTGGCGTCGAAGGGGGTACGGCTGATCAACCTCAATTGCGTCCAACTCACGGACGCGGTCCTCATCGATGTCGACGTTCAACCCCGGGCCGTCGGGAATGTCGACGTAGCCGTCCTCCAGTGAGAACGCCGAGTAGTCGAAGTAGTCGTGTACCTCTTCTTGACCCGGGAAGCCATAATCATGGATGAGATGGTTCGGGATGCTGGCACTGACCTGGATCGTCGCCGCAAGCGCGAGCGGACTCCGCGGGCGGATCTGAGAGACTGCCGCGCCCGAAGTCTCTGCCATCTGGGCGATCCGCATACTCTCGGAGATTCCCCCCGCTCGGGAGATGTCCGGTTGGACGACGTCGACGAGTTCCGTATCGAGCAGCGGCTTGAAGTCCCACCGAGAATACAGCCGCTCGCCGATCGCGAGCGGGGTAGCCGTATGTCTCGCCAGATCCGGAAACGAAGCGATGTCCTCGGGACGGAGCGGTTCTTCGACGAACAACAGGTCGTAGGGCTCGAGATGGGTTACGAGTCGCCGTGCCATCGTCTTCGACGCGCGGCCACGGAAATCGACACAGATACCGACCTCGTCGCCGACCGCCTCTTGGACGGCTTCGACGCGCTGGCGGACGTGATCCGTGACCGCCGGTGCGTCAATATGGGCTAATCTCTCGGTGGCGTCGATCTTTACGGCGGAGAACCCCTCTTCGACTGCCCGTTCGGCCTCCGACGCGATGTGTTCCGGTCGGTCCCCGCCAATACGCTGGTAGACACGGACCCGATCCCGACACTGACCGCCAAGGAACTCGTACACGGGGGCACCGTAGTGGTTGCCTTTGATGTCCCACAGCGCCTGTTCGATGCCCGCGATGGCGCTCATCAGTATGGGGCCGTCTCGATGATATCCGCCGCGATACATCGCTTGCCAGTGATCCCCGATCCGGAGTGGATCCTCACCGAGGAGATACTTCTCCATCAACTCCGTGGTCGCGGCCTTTACGGTTCGTGAATACGGGAGATTCGTCGGTTCTCCCCACCCAGTCTCGCCATCGCTCGTGGTCAGTTTGAGAAAGAGCAATCCCGGGGGGATCTCGAACAGTTCGTAATCGGTTACTTCCATACGTGGATGGCAGGTACTCACTCACAGTGTATAAACGGTCGCATCCGGAAACTGGATATCATTATTATTCACACATGGTGGATGGAGATCACCCACCCGTTCCAGATGAAGCGAATTCCGGGTCTCTTTCCTCATACCAACCGGTAACACTCCCAACGAAGCCGTATCCTCGCCGAAGTTACGATCTGAACGGAACTCTGTAGCCACACCATTACAAGCATATGACTGTGATTCAAATCGAAACGACCCGTGGAACGATCCACTTGTCGTTCTATCCGAGAAGACTATTGATCATGGTGGTTCGTGAGATCACCACGCTGTCCACACTATATGAACGGACGCCCTGGTGGTGTCTGTGCTGGTACAATTACGTGAGGAGGGTGTCCACAGGGTATGAACAGTTTTTTACCCCTCCAACCGTAATGGTACCATAGATCATGGGAACGATTGATCCACAGAAAAATAAAACGACTCAAACGTCCTTCCAAGTACTGGACGGACTTGTGCGGTTGAACGGGGGAGGGGTCACGGATCTCGCCCAAGATCTCGGCATGCCGAAAAGCACAGTATATAAACATCTCGCGACGCTTCGCGACATCGGATATGTGAAAAAAGACGGGAGCACGTACGACCTTGGTGCAAAATTCGTAGAATTGAACGACGCGACGTTGAGAGAATACAGACTCTATCGAGTCGGCCAGACCAACGTAGAGCAGTTAGCGAGGGCCACAGGGGATGTGGTTGGGTTGTTTATCGAAGAGAACGGCCGAGGGATCGATCTCTTTCGCACACGGGGTAACTACGCGTCCAAGAACGACATCACGTTCATCAATTCCCATCATTTGCACGCGAGTGCGGCCGGAAAAGCGATTCTTTCACAGTTATCCAAAGAGCGGAGAGGCGAAATTCTGGACCGAAACGAACTCCCCCAGTTGACTGAGGATACGATTACTGATCGAGCCGAGCTAATTGAGCAGCTGGAGGTAATTCGCGATCGTGGGGTCGCCTTTGAATGTGGGGAACAACAGCGAAGCTACCACTCCATCGCCACACCCATCAGTTCCTCGGATACCGTTCTCGGGTCGATCTATGTCGCTGGACCGCCGGATCGCCTGTCCACGCCGAGAATGAGACAAGACCTCGCGATGACCCTGGGAACTACTGCCCGAGACATCGAACGGAGACTCGCCGACAACGAGTGATCGTGGATCCTCATCGATTCGCCACGCCTCCGCTTCGATCACCCCGTCCGTCGCCTATAACATCCAGAGCGAACGCCGATCTGCCTATCGAGGATTCGTTCGAGTCCACCTCATCGCTATCACCCTCGCTGTGCTGGAGTTAGGGGATCGGTTCATAACGATAGCGACGTTCAAGCGTCGCTTGGGTGGCGAACGAGGACCCGTGTTGATTCTGTACCCGTCGTTGGCATCACTTCACTCATTAGTAGAAGAGATTCTATTGTGTATCGATATGTGCGTGACTATATATGCTGGCTAGTACTGACTATCGGATATGCGTGTCACCGATTACGAACTGTTCGAAGTCCCCCCGAGATCGCTCCTCCTCAAAGTCGAAACCAGCGACGGAGTCGTCGGCTGGGGGGAGCCCATAGTCGAAGGTCGAGCCCAGACGGCCGCGACCGCAGTCGAGAAGCTCATGGAGACGTATATCGTCGGTGAGGACCCCTTCCCGATCGAGGATCACTGGTCGAAGATGTACCGTAGCGGGTTCTACCGTGGAGGGCCGATCCTCATGAGCGCGCTCTCGGGCATCGATCACGCGCTGTGGGACATCAAGGGCAAGGCTCTGGGAGTGCCAGTCTACGAGCTGCTCGGCGGAAAGGCCCGCGAACGAATCCGGCTGTACGCACACTTCAGTGGGAGCACTCCCGACGAGATGGCTGAGGCCGCTCGCGAGCGCGTCGAGAGCGGGTTTACCGCGATCAAGAACGGGCCCCGGGTCAACTGGGAACATCTCGACAATCGTGTGTCGCTCGATTTCGTCAGGGAGATGGTTGGGGCGGCCCGTACAGCTGTCGGCGACGAGGTCGACATTATGCTTGACTTCCACGGCCGGCCCTCGAAACAGATGGCCAAACGCCTCGTCTCGGAACTCGAGGAGTTCGACCCGCTGTTCTACGAGGAACTGGTCGTCCCGGAGAAGAACCACCTCCTCCCGGAGATCGCCCAACACACTACGATTCCCATTGCCACGGGCGAGCGGATGTTCTCCCGCTGGGAATATCGATCACTGCTGGAGGACGGTGTGGTCGACGTCGTCCAGCCTGACGTCGCGCACGCAGGGGGAATCACCGAAACCCGAAAGATCGCAACAATGGCGGAGACGTACGATGCAGCGGTCGCCCCACATTCCCCCTTGAGCGCGGTCGCGCTCGCGGCTTGCGTGCAGCTCTGTGCCTGCACACCCAACGCGATCATTCAGGAACAGATCGTCCACCAAGAGGGCACTCCGAACTACCTCTCGGACATGACCGTTTTCGACTACGACGAGGGTGGGTACATCGACCTCCCCGAAGAGCCAGGGCTGGGGATCGATATGGACGAGGATTTCGTCCGGGAAATGGCGACGGAGGACGCCTGGGACGCGCCGGTGATGCGTCGCGATGACGGGAGCGTCACCGAGTGGTAAGGACCGATGGCGGGTGTACCGGGAGAGCCGGAGTCCACAACGGTCGAATGAACGTCCCACATGGGCGACGCTGAATTTTAATAGGGTTCTCCCCAGGAAGAGTATATGGCACTCGACACCATTGCGGTCACTGGGGGCAGCGGCCTCATCGGGAGCAGCATCATCGCGAACGCGAACGACGCCGGCTACCGGACCGCGAACCTTGATCACGTCCGCCCCTCGGGGGAATCGAACGCGGACAAGTACGTCGAGACGGACGTCCTCGATTCCGGGGACGTCTATGGGGCGCTAGCCCACGTCGATGCGGACGCCGTGATCCACATGGGGACGATCAGAACGCCGTTGAACCACCCGGGCGCCGAGACCTTCGCGAGCAACGCCATGACGTCCTATCACGTCCTTGAGGCCGCTTCCGCGCTCGGTCTGGAGGCGGCTTGCTTAGCTTCGAGCATCAACGCGCTCGGCTTCAACTTCCAGGACGTCCCGCCCGAGATCGAATACCTCCCGGTAGACGAAGCCCACCCCACTACACCACGTGATCCCTACGCGCTCGGAAAGCGCGTAACGGAGGAAATCGCCGACGGCTTTGGTCGGCTTTCGGGCGAGCCGGAGACGATCGCAACGGTCCGTTTCCCCTACGTGGGCGCGACGGATTCGCTGCGAGACCGGTACGCGGAAACGGATCGCTCCCTCCCTGCCCTTCGGGAAGGGTGGAATCCCGACGGCCCGAGTGACGACCTCTTTGCCTACATCCACGTGGACGATGCAGCCCGGCTCGCCGTACGAACCGTGGAAGCAGAGTTCGAAGGCCACGAAACGTTCTGGGCGTCCGCCGCCGATACGAGCACGAACGTTCCGACCGAGGAGCTGATCGAGGAGTTCCACCCCGGAGCGGAGATACGGCGCCCGTTTTCGGGCCACGAGAGCCTCGTCACGACCGAGAAGGCGACCGAACTGCTCGGCTGGGAGCCCGTTCACTCCTGGCGGGATATATAACCCGTAAGACAGCACCTTATCGAACAGAAGCTAGCCTATAATTTCGGTTCGTGAGGTGGCGGATATTCCCTCAGTTCGCTCAGCAACGACGCGGACTGTCGGGCGCCAGTGCGTCATCATACACCTCGGCGAACAGTGACTCGATCTCTGACTTCGTTGGCTTGCGTGGATTGTTCGCCGGTGATCCGGAATCGATCGCATCTTGGGCCATTTCCGGGATCACATCGAGGAACTCCTCGCGGCCGGGTACCTCGCCGAAGTCGTCGAGGTACGTCGCTAATCCGACATCCGTACACAGTTCGCGGACCGCATCTGCTGCCTCCAGTGCAGCCTTGCGATCAGCGTCTGCTTCATCTGCGACGTTGAAGATGCGTGCGATTTCAGCGTACTTCTCGGGCGCCCCTATCGCAGAGAATTTCATGACGTAGGGCAAAAGTAGCGCGTTTGCGAGACCATGAGGGATATGAAGCTGTGCGCCGAGAGGGCGTGCCATGCCGTGGACCAAGGCTACGGACGCATTCGTGAACGCCTGCCCAGCCTGTAACTGGCCGATCATCATGTCCGTGCGTGCATCGATATCGTCCCCGTTCGCCCACGCGGTGGGGAACGACCGAGCGATTCGGCGGATCGCGGCGCGCGCGTAGTCGTCCGGAACGCTGTAGGTCTTCACCGAAACGAACGCCTCGATGGCGTGAGTCAAGGCATCGATCCCAGTAAAAGCTGTATGGCTCTTGGGGAGCGAAAGGGTGAGAACTGGATCCTCAATGGCCACCTCGGGGACTACATGTTCTGAGACGATAATGAATTTCGTCGTGGTTTCGGTATCGGTCAAGACGATCGTTTGCGTCGCCTCGCTACCCGTGCCCGCTGTCGTATTGACTGCGATTAGTGGTGGTGTCGGGTTCGGAACTCCTCCATAGCCCGCCTCATCTACAGCGAACGAGCGTATACTCCCCTCGTTCGCCGCCAACACGCCGACGGCCTTACCCACGTCAATCGAGGAGCCACCACCGAGTGTGACGATTACTTCACAACCTTCTGTCTCCCAGCGGCTGTAGGCATCTTCGACGTTCGCCACAGTGGGATCCGAACGAACGTCGACAAACGGCACTACTTCGATACCGTTCGCTTCGAGTTCGGCTATGACTGTCTCCCCGTGGATATCGTAAATTTCCCGAGTAGCGACGACGAGCGCCGTATCGCCGTACAGAGTCGTATAATCACCGACCTGTTCTACTGCGCCACGTCCGACGACCATTCGGGACGGTGAGATCAGTACTCGTGGTCCCTGTGCTGGCGTCGGATACTCTAGTTCCATGGTGAGTATCTAGCGGGGCTACGACTGCTAGATAGTAAATAGCACGGGTTCCAGTGAAGGATAGTGTTGGGTGAACGATGTTAATACAACAGATCGTGGTCTTGGCTCCCCGTAGTCAGCAAATAGACGCTGACGGATAGTCGTGACTCGTTTTCGGAGACCGATGTCGAGACTATAGAGGAATTGTACAGGAACTACACCGTACGGTAGTTTTATTAGATCGCCCTGGGTGATTCACCCATGGTGCGCATTAGCGATCAGCGTGACATAGAGATTACGGATATACAGACGACCAAAGTCGCCGGGAACTTCGAATGGACGCTCGTGAGAGTGTACTCGGACGCAGGCATAACCGGAACCGGAGAAGCAGTGCTCGGGCCGAAGGCCGACGCCTACATCGAATACGCCAAGGACGTCGTCATCGGGAAGAATCCGACCGACATCGACGCGCGCTGTACCGAACTGTTCGATCAACTCGCCCACTACGGCGCAATGAACGGTATCGCAGTGACGGCGATATCGGGGATCGATATCGCGCTCCACGATCTCGCGGGGAAGATACTCGACGTGCCAGCCTACCAGCTCTTGGGGGGGAAACACCGCGACGAGGTTCGTGTCTACTGTGATAGTCACGCTGGCGAGCACCTCCGCCGGACAAACGTCACGGACGACTACGATCCTTACTCTCCAGAATCGTATGCCGATGCTGCTGAAGACGTCGTTGAAGACGGCTTCGACGCCCTGAAGTTCGATCTGGATGCAACTGACCGCTACGAGCTCGACCAACGAAACAAGCATCTGAACGCGCGTGCAATCGAGTATCGAACGGATATCGTCGAAGCCGTAACGGAACGCGTCGGCGACCGCGCCGACGTCGCCTTCGACTGTCACTGGAGTTGGACGGGCGACAGTATACGACGGCTGGCCAAGGCGATCGAGCCGTATCCAGTGTGGTGGCTCGAGGACACCGTCCCCCCCGAGAACCACGACGTCCAGATTCAGGTTACGCACAGCACCGATACGACGATCGCTGCCGGTGAGAACGTTTATCGCGTCGAGGGTGCCCGCCGGCTGATCGAAAACCAGGGACTCGATATACTCCACCCCGACGTTCCCAAGACCGGTGGGATGCTCGAGACGAAGAAGATGGCCGATCTGGCCAAGGCATATTACGTCCCGCTGGCACTACACAACGTCTCCTCGCCGATCGGGACGATGGCGTCGGCCCACGTCGCCGCCGCTGCCTCAAATTTCCTCGCCATGGAGTATCACGCTCGAGACGTAGACTGGTGGGCTGATTTACTCGCGGGCTCGGACTCGATCATCGAAGACGGCTGCATAGCCGTGCCCGACGAGGCCGGGCTCGGTGTTGACCTCGACCTCGACGTCGTCGAGGATCGTATGGTCGAGGGCGAGACGCTGTTCGACCCGGCTCAGTGATTGGGACCGAAACGTCCGAACGCCGGAGTCGAGGGCTGTACCCTCCCGGTTCAGGGGAACAGTGACGAGACACCCTACACCACCGCGATACGCCAGTTCCGGTCCACGTCCGAAGCTCGGAATTCGAGGGAAAACACTTGGTGGTGGGGGTACTGTGTTAGCCCGGCATGCTTTCTGGGTTACACCACGTCGGTCACGTCACCACCGAGTACGATCGGACGATCCGGTTCTACCGGGATGCCCTCGACGGGACTGTTGGCGAGACGACGACTGTGGGCGGCGCGGTTAACGTCGCGTTCGTCGAGTGGTCGTCGTTTCGGGTCGAGGTAGTCGCCCGCGATGAGCGCGGAACGTACCTCGACGGGTTGCTCGACGAGTTACTTGATGTATCGCCGTATCATCTCGCCGTCATCGTCCCCGATATCGAGGAGGCAATAGCGTCGCTTGCGAACGCCGGTTATCCGATGTTCGACGACCAACCGGTCGAGGGGCTCGGGCCATACGTTCGAGCGTTCGTCGAGCCGGATTCCACCCCTGGTCTCCCGATCGAACTCGTCGAACTCGCTGAGACTGACACGCCGTGATGCCCGCCGTCGGCAACCCCGTCTCTCCTCAGGTACCCAAGAGAGGGTCGGCCTGGGGTTCCGTATCGAGGTGGAGCATCATCACATTATAAGTTCGCTAGCTCCGAGTTCGGACACTGGATGCAAGACTTACAACTCAGTGTGATCGGTGCGGGTCAGATGGGCGCCGGTTTCGTCGTCCATTTCCGCTCGGCTGACCTTCCCGTCACACTCATCGACCACCGCCAGTCGAATCTCGACGATGCTCGTAGTCGAATCCGGGAGACGGTCCGTTTCCTGAACGAACGTGGTATGATGGAGGTGTCCCCCGAGGCCGTTCTCGACGGCGTTACGTTCACCCTCGACGCTCGGGAGGGGGTCGCCGAGTCCGAGATCGTCCTCGAGACGATCGCCGAAGACCTCGAGATGAAACGGGAGGTGTTCGAGACAGTTGCCGCCGCTGCTCCGTCGAATTCGATCCTCGCGACCAACACGTCCGGGATCCCGATCACGGAGATCGCGGCCGGCTTCCCTTTCGCCGATCGAGTCGTCGGTTGTCACTGGCTCTTTCCACCGTATCTGTTACCGACAGTCGAGGTCATTCAGGGCGAATCAACGTCGGAAGAAACCGTCGATCGGCTCGCCGCGTTCGTCGAGGCCGTCGGGCGCAAGCCGATCATCGTCCACCGTGACGTCCCCGGGTTCGTTTGGAACCGTGTCCAGTTTGCCGTCCTCAGGGAATGTGCACACATCGTCGAAGAGGGTGTTGCGTCGGTCGAGGACGTCAATACGGCCATCCGAGACGGGTACGCCCGCAGAACGGCCGTCATCGGCCCCTTCGAGACGGTCGACATCGCTGGCTTGGAACTCTTCAAAACGGTCGGTGACGACCTCATTCCCGAACTCTCGAACGCCGAGACGGTCTCGGACCTTTTCGACGACTACCTTGCGGAGGGCCGCGGCGGCGTCGAGGAGGGAGCGGGATTTTTCAGTTACAACGAGTCTCCCGAGGACGTCAAGCGGCAGCGAGACGACCGCCTCATCGAAGTCACACGGGCGCTGGAGGAGGACCGCTGAGCGGTCGTTGCCGGTGAAATCGATGGATGATTCACTCAACTCGACCGATCGTGACCTACCGCGACTGGAGCATCGGGATTCCCATCTCTTCGGGTCGGCGCGCTAACTCGGGGCCCTCGATTGGACGAATCACGATCTCCATGAGCGCGTGGACCACCGAATCCGGTTCGAGGTGACCCGCGATCATCCGGCCGCTCTCGGCCTCGAACGCCGTAATGTGGAGATGTGGTTCACCGTCGGCGATCGCACCTTGCAGCGATCCGACCTCCCAGGCCCCTTCTTCGTGGAGGTACTCATCGACGTCGTCGTTGTCCTCGGCGAACTCCGGGAACTCCTCGTAGGGAACGACGTAGTGGACGTGGAGCTTGTTCAACGATCCGATTCCCGAAACGACGACTCCCGTATCGATTCCGTGGTCATCGATCGTCTCCGTGATCGACTCGAGGGCTTTATCGCCCGGTTGCAGCTGGAGGATGACGTGTCCGTCATTGCCTTCGAATGAGCGCATCAGTCACCCGAATATGCACGCACCGTTATATTCGTTTGGGTCGTCGTGACTTCAGGGGTGAACGGTAGCGCGGTAGGAGTCGCCGGTCGCTTGTGCCTCGAAGGCGCTCTCGGCTTCCGAGAGATCCACACGATAGTCGAACAACTCGAGAAACGGCAGGTCGTCACGGTAACCCTGGAGCAACGAGAGGCTGGTCCGGAACTGCGCAGGTGGGTATACGTAGCTGCTCTCGACCGAGATGTCGTTCTGTACGATCCACGTGGGGTTGATCTCGGCGGTTCCCGCATCCGCGAAGTGACCTACCTCTACGAGTGTGCCACCGTTGCGGGGCATCCTGAGTCCCTGTTCGAACGCACTCGGGTGGCCCACGGCCTCGACGACGACGTCCGGACCGATCCCGTCGTTTCCTTTCGATCGTACTGCCTCGATCAGAGCCTCGTCGTCGTCGTAATCCCTGATGTTGACGGTCCGTGTGGCGCCGAACTTCCGAGCCAGTTCGAGGCGCTCCTCTACCATGTCGATGGCGATGATCTCGCTGGCGCCGGTGGCGTGTGCCGTAGCGACCGTCAGTAGGCCGATCGGACCGGAGCCTTGGACGGCCACGCTCTGTCCGGGGCCGTAGCCCTCGCGGGCAAACGGGAGGCCGGACTGGAAACTCTGCTCGAGAGCGTAGGACGCCACTGCGAGGGGTTCGACGAGCGCGCCGTAATCGATGTCCAGATCGTCCGGAAGTCGGAAGAAGTCGGCGTTACCCTCGATGAGAACATACTCGCTCATGCCGCCACGGAGAGTGGGTTCACGGTCGGTACCGGTGAACCCGTAGACGGTGCGATCGAGGCAGGCGGTTGGACGAGCGGGAACGTTGTTGCAGTACCAACACTCTCCGCAGGCCCGTCCCGGACAGACTGTCACCGCGTCACCTACCTCGACGGCGACACCGGCGAAATCAGTGGCGACGGCCTCTCCCGTCTCGACGATTCGCCCGGCGAACTCGTGGCCAGGAATGACGGGAAAATCTAGAGGCATTCCACCCTCGTTCATATGGACGTCAGTCCCACAGACGCCACACAGCTCTACCTCGATGAGAACCTCGTTCGGGCCCACTTCGGGGACGTCGAACTCGCGAACCGAGAGCGTCCCTGGTTCGTCCATAACCAAACTTCGTGAGTGCATGTCATCCGTTATCTCTTGGACCACCCATATAACGCTACTCCCGGTCGAACGAGCGTGAACGAAACAGAACCTTCAATCGTGGTGATTGCCGCGCTACGTAGTTTTAATACTCTGCCGTTTGATGCCACACGTATGGCGTTAGATACCGTCTCGCTCGGACGGACCGGCATCGAAGTCAGCGAACTGTCGTTCGGAACGTGGCGGTTCGGACGCCGATTGATCGACGGCGAAGAACGGTACGACTCCGACGAGGGAATCATCGAAGTCGACGAGGAACGTGCGTACGAGCTCCTCGATACGTATGCCGACTACGGCGGGAACTTCATCGATACGGCCGACAAATACGGCGACGGGCGTGCCGAGGAGTGGATCGGCAACTGGCTCGAGGAACGCGACCGCGAGGAGTTCGTGATCGCGACCAAGATCCACCGCCCCCGCCGAGGAGACGACCCCAATGGTCGCGGGTTGAACCGGAAACACGTGCGCAACCAGATCGACGTCTGTCTTGATCGGCTCGGCACGGACTACATCGACCTCCTCTACTGTCACCGCTGGGACGACCGGACGCCCGCGATCGAAGTCATGCGCACGCTGGACGGGCTAGTCGAGTCCGGGAAAGTGAACTACCTCGGGCTCTCCTCGGGAAAACCCGACGCGTGGAAGATCGTCCGGGCCAACGAGATCGCTCGCCGTGAGGGATTCGAACCGTTTACCGTCACACAACCTCGATACAACCTCGTTGATCGGGAAATCGAGCCGAACTATCTGCCGATGTGTCGCGAATACGGCCTTGGAGTCGTGCCGTGGAGCCCGCTCGCGTGGGGGTTCCTGACGGGGAAATACACTCGCGAGTCCACGGCGGAGAGCTCGACTGCATCCGTCGACGCCCGCTTCGAGGAGAATTACCTGACCGAGGAGAACTTCGATGCGCTCGACGTCCTGCTGGATGTCGCCGACGAGGTCGAGGCGTCGCCCGCACAGGTCGCGCTAGCCTGGCAGACCCACCATGCCGACATCACGGCGCCGATTGTCGGCGCCCGGACGGTCGAACAGCTCGAGGAGAACCTCGACGCGAGCGAGGTGGTGTTGTCGGACGAGCAGGTCGATCGGCTGACTACGGCAAAGGAGTTCACCCTTCCCGCGTAGAACCGATCACGTCCCTCCGAACTCGCCCGTCTCCCGAAACCGGCCACGTAGCACAACGACCACGAAGGCTGCTTCACCCCATACTCATGTTGAACCTACCCACGAAACTGAAGGCCCTCGACGATCCCATCCGCGTCGGCATCGTTGGGGCCGGACTGTTCGGAACGAAACTGGCTGATCAGATCGAGTGCGCCCCCGGCATGACCGTCGCTGCGATCGCCGATATCGAACCGAAGAAAGCGTCGGATACATTCACCGAAGCAGGCGTCGAAGAGACCGTTATCGAGGCCGAAACGGTTGACGAGGCCGACCGCGTCATCAAACGGGGAGAGCGTGTGATCCTCTCTGATGGGCGTCTGCTCGCCGAGACCGACGTCAACGTCGTCGTCGAGGCAACAGGTGTTCCCGACGTCGGCGCACGACACGCGTACGCGGCGCTCGCCGAGGGGAAACACGTCATAAACGCCACCGTTGAGGCTGACACCGTCGTGGGCCCGGCGCTTGCTACCCTCGCGGATGAGCAGGATGTGACGTATTCGCTGGCCTACGGCGACCAGCCGGCCCTGATGGTCGAACTATGCGATTGGGCACGCACAATCGGAATGGATATCGTGGCCGCCGGACGCGGGTCGATGTACGTCGACGAGTATCGCTTCGGGACCCCCGACGACGTGTTCGAGCGATGGGGGTACGATGACGAGTTTATCGACGAACACGACCTCAATCCGCGGATGTACAATTCCTTTCTGGACGGGACGAAGATCGCCGTCGAAAGCTGTGCGCTCGCGAACGCGGTCGGTCTCGAACCCGATGTCCCGGGAATGCACCTTCGAACCCTCGAGGCCCACGAAGTGCCCACAACGCTTCGTCTGAAAGAGGACGGTGGGGTCCTCGGCCAAACGAACACCGTTGAGGCGATCAGTTCGCTTTACTCCGACGGCTCGACGACGGAACTCGATTTGAGTTGGAGCATGTTCGTCGTCGCGAGGACGCCCAATCAGGCCGTACAGGAATATTTCTCCCAGAACCGTGGCCACGGGTTCTACGTCGCGAGCGACGGCGAGTACGTGTTCTTCTACCGTCCCCACCATCTGCCTGGAATCGAGACACCGGTGAGCGTCGCGAACGCGATGCTGAGAAACGAGCCGACTGGCGCCCCCCGCGGGCGCTACGCGGAGGTCGTGGGTGCAGCTAAGCGAACGCTCGAGCCCGGGACAGAACTCGACGGGGGCGGGGGATACACCACTTATGGGACGCTGGAAGCGGCGGAACGAGCCCGCGAGTGCGGGTACGTCCCGTTCGAACTGCTTGACGGCGCGACTGTAACCTCCAGTATTGATCAGGATGACGTTCTGACCTACGATGACGTCGAGCTCGAGGACTCGTTCATCAAGAAGCTCCGGGAGAATCCAAGCTCGGTATCTCCTTGACATCCCCCGGCGCCTCCAGGCGCGGGCGGATATCGATAACGGAGACTCCGTCCTCACGGAGTCAGTTCCATCGTACTCTGGAGAGCTGCGACGCGACCCAAAAATTATGCCAGGACCGACCGAACTCAGCGCAGGTGATCGACGATAGTTGACCCCAAGAACCGACAGGCGTTCGACGACGAGGATGAGCGACCGCGCTGGTGGCGACGCGCGGCCGCCGAGTTCGAGCGACACGATCTCCGCCCCTACCGGCCGCCGCGGTTCAGTGACGGGTCGCTGAAACACGAAGTGGTCGACCGCCTCGAAGACGAGTACGGCATCGACATCACGTTCGTCTGTTTCGACCCCGAACCGGCCGATAGCTGGGAGGTTCGAGCCGACGGGACGCCGGTATTTGAGGTCGGACACCGCCGTCACCGGGCGGGATACTCGATCTTCGAGACCACCGCGGAGACGTTCGAGTCAACCATCCGAAACTGGCTCGAAGAGGGTGAGTGACGCTCCAAACCCACGCGCCCTGGTCCGGCTTGCACAGTCTCGCGAAACTCTGCGGACCCGTTCGAGCGAGAGTTCGGGAGACGAGTCTGTCAGGCAAGGACGTAGACTTCGCCGTCCTCGACGATGACATCGTATGTCGGGAGCCGGTATTTTGACCCCGCGATATGCTCTCCCGTCTCGACGTCGAACTCCCACCCATGCCAAGGGCAGGCGAGGATTTCCCCATCGCGTTCGTAGCGAAGGTCGCCGTCATCATCAGCCGTGAAATAGCCCATGAGCCGGCCCTCGCAGACGGGACCACCCATGTGGACACAGTGGTTGGCGAGCGCGTACAGGTCGCCGTCGACCTTGAACACCCCGATCTCTCGGCCTTCTATCTCGACGAGCATGCGGTCCCCGTCATCGAGATCCGTTTCGTCGACGACGTAGTGGCGGGTCGGCCCGCGTTCGGTCTCGTCGGTGGTCATCGGAACCGGTACACCTCCGTGGCCGTCCCCCCGAATATCGCCTCGATGGCCTTGCGGTCGAACTCGCCGGTCAACTGCCTGAGGAGGTCGTCGGCGTGATCGAAGTCGTGGTGGGGATAGTCCGAAGCGAACATGAGGTTGTGTTCGCCGCCCATGAGACGGATCACCTGCGCCACGTAGCCCGGTTTGTCCATGCCCTCAACCGGCTGGCTCGTGAAGTAACATTGCTCGTCGACGTACTCGCTGGGCGGACGTTTCAGGACTGGAGCGTCCTGACGCTGGCCGTAGTACTCGTAATCCAGTCGGTTCACGAGGTAGGGTACCCAGCCGAGTCCCGCCTCCTGAAAGACGATCCGGAGGTCAGGAAACCGTTCCGGGACGCCAGTCGTGAGCATGTGGGTGAGATTGACCATGTGTTGCATCGGGTGTGACACCACGTGAGTTGGCATGTGACGGCCGAACGCTTGGTGTTGGATCGGAAAACTGGTTATCGCTCCGCCCGAGACGTTGTGCAACAATAGCGGAAGGTCCGCGCGCTCACACGCGTCATATATCGGGTCGTACCGCCGGTCCCCCAGTGGTGGGTTCACACCGCCGCTGGGCAGAAACACCGCGGCCACGCTCGATTCGTCTGCGCGGTCATCGATCTCCTCGGCGGCGAGGTCGGGGCGCTGTGGAGCAACGACGGCCGATCCGTAGAGGGCATCGTCCTCATTGAGAAACGTATCGAGCAGGTACTCGTTGTAGGCGGTCGCGAGCGCGGCCGCCACCTGGTCGTGGTGGACCATTCCGAGCGCAAGCTGGATTCCGGGATCTAGCGAAACCCGATCGATCCCCAGAAGGTCCATACCCTCGCGTACATCCGCCGGCGTCGCGAGCTTCTCCTCGTTGAACACCCGCGTCCGGCCAGTAACGACCGACGGATGCAGGTCCCCCGACGACGGATACGGGTCGACGCCGCCGCTGTAACTGCTGCTCCCGACCAGCATCTTCTCCATCGGCCCGTCTACGTACGGCCGGATCTCTTCGATCCCTTCGGTTAGATGGAAATCTGCGTCCACTACTGTCGTGTTCAGATCCTCGACTGACCGGACCGCAGTCTGCGTCGGCATGCCATTGAATACCACAAGCTGGGAATAAAAGATTACGGTGCCCCGGACGGCCGATCAACGCCCAGAGACCGTCCGCCTGCTGGCTGCAGAGGCCATGTCAGTCGAGGATATCCATGACATCACCCCTATTCTACCTGTAAGCACGTACTCATTGAGATGGCTGATTCCACTCAATTCTGATCGACACGGGGCTTGAATCTCAACCGACATCGTACTCGGCCGCTATCCGAGACAACGTATCATATAGACGACTCAGATAAACGTCCACGTCCTTGCCTATGATCGGGTTGCCGTGGACCGGAGCAACTGCGTTTATAGTAAATTCCGTAAAGATACTGTCGAGAGCCTTCTCGATTTTCTCTGGGTCGACATAGCGGAGCCACACGAGATTGTCACGATGGTATTCATAGATCTCTTCCGCCGGAATCATTCCATCGAAATCACTAGAAATAAAACCGCATTGATTCGGCTCGTGGTAGTTTCCGAAGCCGTCCGCGGTAAAGAGGACACCGTCGCTATGGTCATAGATCCAAGTCGTATGCGAGCGGTCGGCCAACGGTGGGTCAATGAAGCTGAGGGTTCGTCCTTTCACGTTCAGTCGGTCGCCAATATTGCATTTTCTCGCATCCGGCAGACCTTGTTGTTCCGGCGAACCTGAAGAAGCAACGAGTTCGATTCCGTTAGTGTCTCCACCGAGCGAGCGAACGTTTCCGGCATGCGGATAATCGGAGTGCGACAGAATAATCGCGTCGGGGCCACTCCCATCGGTTGCAGCTTCAATTTCACTCGTGATCTTCTCGCGATGGTAAAACGAACCAGAATCGACGAGAACAACGTCGTCTCCTTCCTCGAGGAGATACAGTGAGACGTGCTCGTGTTTCTCGTTATGATCGTAACACTGGGCGACCCATTTGACGGTCGGTGTTACTGACACGGTCATGATCTTATCCCAACGTTCCAATCCGACCCTGGTTGTCGATGGTCCGGGTCACGTCTTTCATCAATTCCATGTACTCCGATGCGTTTTCACGAATAACCAGACCGTGTGCAGGAGCAATGATTTCCGGATCGAATTTCTCGATGAGATTGTCGATCTCGGCGTTCGTTTTTTCCACATCTACGTACTGGTACCAGAACAAGACGCGTCCGTGGAATTCGACGAGGCGGCTCGCATCGAACGTTCCGTCGAGTTCGTCAACGAAAAGCAAGGCCTCCTCGTCCAGGTGGGGAAATCCCATCCAATCAACGGGAAAGAGCGTCCCGGTCTTTTGTTCGGTCATCCAGATTGATACTGGTGCATCGAGGAACGTCGCCTCGTGAAATTCCGCTACACGATTACCGAGGTCGATCGAATCACCCTCCGCTACCTGAAGACTTTCGTCGAGTTTGTAGAGTTCGTGATCATTGCCGTACGCCGGTGCAACTAACGTGGTCTCGGGATGTTCCTCAAGGATCGCATACGTGTTTCCTGCGTGGGGAACGTCTGGATGGGAGACTACAAGGTAGTCTAAGCCACGAGTTCCGACGAGTTCGTCGATCGCATCGAGGATTTGGTCAGTACTGGCAGGGGATAGCGTGTCGAATAGGAGCGTCTCGTTATCGCCTTCGATGAGGTAAGCGCATTGTGGAACGTACGCTTCTCGCCCCGACTCGTACCAATCCGGTTTCCGCTCAGCCAACTCGAACTGCTCTGTCCGATCCGACCCCGCCTCGTAAATCCAGTGAATACCTGGAGCGATTTCCCGATTCATCCTGCTAGAGAGTGGTCTGAAGGTGATAAAAAGGCAACGTCGATAGTATGACATAATAATACGGGATGGACCATGGGGCCTGTAACCTCCGGTGAATGAAAAACGATACCTACATAGCGCGGATAATCGTTCATATTCGATATCTCTCATATATTGAAAACAAATACTATATCACCAATCATAAATCGCAAAGTCAAATCCAAATGAATTAACATGGGCGAAAATACCAAATACTAAATAAATTATATGGGGCGAAGCCAGAGATAGGCTGTATCGTAAGATAACACGGGTGTAAAATCCTGATCTCATAGGACCTCCTAATAAGGTTATATATTATTTATTATATTAACAATATTTATACTTCAGCCCAATAGCAAATCAAATTAAGTATTACTGGTATTCTCTCTTAGTATCAGGTAAAGTATGTGTTGCAAGCTTGCTCAAGGGATGGAATCAGCAGCTGCAATAGGAGGTTCTCACGAAGAAAGCAGCTGACTGGGAGGCTGCACACTGGGTGAACCCATGAATTCATTCGACCGGTTCGGAAGCGAACTCGTGAACCACGTCCTGTGCGACGACTTCCACGGGATCGATCGTCGCCACCGGCAGGGACCACTCCATGGCCGAGAACTCCGTACAGCCCAGGACGACGGCATCCACCTCCGACGCCAACGCCTCGACGAGCCCTGCGATCGACGACTGGGCCGCCCGTTTCTCGCCGGCTTTGTACCGATAGATCGCGTCCATCAGCGGCTCCATCGGCTCGGGATAGGCCACCTCGACCCCGTCCAGGAACTCCTCGTAGAGGCCGACGTCGCGGGCGGTCGTCGTCGAGAGTATCCCGACGCGGTCGTACTCGCGGTCGCCGATGGTCTCACATGTCGTCCGGATCATGTGGCGGACCTCCGCGTCCACTGCTTCGGCGACGTCGTCGTACCAGTAGTGGGTGAGGTTGCTCGCGATCACGATCGAATCGACGCCCATCGAATCGAGGGCCCTCGCGTTTTCGACCAACTGGTCGCCGACGTCGTCGGTCCCCCGGATCGCCTCGGTCCGGTCGGGAATCGTCGGGTCGTTGTAGACGATCGACTCGACGTGATCCTGGTCGCGTTCGGCAGGGGTGACCGCGAGCAGGGTCTCGAGGAAGTTCACCGTCGCGGCGGGGCCGACCCCGCCCAGGACTCCGAGCATCACCAGCCCTCGACCTGGTGGAAGTACTGTTCGGCGCCGTCGTGGACGACAGCGACGACGCAGGCATCGTCGTCCTCGGCCGTGATCGAGCGGGCGACCTCCATTACCGCCCCGCTCGAGAGGCCGAGCAACAGGCCGTGGTCGGCGGCCTCCGACTTCGCACGGGCGACGGCGTCGTCGTCGGCGACCGACACCATCTCGTCGATGGCGTCGAACTCGATCGCCTCGGTCGTCCGGTACTGGCCCAACCCCTCGATCTCGGTCTCGTACTCCTCTCGCTCCTGGCCGTAGAAATCCCGGCTGACGTTCGAGTGCTCGGCATCGACGGCGACGATCCGGATCGAGTCGTCCTGGGCGCCCACGTACGCGCCGATCCCCGAGATCGTTCCTCCCGAGCCCGTCGCCGCGACGACGTGGGTCACCGGGCGATCCTCTATCTGGGCCCACAGTTCGGGCCCGGTCCAGGCGGCGTGGACCTCGCGGTTCAACGCCCGCTCGTACTGGTTCAGATAGAGGGCGTCGCTTTCGTTGGCGCGTCTGGCGGCCTGTTTCTGGTAGTAGTCCTCGTCGTCGTGGGAGACGGCGGGAACCTGGATCAACTCCGCGCCGAGGGCCTTGACGAACCCCATCTTGATCGGGCTGGCCGTCTCGGGGCTGACGATGGTACAGGGGTGGCCGAGGCGGTTACAGGCCAGTGCGACGCCGCCGGCCATGTTTCCCGAGGAGGCTTCCACGACCCGCTGCCCGTCGGCCAACTCGCCGCGATCCTTCAGGGCGAGGAGCATCCCCACGGCGAGTCGGTCCTTGTGCGAGAGCGTCGGCGACTGGCGCTCCATCTTACAGAGCACGTCGTCGGCCGGATGGGCCACAAGCGGCGTCCCGCCGACCTGGCGGAGGACGGAATCCGTGATGGCAAACGGCGGCCACTGGTCGTCCCCGGCCCGGTCGGCGGAGCCGACGCTCTCGGCCGTCGTGAGGTCGCCCTCGGCGAGCGGGTCTGAGTCCGTCATCGGGGTCGCTCCGTGGGCTGACGACCGATGGCGACCACCGGTGGGCACTCTCCCAAGAACTCGTCCATGACCTCGTCAATGGACGTCCGTGAACAATAGCGTTCGCGCTTCGCAGGCAAGCCCCCGCCGACGCCGCGGGGACGCACCGACGGACGCTCGCGCCCTCCGACCGGCCGACGCCGGGCAACACTGACGTGCGGGTACGGCGAGTGTTCGATATGGCCCCAGCCTCGCGATTCGGCGACCGGATAGCGATCCTCGCACACGGCGGCTACCCCGACAACGGAAAGACGATGGAGGGGGTGATGCGCTACGGCGACTACGAGATCGCGGCCGTCCTCGCCCACGACCACGCCGGCTCCCGGACCCGCGAGTCGTTTCCCGACCTCCCCGACGCCCCGATTTGGGCGACGATGGACGACGTCACCGAGCCCGTCGACGCGCTGTTGATCGGCGTCGCGCCGGTCGGCGGCGGGATCGACGACCGGTGGCGCGCCGACATCGTGCGGGCGCTCGAGCGCGGCTGTGACGTCGTCTCTGGGCTCCACGACCAGTTGAGCGAGGACCCGGAGTTCGCGGCCCTCGCGGCCGAGTACGACGCGACGATCCACGAACTCAGAGAACCTCCCTCGGAGCTCCCGGTCGCGAGCGGGATCGCCGAGGAGGTCGACGCGACGGTCGTCCTCACCGTCGGCACCGACTGTGCGGTCGGCAAGATGACGACGACGATGGAACTCGCCGCCGCCGCCCGCGAACGGGGGATCTCGACCGGCGTCGTCGCGACCGGCCAGACCGGGATCGCGATCACCGGCCGCGGGATCGCCATCGACCGCGTCCAGGCCGATTTCGCCGCCGGCGCGGCCGAACAACTGGTCGTCGAGATCGGGGCGAACCACGACCTTCTCGTCGTCGAGGGCCAGGCATCGATCGTCCACCCGGCCTTTGCCGCGGACTCGATCGCCCTGCTCCACGGCGCGCGACCCGACTACCTCGTGCTCTGCCACGACGCGACCAGAGAGAGTTATCACAACTTCGAGCCCGTTCCACTACCCGCGGCCGATCGGTACGTCGAATGGTACACCTCGATCGCCGACCCCATTAGCCCGACCGAGCTCCTCGGGGGCGCCCTCGACACCTCTGACATCGACGAGGAGGCTGCCGCCCGAGCCGCCGTCGAGGCGTACGAAAACCAGATCGGCGCACCGGCGACCGACGTCATCCGCTACGGTCCGGGACCCCTGCTGGACGCCCTCGAGTAAGTTCCGGACCGACGATCCGCTCTCGTCCGGTCCGGAGAATCGATCGGCTGCTCAAACCGAGCGCCTTTCGGCCCCGTCTCGGGGCCGCCAAGCCCTTTCCCTAGAACTCCGACTCGAGGGGATCCGCTTCGCTGGGGGCGTATCGCCGGGCGTACGGCCCCACGTATGGCACTTCGTACTCGTTTCCGGTGTAGGCATTGTACATCAGGAACAGCCACACGACGAATCCAAGGGGCGTAATCAAGAGCAGGGCGAGCCCGAGGACCGCCGAGATCAGCCACCCGAGCACCGGAATGATCGCGAACACCGCGGTCGTCATCGAGAGGACGATCCCGACCACAAATAGGCCGCCGAACAGGATCGTGCTCTGGGCGGCGTGAAACCGTACGAACGGGTTCTCGTCTTCCAAGACGTAAAACAGGATCCCGGTCAGGGGCCCGAGCAGATAGCTCAGTGCCCCGGCCACGTTCTCGTCTAGGCCGGTTTCAGTGCCGACGACCGTCGAGCGCTCCCGGGTCGGGTCATCCCCGGACTCGGTGAAATCACTCTCGCCGGTGTCCGTGAACCCGCCGGTCTCGACCTCGAGATCGTCGTCGTCATCGATCGGGTCGTCGTCATTGAGCGAGTCGTCCTCGCTATCGATTGAATCGTTTGGATCGGTTCCCATTGGTATCCCTCGAACACTGTACGTTCCCACACAATATAACGATAGTTGTGCCCGGTTCTGTCGAAGAAGGCTCGTCGGCTGCTCTTGGTGGTGTCCTCGCGGTCAGCGTCGCCGGCTGGCCACGGAGGCCTGCCTCGCGCCCGGCAGTCGTCTACTCGCGAGCGCCCACGCGAGATGTGAACTACCCCGCCCTACTCGCGCCTCCCGTTCGGTCGGCGCTCGCTGAGGAAGGGGGCTTAGCACCTCGATTCAGCCAATCCGCGTCCCGGTCCCGAGACGGGGCGAAGAGTTATCTATCTGAGACCTTTCTTTAGCGGTAATGATTGACGTGATACCCCTTCCGTTACAGAGTGCGGAGTTGGCCGTCGGCGTCGGCACGCTCGTCCTCCTCCTCGCTGTCATCACCATCTGGCAGACGGTGACGTTCGTCGACGCCTACGAGCGCGGTGCGCTCACCGTCTTCGGAGAGTACCGCAAGCTCCTCGAGCCGGGCCTGAACGTCGTGCCGCCGTTCGTCTCGACGGTCCATCGCTTCGACGTCCGGACCCAGACGCTCGACGTCCCGAGCCAGGAGGCGATCACGCGGGACAACTCGCCGGTCACCGCCGACGCCGTCATCTACATCCGGGTCATGGACGCCAAACGGGCGTTTCTCGAGGTTGACGACTACAAGCGCGCGGTGTCGAACCTTGCACAGACGACCCTTCGTGCGGTGCTCGGCGACATGGAGCTCGACGAGACGCTCAGCCGGCGCGGGCACATCAACGCCCGAATTCGCAAGGAACTCGACGAGCCGACCGACGAGTGGGGCATCCGGGTCGAGGCCGTCGAGGTCCGGGAGGTCACCCCCTCCCAGGAGGTCACGCGTGCGATGGAACGACAGACCTCCGCCGAGCGGAGTCGGCGCGCGACGATCCTTGAGGCCCAGGGCGAACGCCGCAGCGCCGTCGAGCGCGCCGAGGGGAACAAGCAGTCGAACATCATCCGCGCCCAGGGTGAAAAACAGAGCCAGATCTTAGAGGCCCAGGGGGATGCGATCTCGACCGTCCTCCGGGCCAAATCCGCCGAATCGATGGGCGAGCGCGCGATCATCGACCAGGGGATGGACACCTTACGGGAGATCGGCCGGTCCGAATCGACGACGTTCGTCCTCCCCCAGGAGCTGACCTCGATGGTCGGGCGCTACGGCAAACACCTCACGGGCAGCGACGTCGCGGAGGGCGAGGGGAGCTTGGAGAGCCTCGAGTTCGACGCGGAGACCCGCGAGCTGATCGGGCTCGACGACATCGCCGAGATCATCGGCGAGATCGACGCGGAAGCCGAGATGGACCTAAAGGAGCTCGAACAACAGGCCCAGGCGGTCAAGGAGGGCGTGGACGCGCCCGGACCGACCGGCCCCGCCGACGCGGCCTCTCGCGACGGCGAGTAGTCGGGACGGCGGGCGTCCGGCACTGCGGACGACCGGTGCTCGCGATGGGGTCGACCCTCGGCGCTGGCTGGGACGTGTGGACTGTGTGTAGGTAGCGGATCCGGCGTTCCCGTCGGCTCCGTCGCTCTCGGTACGCCCAGGCGTCGTGGAGATCGTTCCATCCCGTTTCATCCCGGTTTCTGGCGTGTCGTCGACGCTACCGTTCGGATCCGAGAGCGGCGGGGTCTCGGTGTCCCCGATGCAGACTATCGGACCCGACGTAAACTGTCGGACAAGTCAAGGCCACAAGGCAACCGAGCGGGTGGTGTATCGAAAGACAGGATCGATCCGGGTGGCCACGCGGTGTCGGCCCGGAACCTATCCGCCTTCCCATGACTCATACCCAACTAGCCGGCAGTCACGACGTGTCGCTCGCGTATCGGTCGCCCCGAACCCGGGGTGAGACAGCGTGACGACGGTCACCGAACTCGCGCTTACCTCCGGGGACGTCGCGCTCGCCGAGACGTTCGAGGCGCTGCCCGACCTCGAGATGCGGATCAAAAGCGTCGTCGCCGAGGGACCAAAGCAGACGATGCCGCTGGTCTGGGTCGCCGGTGAGCCCAAAGCCGAGATCGAGGGCGCCCTCTCGGGGGATCCGTCGGTCGAGCGGTTCGACTGCCTCTTGGCCGAGGGAGACGACGGCGAGTGGCTCTACCGCATCGAGTACGCTTCGGGGATCGGTGAGCTGTACTCGGCGATCGTCTCGAACGACGGGACGATCCTCGACGCGCAGTGTTCGGCCAGCAACTGGACGGTCCGCCTCCTGTTCCCCGAGCGGAACCGCCTCTCTGCGGCCGTGGGCGAACTCGAAGAGCAGGGGATCACCGTCGACGTCAAACGGATGGTCGAGGCCGGCCACAACACCGACCTGGATGCGACCGCGGCGCTTACCGACGCCCAGGAGGAGGCGATCAACGAGGCCTACGAGCGGGGCTACTACGACGTTCCCCGCCGGATCTCGCTGGAGGACCTCGCTGCCGGACTCGGGATCTCCCATCAGGCGCTCTCCGAGCGCCTCCGGCGAGCGAACAAGGTCCTCGCCAGCGAGCAGATCGGCGAGGCCGGCCGGGGCGGCGCCACGACCGAACGGGCGGCTCGCTGACGACACTGCCCCGCTCGCGTTTCGTTCTCCCGGGAGACGGCGGAGGGCCACGAGAACCCCGCCGACCCGAAGGGGGACTCGCTGTCCGTGCGGTGTGAAACCGCTCTCTAGGGATCGTCGACCACGAACTCCTCCATCGAGTCCCCGTACCCGATCGTGGCCCGCTCGACCCAGCACTCGGCGTGGGGTTGCATTTCGAGGATCGCCTTCCACGCTCCCTGGGGACCATCGTGGGGGACGACCCTGACGCGGCGACCGGTCAGCTCGTCGTCCCGCTGGTCCCACAACGACCACTCCATCAGCACGTGCGCCTCGGCGCGATCTCCCGTGTCGGACGGAGTCATCCACACGATGGTTCGGGAGTCGGCGGGGAGAACGTGGTGCCTGTACGTGCCGGCGACCCGTCTCTCGCGCCGAAGCCGTCCGGTCTCGGATCGGATCAAGGAGTGTCGACCGTTCGCTCGAACTCCTGGATCGCCGCGTCGCTGCCCGCAACGAACACGTCGTCGTCGGCCTCGATGGTGGTTCGCTCGTCAGTGTGGACGGTGCCACCGCGCGAGAGGCCGATCACGGTCCATCCACGCTCGGTGTTGCGGCGAGCCTCTTCCAGTCGCTGCCCGGCGAACGGAGCGCCCTCGGCCCGAACGAGACGGATCTGGCTCGTCGGATCCATGACTCGTTCGCCGTGGACCTCCGTCGCGACCAGTCGAGCCGAGACTCGCTGAATGGCAAGGACGTAGTCGGCACCCGCTCGAAACGCCGGTCTCACTTTCTCCGTGTCGTTTACACGCACGAGAATCTCCACCTCGCTCGACAGCGAGCGGGCGATAGCGATCGTCAGCAGGGCCGTCGAGTCGTCGTCGACGGTCACGATGAGTGCCGAGGCCTCCTCGATACCGGCGTCGTGAAGCGTTTCGGGCTCGGTCACGTCGCCGACGATGTCGGGCGTCCGGTCGGCCGAATCGTCGATGGTCGTCACCGAGACGTCTTCCGGAAGCGCCTCGAGGGCTGCGGTGCCCCCTTCCCCGAAGCCGGCAACGATGACGGTCGAGGACCGCTCGATGCGCCGGGAGCGACCGCCCGCGATCTCGTTTGCCACGTCGTCGATCTCGCTTTCGGGTCCGGCGACGACCAGGACCGTGTTCGGCGTGAGTTCGTCGTCGGCTGCGAGCGGGAGACGCAACTCGCCGTCGAACCAGCCGGCGACCAGCGTCAGATCCGGGTGGGCCGTGATCGGCGACTCGTCGACCCTGGCGCCGTGGAGCGGGCTATCCCGCCGGACGAGTATCTCACGGACGTCGATATCGTCCGCATCCGACCGCTCGTCGATCGTGACCGGGAGCGTCGCTTTCTCCGCCAGCCGCCGGCCGATCAGCGCGTGGGGAGGGATGCTTCGGTCGACGCCGAGTTCCGCAAGCGCCCGCTCGCGGCGCGTCGACTCCGTGAAACTGATCACGCGCAGGTCCTCATTTGCTTCCAGTGCGGTCAGGACGATGCTCGCGGTGTTGTCGCCGGCGTCGGTGATGAGCAGCGACGCTCGCTCGATCGTCGCACGATCGAGGTCGTCTCGCTCCTCGGGGTCTCCCTTGATCGCCTGATAGCCGTCGTCCGAGAGGCGTTTCGCTTCCTCCTCGTCGGATTCGAGGAGGACGTAGCCGACGTCGAGTTCCTCGAGTTCCTCGAGGAGGAGGTCGGTGTCACGCCGGTACTCCGCGATGACGACGTGGTCGGACTTGCTCGTGAGCCGATCCTCGAGGTTCAATGGCGTCCGCTCGTACAGGGGGATGACCAGGACGCGCAGCGTGACGAATCCGATGACGACGCCACTCACCTGAATTATCGTCATCAACACGTTCATCCCCGGCGATGCCCAGGGCGCATCCCCACCGAATCCCGTCGTCGTCAATGCCTGAACCACTATCTGGACCGATCGAAAAATCGACTGGGGACGGTCCTCGAGCGTTCGCATTCCCCAGTTGTAGGTAATCGCCAGGAAGAGGACGGCCGAGACGAGACCGATCACGAAACCCACTAACAGTCGCTGACGCTGCGTGAGATCTCGTGGATGTACCCCCTCGATGTTCCGCAGTTCGCGCATGTAGTGCTCTCCGATTCCACCAAGACAGCCGGACTGCATTAAACGACGGCCTGTTCCTGACGCCCCTGATAGGGTCGGAGACGGACCGTCCGGATCGGGGACGAAACTCCCTTTCGGTCTCGACGGACGCAACGCAGCGTGTCGCCCGTCGTCACTCGGTCATGCTGGTCCTCGGCTCAGTCGTGCTGGTCCTCGGGAGTGTCCCTGCGTGCGGCGCGCTCGGCGGCCTCGCGGCCCATCGTCTCGCGGTCGTCGTGTTCGGCGCGGACGAGCAGGTACAGACCGAGGGGCGCGATGATCGCGACGGCGCCGAACAGGACCAACACTGCACCCGCCATCACCCGAGAAAGACGTCGACGATATCGCTCGACCCGGACGTGGCGTTCCGGTACAGTTCCGAATACCCGCAGTTCGTACACGACACCACCTCGAAGCTGTTCGTCTGAACGTCGAACATCTTCGAGAGCCCGCCGCCGGTCGTGGAGATCTCGCCGACGTCCGTCTCCGTGTGGCCACACTTGGGACACCCTCGCTCGCCGCCGACTTCGGAACCCATACACCAACATTCGATGACATGTATAAAACGGTTGGGGCAACGTTACTGGCCCGGAAAGAGAAACGAGCAGGCGTCCGCTTCCTCCGACCCACTCCTCGCCGTGATCGAGAGCCATCGGCTCGACGAGACGGACGGCCTCCCCGGACTCCTCGACTCCCCGCGGCCGGCTACCTTAAACAGCGAGAGAGTCCCGCCGTTTACAGTAGTTGCCGAACCTAACTGGCGGTTCAGTTCGTAGTCGTCGGCATGGTCGACACCGACGAAGCAAAACAGGTCTGTCGTGCCGCCTCACGCGTCGTCTATCCGGAACTGGATTTTGGTATCAATCCCTGTGGATCCTACTCGAGAGAGGACTTCCAGCAAGTCCTCTCTCGAATCGCCTTCACTCAAGAATTCGCTAACACGGGTGCCAAGACTGTCCAGTTGGATCGATCCGAGCCGGTCGACGTGACGTCGACGGCTCGGAACCCGCTCGCGAAATCGCTGCTCTATCATCTTCGACGCCTCACCGCGGGCGCCATCGACGCTCAGTTCGATGGCGTCCGCGACCGTCTCTGTGAGGTTCTTCGCTCACGCCGGTTGCTTCCCTCTCGTGTTGACGTTGCGATCGACCTTCACGAGTGGCAGTTTTACGGCTCAGCTGCTACTGATCACGTTCTCACTACCTATCCCGATCATGGAACGACCCGAGCGTACTGTTTTGCGACGCTGTGTATCGTCGCTCCCAGTGTTCGATTTACTCTCGCTGTAATCCCGTTGGACGCGAACGGCTTCCGTGCGAAGCAGGAAGCCGTTCGCTCATTCATCGTCGAAGCGCGCCAGTACGTGTCGATCAGACACGTCTATCTCGATCGAGGCTTCTACCAGGTGCACGTCGTTACAGAACTGGAACAGTTAGAGATCGACTATATCGTCCGTGCACGGCCAAGTAAGGGAATGAAAGACCGTCTCAGCGCCGGCGCTGAGACGGTCGTCGATGCCTACCGAATGCAGCGAAAACGGCCACCGACAGCAGTGGTTGATGTCACCGTGTTCGCTGTGCCACATCGAACGAGCGAGGACGATCACGTCTGGTTCGTCACAAACCTCGACGTAGAACCTGAGACAGCAAGAGCGTACGCGGCGGCGTTCCGCCGCCGCTGGGGCATCGAAACGTCGTATCGCCAGATCGGTGATTTCCTGCCGAGAACGTCGGCGCCGACGTTCTCGGTTCGGTTGTTCTACTTCCTGTTCGCCGTTGCGTTGTACAACCTGTGGGTGTTAGCGAACGTCCTCCTGGTGAACGGTTCTATTCCGAAGAAACCGCCACTCTCGACACGAATCTTCCGTACGTTTATTCTCTCGACAGACTACGGATAGCGGCTGAGCCACACTGACCGGGATAACCGGTCAAAACGCCTCCGATGAGTGGTAACGCTCGGGATCGCCGCCGAGCGGCGGCGATCCCTCAATTTTCGAATCCGTTCTGTGAGGGTCTGTTCCGGTTTTCCTCAATGAGGGTAGCGGGAAGGTCGAACTTCGTCCGCTTTCAGTTTGAATCGGCGTCTACTGTTTACGGCGGGCGTGAATCGCGTCACTTGACGACACAAACCACCGGTTACTCGCCGGCCGGAGTCTCCAAGTCGTCGGTGGCGTGGATCAACATCCCTCGCCACGTCAGACCGTGTTCGTTCTTTACACGTTTGATGCGCTCGTACTGTTCGTCGTCGGACACTTCGATGTTAACGTGGTTCGACACAGTACCTACGAGAACCCGTATATTTATGTTAGTTTCGCTCGTACACAGAAGTAGCGATGAAGCGCACCAACGAGTTCGAAGTGGTCCCTCAGTCCGACGCGGACGAGGAGTTACTTCGCCGCCTGTTGGACGCTTCAGCCGCACTCTGGAACGAGATCAATTACCAGCGCCGAACCAACTTCGACGATCCGGACGGCGACGTGTGGGAGATCGACGAGTACCGCGGACGGTATGGCGGTACGCTCGGCGCTTCGACCGTTCAACAGATCGAACGCAAGAACCGCGAAGCGTGGAACTCGTTCTTCGCACTCCGTGAGAAGGGCGAAGCCAACGGCAAGCCCGGCTTCTGGGGCAACCAAGACGATGGCCGCGAACTGCGGACGTACATCCGCAACACGTCGTACTCTGTCGAGTGGGGGGAATACTCCCGTCTCGAAATCCTGGTCGGCCAGGACCTGAAAGAGGAGTACGGTCTTGGACGCCAAGAGCGGCTCCGGCTCGAAGTTCGGGGCAATCCGAACTGGAACGAGTACGACAAACAGAGCCGGTTGGAACTGTATTACGACGACGTGAGCGAGACGTTCAGGGCCTTTCAGCCAGTCACAATCGACAATTCTCGACTGGCACAACCACTGGCGGACGAAACCGCCGCTCTGGACATCGGCGCGAACAATATCGTCGCTTGTACGGTTTCGACCGGCGAGCAGTACCTGTACGAAGGCCGCGGCCTGTTCGAACGGTTCCGCGAGACCACCCAACGGATTGCCGAACTCCAGTCGAAGCTTCGGGAAGGGCGGTACAGTTCGAAGCAAATCGACTCGCTGTACCGTCGACGGACCCGACGACGCGACCACGTGATGGACGCGCTCTGTCGAGACCTGACCGAACGGCTGTACGACGAGGGTGTTTCCATCGTGTACGTCGGCGACCTCACCGACGTACTCGACACGCACTGGTCGGTTCGGACGAACGCCAAGCTGCACAACTTCTGGGCGTTCCGTGCGTTCGTGAAGAGGCTGGCGTGTACAGCCGAGGAGTTCGGCATCACCGTCGAAGTGCGGACGGAAGCGTGGACTTCGCAGACGTGTCCCCAGTGCGGTTCGACGGAGGACACGACTCGGCACCAAGACACGCTAACGTGTTCCTGCGGCTTCGAAGGTCACGCGGACCTCACCGCGTCGGAGACGTTCCTCCGACGCCACGAAGCAGACGTACCACGGCCGATGGCACGGCCCGTGTGCCTCAAGTGGGACAGCCACGACTGGCTGGAGCCACCACGCTCTCCCCGTCCCAACGAGGAGCACACAGACCCGCAAGTTGCCTCCGTGGACTCGGCATAGCCGAGACTCCCAGCGCGAGGAAACCCCGGCGTTCACCCCGGGGAGGATGTCATGAGCGGACGACGTGCGTGTTCCCGAGGCGGTCGCCGAGTCGCGTCGGCTGCTCCGAGAGGACGAGCGCCCCGATGCCCACGAGGTAGAACGCGGGCAGCCAGTCGACGAGCCGCAGGACGTTCCGGACGAACGACGCCCGCAACGACGGCGCCGACCCGTCGCTGGCCGTCACCCGGACGCTGACGAGGTATTTGCCGATCGTTTTGCCGAAGCGCCACTCGAGGAGCGTGTGGTAGCCGACCGACAACCCGAGCCAGAGGACCAGCGCCACGAGAGCAAGGCTGCCGCCGAGTTCCGTATCGACGCCGTTCGCGCTGGTTTCCGCCTGGCCGGCGATGAGTCCGACGAGGGTGATGGCGGCGATGAAGAGCAGGAACCAGACGACTGTATCGATTGCCATCGCGACGCCCCGGATGCCGACTCCACACTGCGTCGAGTCATCAGTTCCGTCCATTGGCAGTTCGCGATTGGGAGGACGACGAGGAAAACCCGCTGGCGGAGTTTCTCGGCCTGAAACCGCCCGGCGAGTGCTGCGATCGATGCTAGCCGGTTCTCCCGCCCATCGGTGCCTTCCCTCGCGTCGATACGCGCGTGGTCGACGGGCGTTCGTGGCGAGTCCGTGCTCGGGCCGACCACAACTATACAACGGTCCCGGGGAGACGAGACGTATGTTCGGATCTGGCCGCCACACGCGAGTCGGGATCGAGGGCGAGACGGTCACGATCAACGACGCGCCGACCTACAAGGGACGGACCCACGAGGGACGATCGATCGAGGGTCGCCTGTTTAACTCTCGAATGATTCAGGCCCTGTTCGACGATTCGAACCCGGAGACGGTCGACAACTGGGCGTATCCGGACACGGACACCTGGGATCCCGAGCGAAACGTCGGCGAGTTTCTGGCCGCGATGCCGGAGTGGTACGCCCACGGACTGCGGGCGGTCACCATCAATCTGCAGTGTGGCAGCCCGGAGGGCTACTCGAGCGACCAGCCCTGGGTCGTCTCGGCCTATCGGCCAGACGGCAGCCTGAAACCCGACTGGCTCGACCGGTTGCGGCGGGTGCTCGACCGGGCGGACCGGCTGGGCATGGTCGTGATCCTCGGGCTGTTCTACTTCGGCCAGGATGACGTGCTAGAAGACGAGACGGCGGTAACGAACGCCGTCGACAGCGCCATCGAGTGGCTCCTCGACGAGGGATACACGAACGTCGTGATCGAGGTAGCCAATGAGTGCGATATCCACTACGACCACGACGTCATCGACGTCGGACGGGTCGCCGAGCTGATCGAGCGCGTCCGTACCATCGAACGGGATGGATTCAGCTACCCGGTCGGGACGAGTTTCAGTGGCGGAACGGTGCCACCGGACGACGTCGTCGCCGCCTCGGACGTCGTCCTGTTGCACGGCAACGGCGTCGATGACCCGGCTCGGATCCGCGAGATGGTTGCTGAGGTACGGGACCGGCCGTCCTACGAGCCCCTGCCGATCGTGTTTAACGAGGACGACCACTTCGGGTTCGGCTCGGTCAGTAATCTGGACGCCGCCATCGAGTCGGGAGCCTCGTGGGGGTATTTCGACCCCGGTCACAACGACTACTGGCACGGCTACCAGTCGCCGCCGGTCCGGTGGGATCCTAATACTGCCCGCAAGAAGGCGTTCTTCGGCTATCTCGCCGGGGTCACCGGTCCCGAGGACGGATCTCCGTCCTCGTAGTCAGCCGTATCAGCACGTCCCACCGGCCGCGCCGGCGCCGGCACAGCTCGCGGCGCTCGCACTGGCGCCCGCGGCGGCGGCCGTCCCCCCGACGACGAGGGCCGCGTTGGTCGTCCGGCTATGACATCCTCCCCGTCGTTCACGACGGGGTTTCCTCCGTGGGAGTCTCGGCTATGCCGATTCCTCGAAGGCAACATTCCCGTCGCGGTGGACGGTACTCGAGTCTGTGCGCTGTTCTTCGGGACTTTCGTGAGGGTGTGGTCTCCCCGACCATTCGTGGTCGTCCCACTCGAACCGCACGGGCCGTGCCATCGGCCTGACTGCTTTCTCTGTATGCCGCTTCAGGAACGTTTCTGACGCTGTAAGGTCGGCGTGACCTTCGAACCCACACGGACAGGTGAGCGTGTCTTGATGCCGTGTCGTTCGGTCTGTCGAACCGCACTGTGGACACTCCTGACTCGTCCACGCTTCCGACCGAACCTCTATCGAGATACCGTATTCCTCGGCAGTACAGGCGAGTCGTTCGGTGAATTGCTTGAACGCCCAGAAGTTGTGAGTCTTAGCGTTGGTTTCGACCGACCAGTGGGTTTCCAGAACGTCGGTCAAGCCACCGATATACACTGTGTCCACGCCCTCATCGTACAGTCGTTCGAGCAGGTCACGACACAGTGTTTCTTGAGCGTGGTCGCGGCGACGAGTTCGTTTGCGGTACAGACGCCGAATACGCTCGCTACTGTATCGACCTTCTTCGAGTTTCGACTGTAACCGGGCGATTTCTCGTGTTGTGTCGCGGAACCGATGGAACAACTCGCGACCCTCGTACAGGTATTGGTCGCCGGTCGTGGTGGTACAGGCGACGAGATTGTTTGTACCAATATCCAGAGCGGCCTTCTCTGAGGCCAGTGGAGTGTCCCGTGTATCGGCAGAAACAGTCACGGGTTGCGAAGCCCTGAACGTGCAACCAGTCTCGTCGTACCACAGGCCAATCGACCCTGTTTGTCGTACTCAGGCCAGTTTGGGTCGCCAGCGATTTCGAGCCGGAGACGTCCGGTGTGGTCGTATTGGTCTTTCAACTCGCTCCCGATAAGGATCTCAAGCCGGGAGCGGTCGCCCCATTCAACGGTGTACGACGTGTTGCGAATGACAGTCTTGAGTTGGCGTCCATCGTCCTCGTTGCCACGGAAACCCGGCGGTTCGGGGTGTTCTGTAACCGACGTGTTCGACTCGTCGTAAAACTTCTTCTTGTTCTGGAAGAACCCACGCCACGCTTCGCTGTTCTTCCGTATCACTTGTTGGGCGGTGGACGCGCCAAGAACGCCTTTGTACTTGCCTTCGAGACTGCCTGTATCGGCGTCCCATACGTCGCCCTCGAATTCGTCCTCGTCGTTGTACCGCATGAGGCGTTAGTAGTTGACTTCGTTCCAAAGAGCGGCGGAAGCGTCCAACAGGTCCCGTAGCAGTTGCTCTCCATCGTCAGAGAGCGGTCGCACGGTGAACGTGTTAGTGCGCTTCATGCCACAATTCTTTTTACGTCTCTACGTCAAATAAGTCTTATGAGACATGACGACTGAAACGCCACTAACCTGCTACATCTGTGGGCAGACCAGCGACGACTGGATGACCGTGGACATGATTGGATTGTTTGAGGACCAAGAGGCGGCCCGCGAACGCTTCAAAGAAAAGCACGACACGGAACCGGAAAGTTACCTGTTCGTCTGCTCAGAGTGTGAAGATGAGAATCCCCACCACGCCGAGAACTCTTACGAGAAATACGGGAAATACCAATGAGGCCAGCAATCGACATTTCGCACGGCTTGCACGGACGGCTCAAAGACTACGCAGAAGCGAATGATGTGGACTTGTCAGAAGCCTATGTAGAAGTGTTAGAAGCCGGTCTTGAAGCGTTGGAGACTCAAGATCAGCAGTAACTCGGCGGTTTCTTACCGGAGCTTACGCGATTCACGCCCGCCGTGAACGGCGGGACTCTCTCGCTGTTGAAAGGTAGTCCGTACACTCGCCCCAGGCGACGGGCGCGATCTCGTCGTCGATGTCGTCGGCCGCCTCGACGGCATCGATCGCGGTGCCGACGAGCTCCCAGACGAGGTCCATGTCCGGGGTCTCGACGTCCTCGCCCAGCGAGAAGCGAACGATGGGGACGACGACCGGCTCGCCATCGGGCCCCTCGTTGACGACCGCGACGCCGGTCACGCCACAGTCCTCGACCCCGGAGTCCCCGGGCGCGAGGAGATCGCCGAGCGTCTCGTCCGCCGTGTTTTGCCGGGCTTCGAGGTCGACCTGTTCGTCGGGCGTCTCGGTCCCCAGTAAGCGCTCGAGCAGTGACGGCATCGTTTTCCGTTCTCGCCGGCCCCACTTCGATATTACGGCGCGACCGGTGACCCGTCGGTCCGGCGTCGACGGCGGGTGCTCGGCGAGAACCGGTCGGAGACGGAATCACCGCCCCCTGCGTGAGCATATCGGGGGCGGGTGACGTGAGTTGGCAACGGTGGCGTCGACCAACGGAGGGGTCGACATCGAAGCTGTGGTTTCCAATGGTAATAAACTTGTCGCCGGCGGGCGCTGACGACCGGAGACCGGGGGTCGTCCGGGGATCTCGAGGACCGGGTACGCTCCACGTCGAACGAGCCGCTGGTCGTGTCGCTCTCCGTTCGCTGTACGTGACCCGGCCACAACCCAGGGGCCGAGCCACAAGGGCTATCATCGTCCCTATAGTCGTCCACCGTGATGGTCGACGTGAGCGGACATTTTGCGATGGCGCTGTTGTTTGCGACGCCGGCGTGGCTCCTCTGGGGCCGGCGCGGTGCCCTCGGGTTCACGGCGTTTGCGCTGGTGACTGCGATGCTCCCCGACCTCGATCTGGTGCTCCGGCAGGTGCTTCCGATTACCCACCACGGGGTGACCCATACGATCGTGTTCGTCGGGGCCGTAAGCGTCCTCAGTGGCGCGGTCGCCTCCCGATGGCTCACCGTTCGATTCAACGAGAACCGCTGGATCAGAAGCACGACGATCACCCGCGATACGACGTTCGCGTTCGCGACGCTGGGGATGCTCGTCGGCGGTTTCAGCCACCTGTTCGCGGACATCCTCTCGGCGCCCGACATTGCGGCGCCGCTGACCCCGTTCTGGCCGATCTATAACCAACCGGTGATCGTCGACGTCATCTACTACGACTCCCCGGTCTGGAACTTCGGGCTGCTTGCCGTAGCAGTCGCGCTCCACGTCGCGCTCGCGCGCTACGAGAGCTATCCGATCGAGACCCGGTTCCGGATCGGCGACTCGACGAGCGACGACCGTTTTTACTGAGGCCCTCCCCGGGGCGTCCTCGGGAGAAGGGCTCGTCGTCGTTGACGCCTGTAGTCGACAGGGAGGACGGTCCCAATGACAGGCTATACGCGCCGAACAGCATACAGTTGGTCACAACCGGTGGCGGTCACCGACGTTCCACGCGAAAGCGTACTTGTGAACCGAGGAAACGCGCGACCTGACTATGCACATCGTGGATTCCCGTTTCTGTAGGCGCGAGAGAGTCTCAATTCGCCCCGCGAACGACGTGACCGTATTTGAGCAGGCCGACGAACACTGCGCCGCCACACGCGTTTCCGGCCGTCGACAGGGCGAGAAAGGCGAGATACTGGAGCACCGTGATCTCCGGGGAGATGAACACCCCGAACAGCACCTCGACGTTGCCCGCGATGGAGTGAGGGAGGTGGAGGAGTCCGATCGTAGCGGTCACGATCCAGATGAGCACCACCCGGGCCAGCGTCCCCTGTGCGGCCGTGATCAGCCACGCCAGCAGCCCCATCAGCCATCCCGCGAAGACGCCGGCGACGAACAGCCAGTGTAAGTCGTGCGTGACGAGTTTCAACGCGATCGTTTCGAACGCCTCCGGCGAGACGACGCCGAGTCCGGGCATCAAGACCACGGCGAGGAGGGTGAACACGAGGCCGCCGCCGATGTTTCCGAGATACACCAACCCCCAGAGACGGGTCAACTCGCCGAGCGACGCCTTCCGGTCGAGGACCGGGACCACGGCCAGGGTGGTGTGTTCTGTGAACAGTTCCGACCGGCCCAGGATCACGAACATGAAGCCGACCGCATACATGCTCGCCACCACCAACTCGGTCGTGAGGTCGCCGAACGATCCCTCCGAGAGGGTCAGGACGACCGCCATCAGAAGCGGGCCGAACCCGATATCGAGGCCCGCCGAAAAGCCCGAGAGCAACAGCCCGGATCTCTCGCGATTGATCTCGTGGAGCCCGTCCTCGATCAACGAATCGAGAACGTCTCGCGTCGGTATCTGTTCCATGACCGCGACCCGATCGGATCCTGAGTCATCCACGAGTCTCTACCCGCTGTCGGCTTGCAGTCGAGCCGGTATCCGTTTTTTCGTTGCTCACGACGGTCGGTCGCATGTGAGTGTTTTGGATGGCAAACGCAGTCTCACTCGCGCCCCGTCCGTTTGGTCCCATCTCGACCGTCGAGACCGGTTTCCGACCCCGGCTCAGTAGACGTGCGTGTGAATGGTGGGGCATTGAACGGCGAGAGTCACCAGCCTATCGCCGGCGACCGATTGCCGGGAGTAGTGTCCTCCGCTCGAGGATCGACGCGCCGGGAGGCGCCAGTCGGGGTCCCGGTGGCGAGCGGACCGACCTCGTTTCCGGTCGCACGGGTCCGACCTCCCTCCCTCCCGGGGCTACTCCGAGGCCGTGGCTCCCCGACACCGACGGACGGCGGTCCGTGTCATCCCCCGATACCGAAGACCTCGCGGGGGTTTTCGAGCACTACCGTCCGGATCGCCTCGGGATCGATCCCGTAGCGGTAGAGCTCGAGGATCGCCCGCTTCAGCGCAAGCGGGTCCGTCCGGAGCACGTTCGCACAGTCGGTGTCGACCATGATCCGGTCGGGGCCGTACGCCTCGATGGCGTCGGCGACGTCCCCGGCGTCAACGCCGATCAGCCACGAGTGGCCGATCGTGTAGCTCAGATAGCAGTCGGTCTCTTCCATCAGGTATGCGGTGTTGTTGGGATCGGCGTGGGAGGCGACCACCCGCTTCTCGGCCAGGCCCGCGTCCCGGGCGGCCTCGACGTCGACCTTCACCGCCTCTAGCGCCGGATTTTCGCCGTCGATCACGGGGTCCTGGCCCAGTCCCGGGTTCTTCTCGTAGCCGGGAGTCCCCAGTTCGGGGCGGTACGACCGCCCGGAATCGCTCGACTGGTTGGGCGTGTGCAGGATGACCGGGAGGTCGTGGTCGGCCGCGAGTTCCATCTGGGCCTCCACGACGGCGCGCTGTTCGTCGAGTTCCCAGCGGCTGACGTGCTGGCTGGGCGTGACGCCGGTTTCGCCGACGGCGACGACCTCCTCGAGTTCGAGATAGTCCCCCATTGCCCCGAGCAACTCGTCGGGGTTCTCGATCCGGACGCCGGTGTGGATCCCCAGGCCGAGTTTGGCCTCGACGAAGTGGTCGCGTTCGATCGCCGGGCGACGGTTGATCGCGTCGTCCCAGAGGTACCGGACGTCCGCGGCCCGGACGGGCTTGTAGGGGGTCCAGTGGTAGCCCGAGGCGACCATCACCATCGCCCGACAGCCCGCGAGGGCGTAGCGCTCGCGGTCGTCCCAGGAGAGGGTGTGGGCGTGGTTGTGGACGTCGATCCAGGGGAGGTTCAGGAGTTCGGTGGGATACTTCGTCTCGCGGTCTCCGTACGCTGCGTCCGTCGGGCGCCTCGTCGGCTGTGATGGGGTCATGGTGGAGTCGGTGTTCGAATGGATCGGCGTCCGGTGGCGGCGTGGCCGTCGGATCGCCCGTCCGTGGTCTCGTCGCGACGGTGTGTTTTACAGCGCGGTAAACCTTATTATGCGCCCCGGTCACACACCTGTATGTCACTGTTGATCGGGACGGACGACGGCCTCCACCGGGTCGACGAGGTGCCATTCGAGCGCGACGAGGTCGAGGAAGCCCTCGACTGCGGGGTCGTGACGGCGGTCCGGTCCTGGGAGCATACCGAAGGAACGTTCGTCGCGAGCGAAACCGGCGCCTACCGCTCGACCGACGGCGGCGAGACGTGGGCGGACCTGGAGGTCCCGCTTGGCGATCGGTTCTGGCACGCCGGCGAGAGCGAGGTCTGGTCGATCCTCGCCACCCGCGAGGCGCTGTACGCCGGCACGAACGACCCCTACCTCTATCGTTCGACCGACGACGGCGAGACCTGGTCGGAGCTGAAGGGCTTTCGAGAACTCCCCTCCCGGGGCCACTGGGAGTCGCCGATCGATCCCCACTACGCCCGGCTTCGCGCCCTCGAGACCGTCCCCGGCCGGCCCGACCACCTGATCGCCGGCGTGGAGGCCGGCGGGATCCACGTCAGCAGGGACGGCGGACGGACCTGGCGCGACGGCCGGGACGCGATCGTCGACGACGTCCACCAGGTGCGTCCGATCTCGGAGGACGTCTGGCTCGCGACGACCGGCTATCTCGACCTCGACCTCGAGAACCTCGGGCTGGGCCACGCGGTCGGCGAGGGCGGGCTCTGGCGGACGACCGACGCCGGCGGGTCTTGGCAGCGCATCGACCGTGGGAACGACTACTCCTACGTCCGCCGGGTGTTCGTCCACGACGGAACCCTCTTGTTCTGTGGCGGCGAGGAGGCGCCTCCGGCGTGGGTCGACGACTCCCACGAGGTCGCGCTGTTCGAATCGACGAACTTCGGCCGGGACTGGGAGCGGGTTTCCTTCCCCGGCGAGCCCCACGAGGTGATCGAGACCTGGACCGTTTACGACGGGAGCGTGCTCTGTGGCTCCGGCCTCTTCGACGTCCCCGACCAGCGCGACGACGTCTCCGGTCGGATCATGCGCCGGCGTAATGGGGAGTACGAGACGGTCGGACGCGTCGGCGCCAACGTCAGCCGGATCGGGGTGGTCGAATGACCGATGGCCGATACAGCGACCCGCCCTCCGCGCTCGGCCGGGCGCTGTACGGCGGGATATTGGCATACATGGCCCTGGATGGCTTCCGGGACAACGAGAAACGCGTCGCGATCGCGGCGGAGAAGGGCGTCCCGATGCCCGATCTCCTCGTTCCCTTCGTCACGGGGATGCTCTTCGTCGCCAACTGCGGGATCGTCCTCTGGAGGTTCCCGCGGGCGTCGGCGGGCGCCCTCGTCGTCTTCTTCCTGGGGACGACGCCCGCGATCCACGACTTCTGGCGGCTCGAGGGAAGCGAACGGCAGGCGAACAGGATCAACTTCCTGAAAAACGTCGCCCTGCTCGGCGCCGCCCTCGTCTTTCTGGACGCGGCCGACCGCGAACGGGCCGACGGGTCCCGGCCGTAGACGGAGCTAGAAGGAGACGTCCGTCTCCATCCCCTCGGTCGCGTCCTCCAAGCCGTCCTCGCGGACGTCCTCGGCGAGCCGTGCCCGGAGGTCGGCGTCGGCCAGCAGGCTGTCGAACTCCTCGCGGTAGCGGTCGTTTGCCGCCAGGGACTCGTCTCTGGCCGCCGCGACGCGGCGATACCGGCGGACCGCCTCGGGATCGAGATCGAACTCCGCGGCGAGGCGGTCGTCGTCCTCGATCTCCCGGACCGTAGGGAGGTCGACGCCCTCGCCGTCGGCCTCGGTGACGAGGTGGAGGTCCATCCGGGCGGCAAAGACCGCCTCGGGATCGCGGCCGACGACGTCGGCGATCTCCTCGTCGTCGCTCCCCTCGTAGAACTCCTCGACGACCGAGAGGAGTTCGTCGTCCCCGAGATCGCTCTCGAACCCGTAGCGCTCGCGCATCTCCGCGACAATTTCCTCGAGGCGCTCGTCGACGCTTCGCTCGTCGCGGTCGAGCGAGCCGCGGCCCTCTTCCTGGGACTCGGTGACGGTCTCCTCCCCCTCGGTGACCTCCGTGAAGATGTCCCGGAGCTCCTCGGTCTTCTCGTCCATGGACAGTGACTGGCGAGAGGCGGCTATTTAAGGCTGTTGTCGGCCCTCGTCGGGTGGGAGTGAGTCGCGTTCGGAGACGATCGCGGCGATCCGAACCCTCCCGGAAGGTGACAAGAGTTAAGGCCGTCGTTGTCGGTGAACGACCATGGCAATTCTTGCGGCCGCGGCCGGTTCCCCGACTCGCGAGACGTTCCGGGGGATCAGCGGCGTCGAGGAGCTGCTCTTTTACTATCTGGCGGCTGTCGCAGTCGTCGTCCTCGCCTACGGCGTCTACGCTCGCTTTGCCCGGTATGCCGAGGGTGTCGAGGACCCGATCCCCCGGCTCGACGACCTCGGCGAGCGGACCGTCGAGGCCGCACGGATCGCGCTCTCGAACGAGAGCCAGTTCAACCGGGATCTCTACGGCGGGCTGATGCACGCCTTCATCATGTGGGGCTTTCTGACGCTGCTGATCGCGACGACGATCCTCGCCGTCGACCTCGAGGTCTGGCAGCTCCTCCTCGGACGGAACTCCTTCTGGGTCGGCGACTTCTACCTGGGCTACCAGTTCGTCGTCGACGCGATGGGGCTGCTGTTCGTCGTCGGGATCGGGATGGCCCTCTACCGGCGCTACTGGGTCCGGAAAGACCGGCTCTGGGGCCGGCACACCTCCCGGGAGGACACCCTCTTCGTCTGGGTGCTCTTCGCGCTGGGCGTCGGCGGCTTCGTCCTCGAGGGTCTCCGGATCCTGGCGACTGGCTACCCTCCCTTCGAGGTCGTGAGCTTCGTGGGCTGGGGGACGGCGCTCGCCTTCGAGGCCGCTGGCGTCACCCCCGACCTCGCGGACTCGCTGCACTGGTGGGCGTGGTGGTCGCACTCGCTTCTCGCGCTCGCCTTCGTCGCCTGGATCCCCTACGCGAAGCCCTTCCACATGCTGTCGTCCTTTGCGAACGTGGTCGTCCGCGACGAGCACTCGGGCGCCCGACTGCCCGGGATCCCGGCGGATCTGGAGGCGACCAGTGCCGAGTCCATCGACGACTTCACCTGGTCGGAGCTGCTCGATCAGGACGCCTGCACGAAGTGTGGCCGGTGTTCGTCGGTCTGTCCCGCGAAGGCCGCCGGCCGCCCCCTCGACCCGCGGGACGTCATCCTCGATCTGAAGGGCTATCGCGAGCAGCGGGCCGACGACGGGGGGGAGCAGCCGATCGTCGCCGACGGGGGCTCCTCGGTGATCGACGCCGAGACGATGGAGTCCTGCCTGTCGTGTCTGGCCTGCGTCGACTCCTGTCCCGTCGAGATCGACCACCTGAACTCCTTTACCCGGCTCAACCGTCAACTCGTAGACCAGGGCGACGTCGATCCGGGGGTCCAGGACGTCTTCCAGAACGTGATGCAGGACGGAAACACGTTCGGCAACTCCCAGCGGTCTCGGGCCGACTGGGCCGATCCCCTGGAGTTCGACCTGACGGACGCCCGCGAACAGGAGGTCGAGTACCTCTGGTACGTCGGGGACTACCCGAGCTACGACGACCGGAACAGGAAGGTCGCCCGCTCGCTCGCCCGCATCTTTGACGCCGCCGACGTCTCCGTTGGAATCCTCTTCGAGGAGGAGAAGTACGACGGCAACGACGTCCGCCGGCTGGGCGAGGAGTTCCTCTTTCTCGAGCTCGCGGGCCACCACGTCGAGTCCTTCGAGGCCTGCGAGTTCGAGACGCTCGTCTGTACCGACCCCCACAGCTACAACACGTTCGAAAACGAGTACCCCGAGGTCGACTTCGCGACCTGGGCCGACGACCCGATGATGCCCTTCGACTACGACGAACAGTGGAACCGGGACGGAGAGATCGAGGTACTCCACTGGACCCAGGCCGTCGAGGACCTCGTCAGCGAGGGCCGGCTCGACCTCGCGGGGGACGAACTCGACTACACCGTCACCTACCACGATCCCTGTCACCTCGGGCGATACAACGACGAGTACGAGGCGCCACGAGAACTGATCCGGGCGACGGGCTGCGAGCTCGTCGAGATGCCCCGGAACCGCGCGAACTCCTTTTGCTGTGGCGGCGGTGGTGGGGGTCTCTGGATGGAGTTTGACGACGACCCGAAGCCGAGTGAGGAACGACTTCGGGAGGCGATCGAGGACACGTCCAGCGGGGTCGAGAAGTTCGTCGTCGCCTGCCCGATGTGTACGACGATGTTCGAGGACGGCCGCAAGACGGGCGGCTTCGAGGAAGACGTCGAAATCGTCGACGTCGCCGAGTTGCTCGTCGAGGCGATCGATCGGGACGCGGCGTAGTCGGCGTCGAGCTATCGCCGAACACGCAACGGGACGGGTCCGTCGGGCCGGCAGGTCAGCGCCGGCGTCGGCGAGGGCTCGGTGTCGGAGGTCGCCTCGAGGTCCACCGACCGGAGGATCGACGCGACCGCGAGCCGGAGCTCGAGGAGCGCGAACCGGCGACCGATACAGGCCCGCTTCCCGCCGCCGAAGGGGAAGTAGGCGAAGTCGGGGCGCTCTCGATCCTTCGACCAGCGCCCCGGCCGGAACGCGGTCGGCGCGTCGTAGTAGCGGGGGTCGCGGTGGATCGCCCACTGGGGGCAGACGACCCGGGTGTCCGCGGGGATCCGGTAGCCGGCGACGGTGTCCGACCGCTCGGTCTGGCGGAAGAGCAGGTACGACGGCGGGTAGAGCCGCAGCGCCTCGCGGACGGCCGCGTCGGTCCGGGGGAGGTCGGTCCTCGCCGAGAGCTCCCCCGCCGACCGGACCTCCCTCGCGATCCGGTCGTACTCGGCGGGGTGGGTCGCAAGCGAGGCCAGCGTGTAGGTCAGCGCGACGGCGGTCGTCTCGTGGCCCGCCAGCAGGACGGTCAGCAGCTGGTCGCGGACCTCGCTTTCTGTGATCTCGCCCGCCCCCATCGCCGAAAGCAGCGTCGCACAGAGATCCTCGTCGCCGGGTTCTCGCCGGGCGATCAGCCGGTCTACGATCCCCTCCAGATCGCCGGCGGCCCGCCGGTAACGGCGGTTCGCGGGCGTTGGGGCCCACAGCGGGATTTCGACGGGGAGTCTGGAGGGCGCGAACCGGTCGGTGATTGCGTCGACGCGCTCGGCGATCGTCCCGGCCTCCTCGAGAGAGTCGAGGCCAAACATCGTCGAGGCGACGATCGAGAGCGTCAGCCGGGTCGCCTCCTCGTGGACGTCGATCACCTCGCAGTCGGCCCATTCCCCAACGACCCGCTCGGTCTGGCCGACCATCTCCTCGGCGTAGGCCGCGATCCGACCGGGGGTGAACGCGGGCTGAACCTGCCGACGGCCCCGCTCCCAGCGCTCGCCACGAGCGGTGAGGGCACCCTCGCCGAGGAACTCCCCCAGCAGGTCGCGTTCGCGGTCGTCCTTGCGGTATCGGTCGCATTCGGTCACGAGCGCACGCTCGACCAACTTGGCGTCAGCATAACAGACGAACGACAACCCGGGGATCGATACCCGGAACACTGGACCGTATTCGGCGGCCGCACCCTCTAGGAAGTCGAAGGGATCGCTGCCGACCTCGAGGGCGCTGCCGACGACAGGAAGCCCGCCGACCGTGGGGATCGTCTCGCTCATACTCCCTGTTCGGACGCGCTGTCGGTGGGTGTACTGCCGGTTGGGACCGGGTATTTATATATTGGCCGCCCGGACCCGATCCCGATGAAGTACGCCCGGATCCGCGTCACGGGGGCCGAATCGACGCCGGTGACGTCGCTGGCAGCGAAAGAGGGCGTCGAGACCGTCCACTTGCTCGCCGGCGGCGTCGAGGACACCGACACGCCGACGTACTCGCTGTCGATCGCCGGCGGAGAGGCGGCGGTCCGGTCGGTGCTGACCGACGATCCCGACGTCATCGAGTGGGCAGTCGCGGGCGCCGAGGCGGGATCGGTGTACGCCTACGTCCGGTTCCGGGCCCCGCCCGCGGTCGGCCAGCTGCGCGAGCGGCTCACCCGGGGGAGCCTGGTCGTCCTCCTGCCGGCGACGTTCCGGGCCGAGGGCGTCGAGTTGACGGTCGTCGGGCCCCCCTCCGAGCTCTCGGACGCCTTTGAGGGACTTCCGGAGAGGCTGTCGGCGACCGTCCTTGAGGTCGGCACCTACCGGGGCGGCCGACTCCACCGAGGGTCGTCGCTGACCGACCGCCAGCGCGAGGTCCTGACGGCGGCCTACGAACTGGGCTACTACGAGCGCCCGCGGCGTGCGAGCCAGGAGGCGATCGCCGCCGAACTCGGGCTCGCTCCGAGCACGGTCGGCGAACACCTCCGGAAGGGCGAGCGCCGGCTGATCGCGGATCTCGTCGAGTAGCCCGCTATCGAGGCGAGGCGCTTTTCCCCGCTCCGACGAACCCGGAGACATGGACCTCACCCACCGCCCCCGCCGGCTCCGGCGGGATCGAATCCGGGGACTGGTCAGCGAGACCTCCCTCGAGCCCGCGGATCTCATCGCGCCGGTCTTCGTCGACGCAACGACCGACGAACGGGTCCCGATCGAGTCGATGCCGGGCCACGAGCGGGTCCCCATAGCGGAGGCCGTCCCTCGCGTCGAGGAGGTCCTCGCGACCGGCGTCGAGGCCGTCATGCTCTTCGGCATCCCCGAGTCGAAGGACCCCGAGGGTTCTCGCGCGTGGGCCGCCGACGGCGTCGTCCAGGAGGCCACCCGACGGATCATGGGAGAGACCGACGCCTACGTGATTACGGACGCCTGTCTCTGTGAGTACACAGACCACGGCCACTGCGGTCCCTTAGAGGAGGAACTGGCGGAGGCGGCCGATCCGGGCATGGCCGACTCGACGATGACGGTGGACAACGATGCGACTCTCGAGGCCTTACAGCGGATCGCGGCCTCCCAGGCCCGGGCGGGCGCTGACATGATCGCCCCCAGCGGGATGATCGACGGGATGGTCGGCGCGATTCGAGAGGGGCTTGACGGAGCGGGCTACCCGGAGGTGCCGATCATGAGCTACGCCGCGAAGTACGAGAGCGCCTTCTATGGACCGTTCCGCGACGCCGCCGACGGCGCGCCCGCCTTCGGCGACCGGAGACACTACCAGATGGACCCGGCGAACGCCCGCGAGGCCCGCCGGGAAGTCGCCCTGGACGTCAAGCAGGGCGCCGACGTCCTGATGGTCAAACCCGCACTCCCCTACCTCGATATCGTGAGCGACCTCCGCCGGGAGTTCGACCACCCGATCGCCGCCTACAACGTCTCCGGGGAGTACGCGATGCTCCATGCGGCTGCCGATCGGGGATGGCTCGAGCTCGAGGCGGTCGCCCGCGAGTCGCTGCTCTCGATCAAACGCGCGGGCGCGGACCTGATCCTCACCTACTTCGCCGAGGACGTCGCCCGATCGCTCTGAGGCCCCGTCGGACGAACGTCAACCACTCCCAGGACTGACACGCGCGCCCGGCAGTACTTGCCGCGCGCGAGTCACGAACGTCCCGTTTCTCCCGATCGAGCGCGGAATTTACCGCCCCTTTCGCCTCCCGGGGTCGATGATCGTCCAATATATAACCGATGGGCGGATCTTCCGTGTACGATCACCGTCCTTCGAGAGTATTAGGTAACCTTATATTAGGAACGAATACGAGAGTATAGCGATATATTTGGCCATTCGTCAACACCAATTCTTATATAGAATAGAATGCTGGCTCACAACCGTGAATTGGAGCACGATCATGAGCGAAAACCCATCGGACATGGACGTTCGTATACTGAAAGATAGCCGCAGTGGGAGGGTAGAGAGATGTTGGAACTGACGCCGCTGCAGACCGACGCGGAGATGATGATGGAGGCGATCAACTACACGTGGATCCTGGTCGTCACGTTCCTGATCTTCTTCATGCACGCGGGCTTCGCGATGCTCGAGGCCGGTCAGGTACGCTCGAAGAACGTGGCGAACCAGCTGACGAAGAACCTGCTGACCTGGTCGGTCGGCGTGACGGTCTTTTTCCTGATCGGAGCCGGCGTGGATAGCTTCGTCGGGGGGGCCGGATTCTCCCCCGCCTTCGGGAGTTCCGGCACCGGCTGGATCGACTGGCTCTACGGCGCGGTCTTCGCGATGACCGCGGCGACCATCGTCTCGGGGGCCGTCGCCGGCCGGGCGAAGCTCCGGGCGTACGTCGCGTACACCTTCCTGCTGGCCGCGGTCATCTACCCGGTCGTCTCGGGGATGGCCTGGTACGATGCCGGACTGCTCGGCATCGACGGGGCGGTCGGCTCCGCCATCGGTGCGCCCTTCGACGACTTCGCCGGCGGGACGGTCGTCCACGCGATGGGCGGCATCGCCGGCCTGACCGCGGCGTGGATCCTCGGCCCGCGCATCGGTCGGTACAACGACGACGGCTCGGCGAACGTCATCCCCGGTCACTCGATGACGTTCGCCGTCCTCGGGACGCTCGTCCTGGCCTTCGGCTGGTACGGCTTCAACGTCGGCACGTCCGCGATCTTCAGCGACGGCGCGTTCGTGGGCGACCAGCTCGGCCGCGTCGCGCTGACGACGACGATCTCGATGGCCTGTGGTGCGATGGCCGCCGGGGCCGTCGCACTCGTAAAGACTGGCAAGGTCGACACGCTGTACGTCGCAAACGGTCTGCTCGCCGGCCTCGTCGGGATCACGGCGATCCCCCACGCCTCGACGTGGTGGGGCGCGTTCCTGGTCGGCGGCCTCGCCGGCGCACAGCTCCCGATCGTCTTCGGGTTCGTCGAGAACACCCTCAAGATCGACGACGTCTGTGCGGTCTTCCCCGTCCACGGCTCGGCCGGGGTCCTCGGGACGCTGATGCTCCCGGTCGTCGTCGCACCGGAGTACCTCGACGCGGCCGGAGTGACGAGAGGAGAGATGTTCCTCGCTCAGCTCGCTGGCGTAGTCATCATCTCCGTCTGGACGATCGTCACGACCGCCCTCATCTGGGGGGCGTTCAAGGCGGTCGGCCAGGCCCGGGTCACGCCCGAGCACGAACAGGACGGCCTCGACGTCTCCGAACACGGCGTCGACACCTACCCCGAGTTCGGCGAGCCCAACGTCGCCACCGACGGCGGCCCGGAGATCCGGACCGACGGCGGTGAGCCGAGCGACGAATCGCGGTCCTCGTCGGAGCTTCGCACCGACGGCGGCCTGCCCAACGACGGCGAACTCAAGATGATCACCGCGATCATCCGTCCCGATCGGCTGGGCGCGGTCAAGAAAGCCCTCGCCGAGACCGGCGCGCCCTCGCTGACCGTCACCAACGTCTCGGGACGCGGTTCCCAGCCCGCAAAGAAGGGACAGTGGCGCGGCGAGGAGTACACGGTCGACCTCCACCAGAAGGTCAAAGTCGAGTGCATCGTCGGCGACATTCCGGCGACGGACGTCGTCGAGGCCATCGGCGAGGCCGCAAACACCGGCGAGCCCGGCGACGGGAAGATCTTCGTCCTTCCCGTCGAGGACGCCTACCAGGTCCGGACCGGAAACACCGGCACCGACGCGGTCTGATCTTCTCGGTACTACTTTGAGGGGTCGCGGCCAACCCCCTCGCATGAACCACGATCGCTCACGCGCGCTGTACGATCGGGCGCTGTCGGTGATGCCGGGCGGGGTCAACTCCGCCGTCCGCGCGGCGATCGAGCCCTACCCGTTTTTCGTCGAGAAGGGCGAGGCCGGCCACGTGGTAGACGCCGACGGCAACCGCTACGTCGACTGGGTGATGGGACTCGGTCCCCTCCTGCTCGGCCACGACCTTCCCGACGAAGTGGGGGCGGCGATCCAGCGCCGGGCGAGCGAGGGCCCGATGTATGGCACCCCGACCGAGGTCGAAGTCGAGTTAGCGGAGTTCGTCGCCCGTCATGTCCCAAGCGTCGAGAAGATCCGGTTCGTCAACAGCGGGACCGAAGCGACGGTGTCGGCGGTCCGCCTCGCACGCGGACACACGGGCCGGAACAAGATCGTCGTCATGCAGGGAGGGTACCACGGCGCCCAGGAGTCGACGCTCGTGGAGGGCGACGCCGACCATCCACGGCCCTCCTCTGCAGGAATCCCCCAGTCCTTTGCCGAACACACCCTTCCGGTCCCGTTCAACGACGAGGCGGCGATCCGGGAGGTCTTCGAGGCCCACGGCGACGAGATCGCCTGCGTTCTCGTCGAGCCGATCCTCGCGAACTACGGCATCGTCCACCCCGAGGAGGGCTACCACGAGTTCCTCCGGGAGATCACCGAGGAGTACGGCTCCCTCCTCGTCTTCGACGAGGTCATCACCGGCTTCCGGGTGGGGGGACTGGGCTGTGCGCAAAGCGAATTCGGCGTCACCCCCGACCTCACGACGTTCGGCAAGATCGTCGGCGGCGGGTTTCCGGTCGGGGCGATCGGCGGGCGCGCGGAGATCATCGAGGGCTTCGCGCCCGCCGGCGACGTCTTCCAGGCCGGCACGTTCTCGGGCCATCCCGTCACGATGGCCGCCGGCCTCGAAACTCTGCGGTTCGCCGCCGAGAACGACGTCTACGACCACGTCGACGGCCTGGGCGAGCGCCTCCGGGCGGGTCTCACCGATATCGCTGCCGACCAGGCGCCCGAATACACCGTGGCGGGAACCGCCTCCATGTTCAAGCTGATCTTCACGCGGGAGGGCCCCGGGAGGGACGCCCTCGAAGAGCAGTGTTCGGCGGGCTGTCGCCAGGAGCCGACCTGTCCGCGCTACGACTTCTGTCCGAAGAACGCGGGCGACGTGAAAGCCGCCGAAACCGACCGCTGGCGGCGGATCTTCTGGGGGGAGATGGAAGATCGGGGGATCTTCCTCTCTCAGAACCAGTTCGAGAGCCAGTTCGTCAGCTACGGCCACACCGAAGCGGACGTCGAGGAGACCCTGGAGGCGTACAAGGAGGCGCTCTGAGTGGGCGCTTCGAGCGCGGACGAAAAGAAGTAGTTCGTCCTCGCCCGAACGTCGGGATATGCGAGGACTCCCCGAGTCGATCCGGCCGGACTCTCGGGGCCGGCTGATCGAGCGGCTCTGTTATCTCCTCCCGCCGACGCTCGGGGTCGGCGCCGTCGGCGTTCTCCGGGACGCCGAGTTGGGGGTTCCGCTTCTCTCCCGGGGGCTGGTCCTGGTCGCAACGTTCGGCTACACCGTGCTCTCGCTTTCGCTCGCAGCGGCCGTCTTCATGGACGCCCGGGAGGTCCGCCACGTCGGCGGTTGGGAGCCCCGCCCGCTCCTCTACGGCGCCGCGACGCTGCTTGCGGCGCCCGCCGTCGCTCCCGCCTACCTCGCGCGCCGCCACGTCGGCTTCGGGACGCCGCCCGACCGCCGAGAGTGGTGGCCCCTCATCGCGCTCTCGCTCGCGACGACGCTCGTCGGCGCCGGCCTCGCGGCGGTCGCGCTCGTCCTGGCGATCCCGGACCTGTTCGGGTGGGCCGTCGGAATCGCGGGCGCGATCGCCGTCGGCGCGTTCCCGGTCGCGATCCACCGCGACGCCGCCTACGTCAGCTTCCAGCACGCCGGCTGGGAGCCCAACCCGGGGCTCTACCTCGGGCTGGCCTCCCTCTCGCTTTTCGTCCCCGTCCTCCAGCCCCTCCTCGCGGCGTACTACCTCCACCGCCGGCGGCGGACGGTCGGCTTTCGGTGAGCGATGGGCGGAGCGTGCGGTTTTCATACCCCAGGCGCCCAGGTCCGGTATGAGCACACCCGAGAGCCTCCGACTCGCCACGCGCGGGTCGGACTTAGCCCGGCGACAGGCCGCCATGGTCGCCGAGGCCCTGGAGAACCACCGCTACGAGGTCGAACTCGTCACCGTCGAGACCACCGGCGACCAGATCAGAGACGAGTTAATCCACCGGCTCGGAAAGACCGGCGCCTTCGTCCGCGAGCTCGACGAGCGCGTTCTGGAGGGCGACGTCGACGGGGCCGTCCACTCGATGAAGGACATGCCGACCGATCAGCCCGACGAACTCGTGACCGCGGCGGTCCCCGAACGGGGGTCGCCGGGCGACGTCCTCGTCACGCCGTCGGGCACCTCCATCGAGGAGCTTCCGGAGGGCGCGACGGTCGGCACCTCGAGCCTGCGGCGGCGAGCCCAACTGCTCTCCCGGCGCCCCGACCTCGCGGTCGAACCGCTGCGGGGAAACGTCGATACGCGGATCGAGAAACTGCTCGCGCCGACGCTCCAGGCCGAACACGAGAGGCGGGTCGAAGCCGAGAAAGAGCGGAAAGGGAACACGGGAGACGAATCGTTCGAGCCGGAGTACGACCGCCGTCCGGAGGAGTGGTTCGACGAGTTAGACGAGATCGAACGCCGCGCCTTGGAGCGCGAGGTCGAGATCGAGTACGACGCGATCGTTCTCGCGGCCGCAGGAATCGAGCGAAGCGGGCTCGACGACCGGGTCGCGCTCTCTCGACTGGCGCCGACCTCGTTTCCGCCCGCGCCGGGCCAAGGCGCGCTCGCGGTGACCGCCCGCGACGGCGAGCTCGCGGAGGCGATCCAGGACGCGATCGACCATCCCCGGAGCCGGGTCGAGACGACCGTCGAGCGCACCCTGTTGGCGGAACTCGGCGGCGGCTGTATCGCCCCGATCGGCGTCTACGCGCTCGTCCAGGGCGAGTACGTCGACACGACGGTCGCCGTCTTCGATTCCGACGGCGAGGAGTCGGTCGTGGCCGGCCGGGACCTCCCCGTCGAGAGTCATCCGGAAGCGAGCCGGCAGTTCGCCCGCGATCTCGCCGACCGTGGGGCTGCCGCACTGATCGAGGCCGCCGGCCGCGACACCGGAGAACAGCCGGAGGGGAAATGACGGGGACCGTCTACCTCGTGGGAAGCGGCCCCGGCGACCCCGAACTGCTGACCGTGAAGGCCACACGGCTGCTCGAGGAGGCCGACGTCGTCCTCCACGACAAGCTTCCGGGGCCCGAAATCCTTGAATCGATCCCCGAGGAACGCCGCGAGGACGTCGGGAAGCGTGCGGGCGGCGAGCGCACCCCCCAATCCGTGATCAACGATCGGATGGTCGAACTCGCCCGGGGGGGCAAGGAGGTCGTCCGGCTGAAGGGTGGCGACCCGTTCGTTTTCGGTCGGGGCGGCGAGGAGGCCGAACATCTCGCGGCCCACGAGATTCCCTTCGAGGTGGTTCCCGGAATCACCTCGGCGGTCGCCGCGCCCGCGGTGGCGGGGATCCCCGTCACCCACCGCGAGGCCGCCTCCTCGGTGTCGGTCGTCACCGGCCACGAGGACCCCACGAAGGCCGAGTCGGCGGTCGACTGGGAGGCGCTGGCGGCGACGGGCGGAACGATCGTCGTCCTGATGGGCGTCGGGCGGCTTCCCGATTATACCGCGGCACTACAGGAGGCCGGTCTCGCCCCCGAAACGCCGGTGGCACTGATCGAGCGCGGGACCAGAGCGGGCCAGCGGGTCGCCGTCGGCACCCTCGAGACCATCGTCTCGGTCCGCGACGAGGCGGGGATCGAGCCGCCCGCGGTGACCGTGATCGGCGAGGTCGCGACCACCCGCGAGCGGGTGCTCGAGTTCCTCGCGAACGAGTCGGAGGGCGGTGGGGCTCCATGAGGGACCTCTCGGTCGCGGTCTTCCGGCCCGACGACGGCCGTCTCGAGAGCGCGGTCGAGTTGATCGACTCGCTGGGCGCTCGCGCGATAGCCGATCCGATGCTCGCGGTCGAGCCCACGGGGGCTGCCCCCCGAGAGGACGCCGACTACGCGATCCTCACGAGCAAGACCGGCGCCGAACTCGTCGCCGACGCCGGCTGGGATCCCGGACCCTCGACTGTGGTCGCGATCGGTCCCTCGACCGGCGACGCGTTGGGCGATGAAGGATACGAGGTCGGGCTCGTCCCCGGAGAGTACTCCTCGACGGGGCTGGTCGAAGCCCTCGGCGGGCGGGTTCCGGGAACCCGCGTCGAGGTCGCCCGGAGCGACCACGGGAGCCCCGTGTTGACCGACGGCCTGGAGGCTGCGGGTGCCTACGTCCACGAGACCGTCCTCTACCGGCTCGTCCGACCCGAGGGGAGCGGGATCTCGGCCGAGCGGGCGGCCGCCGGCGACGTAGACGCCGCTGCCTTCACCTCCTCGCTGACCGTCGACCACTTCCTCGAGGCGGCCGCCGACCGCGGCGTCCGAGAGGAGGCGATCGAGGGGCTTTCCGGGGCGGTCGTCGGAGCGATCGGCGAACCCACCAGGGAGACCGCCGAGAGCTACGGGATCGGCGTCGAGGTGGTCCCCGAGGACGCCGACGCCGAGCAACTCCTCTGTGCGGTCGTCGAGCGGGCGGCGCCGACCCGCTACGAGTGACGACGGTCACTGACCGGAGAGCCTCAGCGACCGGCGAGTCTCGCCTGCGGGGGACGGTCGTTTTTCACGGGATGAAGCGTTCGGTCGTATTATAACTGTCCCGGCGGTGACGGTCCGCTTGCGATGATCCGTCCCGACTACACCCTCGCGCTGTACGAATCCCTCCTCGATACCGCTTTGGAGGCCGGCTACGCGTTCGCGACGATCGAAGACGTGCTGACGGGATCCGAACCCGACGGCCCCCACGTCGTCCTCCGCCACGACGTCGACCGCCGACCCCGAAACGCCCTCCTGCTGGCCCGAGCGGAGGCCGACCGGGGGATCACCGCGACCTACTACTTTCGCACCAAAACCGCAGCACCCGACCGGCTCGCCCGCGTCGAGTCGATGGGCCACGAGGTCGGCTACCACTACGAGGACTTCGTGCGCGCCGGCGGCGACCACGACCGCGCCCACGCGCTGTTCGCCGAGAACCTCGCTTCCTTCCGCGAGCACGCCACGGTCCGAACCGTCGCCGGCCACGGCAACCTCTCGCGGTACACCAACATCGATCTCTGGGATCGGGGCCCCTCCGTTTCGGAGTACGACCTCGCGGGCGACGCCTGCAAGTCGATGGACCTCCACGGGACCTACGCGTACCGGTCGGACACCGATCGGCGCTGGGGCGGGACCGGCGGGCCCGAGACGACCCCGGAACTGATCGCCGAACTCGAGGCCGGCGAGTTCGACCGGATCGCCGTCCTCGCCCATCCCAGCCGGTGGACGACGGGTGCCCTCGAGTACGTCTACCAGCTCGGCTGGGATACCGCGGCCACCTCGACCAAACGCGCGGTCGCGGGGACGGCCCGAATTGGGACGGCGACGGCGAAGATCCGCGAGGCGACCCCGTAACCGTTCGACCGGTTCGTACTGCCGACCGGAGACGAGACCGACCCCTCCGATCGTCGTCGGCTCCCGGATCCGCAACTTTATCCCCGAAGACGGCCCACTCCCGCCCGATGGCCGTCCCGGTCCCCGAACTCGAGGAGCGTGCGCTCGCCTGCGCCCGCCGGCTCACCGACGCAGAGCGGATCCTGCTCGCCTCCCACATCGACGCCGACGGGCTCACGAGCGCGGGGATCGCCGCGACGGCCCTCGAACGCGCGAAAATCCCCTTCGAGACGGTCTTCGAGAAACAACTCGACGGCGAGGCGATCGCTCGAATCGCGGCCCGCGAGGAGGAGACGGTCCTCTTTACGGACTTCGGTAGCGGCCAGCTCGAGACGATCGGAGAGCACGCCGGCTCGTTTACGCCGGTGATCGCCGACCACCACCGGCCCGCAGAAACCGATTTCGAGGCCGACTACCACCTCAATCCACTGCTCGTCGGGATCGACGGCGCGTCCGAACTCTCGGGGGCAGGAACGACGTACGTCCTCGCGCGGGCCCTGGAGTCGGTCGCCGACACCGACGGGGACAACCGCGATCTGGCGGGCCTCGCCGTCGTCGGCGCCGTCGGCGACATGCAGGCCACCGGGGGTGAACTCGAGGGTGCAAACGCCGAAATCGTCGAGGAAGGGGTCGAAGCCGGCGCGGTCGAGACGGGAACCGACCTCGCGCTCTACGGCAAACAGACCCGGCCGCTCCCCAAACTCCTGGAGTACGCGACCGACGTCCGGATCCCCGGCATCTCGAACGACGCCGGGGGATCGCTTCGCTTTCTGGAGGGCCTCGACGTCTCCCTCCGGACCGACGAGGGCTCCTGGCGGTGCTGGTCGGAACTCGACGACGCCGAGAAGCAGTCGGTCGCGAGCGCGCTCGTCCGGCGGGCGGTCTCGAAGGGCGTCCCCGCCGAAAAGATCGATGGGCTGGTCGCGACGAGCTACGTGCTCGCGGGCGAACCCGTCGGCAGCGAACTCCGGGACGCAAGCGAGTTCTCGACGCTGCTGAACGCCACCGCCCGCTACGACAGGGCTGACGTCGGTCTGGGGGTCTGTCTGGGCGACCGGGGGGGCGCCCTGGATCGCGCCCGAACGCTCCTCCGCGAACACCGCCGAAACCTCGCCGAGGGGATCGAGTGGGTCACCGAGGAGGGGGTCACCCGCGAGGAGTACGTCCAGTGGTTCCACGCCGAAGATCGGATCCGGGAGACGATCGTCGGCATCGTCGCCGGGATGGCGATGGGATCGGAGGGGGTCAGCCGCTCGCTGCCGATCGTCGCCTTCGCGGAAAAGGACGGAGCGGAAGACGAGATCAAGGTCTCGACCCGCGGGACCGGCCGACTCGTCTCCCGGGGGCTCGACCTCTCGACTGCGATCGGCGAGGCCGCCCGGGCCGTCGGCGGCGACGGGGGTGGTCACGACGTCGCGGCCGGCGCGACGATCCCCGCGGGCCGCGAGTCGGCGTTTCTCGACCGTCTCGATGCGGTCGTCGGCGAACAACTGTCCTGACCGTTTGCGAATCGTGCGTGTTCACTCCGGAAGCGGCGCCTGGAACCTCCGTCTGATACCTGACGAAAGAATTTTGTATAGCGACATCTAATTTATCACCCGACTTTCGACTGCTGGAGAGCGGGTGGTTGCCTCGAACCGACTCCGGGTCGGAGTTCGTGTGTCCGACCGACGGCTCGGTGGGGCGTCGATCGAATCTCCCTCGAGAGAACCCGTCGTACTGGACTTGCTCACCGGAGCGCCATCGTTCGAATCCGCTCGGGTTGGGCGGCGGATCGGTCGGCAACCGTTCGCCCCGGGCCTCGCGCTGGTGGGCGACTCCGGCGGTAGCCGTTCATTTCGCGAGGTAGAACGACGTTACGTGAAAACAGGCGCAACGCCTCGCCGTTCACGGCGGGGATACGCGCCGTACACCCCGCTACGCGACCGAAAACTACAGTATAGCCGGCGTCGTACCGTATCCCAAGCCAATCGCGTAAAGTATCAATCGGGAGCACCGGGGCCGCTTCCCGCCGATACGGACGATTCCACGCCCGCCGGTGGCAAACCCGCCGGGGAGTACGTGGTTCGGACCCGTTCGTCGTCCTCACAGTACCCCTCCCCGTCACTGGAGACGGGCGGTAACGCCCGCGCAAACGAGGGGGCGACGGCATACCAAAGCCCGCCCCGTTCGCGGTTGTCCACTCCGCCGAAGCGGTTCGGTGGAGTCCGGTCGATGGCACGACCCGTGTCGGGTCCGCCTTTTCGGCGGACCCGAACGCACTCGTTCGGACGGTCACCCCTGTTGCGGTCGGGCGACCGGGCGTGTGTGGAGCCACAAGCGGGGGAGTTCCCAATGGACTGGCGTCGTCACGCACCCACCGCCCCAACGTGGTGCTCACGAACCCGGTACTCCCGTCAGGGAGGAAGTGCCTTCCGGGTCGCGTCGGACCGCCCGACGCCCTACGGGGGAATCCTCGCGCTTCAGCGCGGGGAGGATGTCAACCGGACCGATCCCGGGTATCGATGCCGCTCATATCGACGCTATGAACTCCATAACGATATACCGAATCGAATACGACGGCCGTCCGTCCCCGACCCGGCAAAGAACGCGTCGCTCCCCGCGCCTACAGGTTCCCTTTCGAGTCCCAGATGTCGGTCATCAGGTCGGCGAACACCGAGGCCCGCATCGGATACCCCTCGTCGTCGGTCTTCTCCCCGTCGACGGGCGCGACGTTCTCGACGAACTCCCGATCGTAGTCGACGTCGGCGAGGGTCTCCCGGACGTCGAACGTGAGCTCCCCGTCGTCGGTGTCGAGCCAGCTGACCTGCCGCTGGCGCTCGTCGTACTCGATTGTGTACGTCTCGCCGCCGACCAGCTCGCAGATGTCGTCCATCGGACCGATCTCGATCCAGTCGTCGTCGGTCTCGAGGTAGAGTACCCCGTTTCTGACGTCCGTCTCGTATCGTTTCATGTCGAGACGGTGTTCCGGGAGGATCTTAACGGCGTCGGCGCGGGCGAGAACTTACAGGCGTATGGCTGTCTTGCGGTCCCCGACCGCCGGACGCCGAACACGTCCCGCCTGCGATGGCCCCGAACTGGACGGTCCGACCGGGGAGACCGGGTACGACCACACTCGAGCAGGTTTCCCACGCCGGTTCAGGAGTAGTTGTGGGCCAACTCGATGACGTTCGCGGTCCCGAGGACGGCGTCGGGAAGTTCGTTGTAGAAGCGGTCGTCGCCGATCCGGTGGAGCGGGCAGGCGACGCTGATCGCGCCGATCGAACGGTCCTGGTCGTCGGTGATCGGTGCCGCGACACAACAGAGGCCGGTCAGGCGTTCCTCGCGGTCGGTGGCGTACTTTCGATCGCGGACCTCGTCGAGTTCCTCGAGGAACTCCTCGCGGTCGGTGATCGTGTTCTCGGTCATCGCGGGCAGGCCGTACTCGTCGACGATGGCCTCGACCTCTTCGCGTGGGCGAAAGCCGAGGATCGCCTTCCCGAGGCCGGTGCAGTGAAGCAGGACGCGTTTCCCTTCGTAGGTGTCGAGTTCGACGGCGTTCTCGCCTTTGGCCTGGTAGAGGTAGATCCCCATCCCGTTTTTCTCGACCAGGAGGTTGACGAGTTCGCCGGTCTCCTCGGCCAACTTGTCGACCTCGTGGCGCGCGGCGTCGTAGATCCCGTTTCGGTTCCTGGCGTAGACCCCGAGGCTGAGAAAGGAGAGCCCGATGTGGTACTCGTCGCCCTCCTTGGTCAGGTACTCGCGGTTCGCGAGGGTATTGAGGTGGTTGTGGACCGCGCTCTTTCCGATGTCGACGCGCTCGGCGATCTCGGAAACGCCCGCTCCGTCGAGTTCCTGGACGATCTCGACGATCTCCAGGGTCCGATCGACGGTCCGGACCGGGTGTTTCGGTTCGGCCATACCCTCCCAATGTGGTCTCATCATATAAGTCGTTCCGGTCCCGAGAACTATGTTTCCTGGAACCGACTCCGAGACGTATTATGCTCACTTCGCTTTCAGCATTGTGGGGGTGGCATGTATCGCTCGGCAGCGGTTTCGACGAATCGGACAGAGAACGAGTACAGAACGGCCGTTCCGAGAAGAAATCCTGGACAGTTCCGAGAGACGGGCGTCTCAGGTCATTTTCCCGCCATCGACTGCCGATCAGCCGTTCCAGGAGGGTGCAACCGTTTCGCCTCACGGATTCCGCTCTCCGAAACGATCACCGTCCGACGGAAAACGCCCCGACGACGAGACGTCTTCTCTGGGGGCTCGTTTTCTAGAGGAGAACGGAGTTCCGTGTCACGAACGGAACGTCTCGGACGTCGCCTCGCTCGCGAGGACCGACGTCTAAACCTGTGTGACCGGGTTCGAGAGGGTGCCGATCGACTCGATCCCGATCTCGACGATGTCGCCCTCGCGGAGGGTGAACTCGTTTTCGGGCACCAGCGAGGTCCCGGTGAGCAACACCGACTGCTCGGGCACGGTGTTGTGTTTGGTGTAGTAGTCGGCGAGTTCCTCGACCGTGCGGGCCATCTCGCCGGTGTTCGTCGCGTCCTCGTAGAGGGTCTCCTCGCCCCGGCGGATCTCCATCCACATCTCGAGGTCGTGGGGGTCCGCGATCGACTCCGCCGAGCGGACGCAGGGCCCGAGCGAACAGCAGCGGTCGTACACCTTCGCCTGCGGGAGATACAGCGGGTTCTCGCCCTCGATCGAGCGGCTGCTCATGTCGTTGCCGATCGTGTAGCCGACGATCTCCTCGCCCGCGAGGACGATCCCGAGTTCGGGTTCGGGGACGTCCCACTCCGAGTCCGCGCGGATGCCCACCGCTTCCGAGGGGCCGACGGTCCGGGAGGGCGTCGCCTTGAAGAAGATCTCGGGGCGCTCGTTGTCGTAGACGTCGAGGTACATCTCCGGCATCGTGCTCTCCTCCTCGCGGGCGGCCTCGCTGATCTCGTAGGTGACCCCCGCGGCCCACACCTCGCCGGCGTCGACCGGCACGGTCGCCTCTTCGAGGGTCGCCCTTTCGAGACGGGGCGCGTCCGCGGCGAGGCGGTCGGCGACCTCGTCGGCCCCCACGTCGGTGATCGTCGCGGCGCCGACCAGATCGCCGAACGTCTCCAGAGTCGGTTTCATGGCGGTCAGGTCGGCGATTCCGTCCCCGTCGTCGACGGCCAGCCGACGGCCGTCACTGCCCGCGAGCTGATAGTATCGCATACTGGCCCGGTTCGCCCACCCGCACAATATATGTTCCGCTGCAGGTCGGCCCCCGCCGCCGTTCGCCGACATCGCAAGAGTTTTGCCCGACATCGTGGCAGATATGCGCATGGAAGTCGGCGTACTCACGGTCGCGCTCGGCGGCGAATCGAAAGCGGACGCGTTCGAGTACCTCGCAGAGCAGGGGGTCGGCGCGGTCGAACTCGGCTGTGGCGGGTTCGTCGGCGAGGACCACCTCCCCCGCGAGGAGTATCTGGACGATGAGGACGCCCAAGAGGAACTCCGGGAGCTCCTCGACGAACACGACCTCTCGATCTCGGGACTTTCGACGCACAACAACCCGCTCCATCCCGAGGAGGAGCAAGCCGCGGAGGCCGACCAGGAACTCCGCGAGGCGATCGAACTGGCCGCTCAGCTCGACGTAGACGTCGTCAACGGCTTCTCGGGACTGCCCGCGGGCGGTCCCGACGATTCGGTACCCAACTGGATCACGGCGCCGTGGCCCCCCGAACACCGCGAGGCCTACGAGTACCAGCGCGAGGTCGCCATCGACTACTGGTCGGAGATCGGCGAGTTCGCCGACGACCACGGCGTCGACATCGGCCTCGAGATGCACCCGAACATGTTCGTCTACGAGCCCCGCGGCCTGCTCGACCTCCGGGCGGAGACCAACGACCGGATCGGCGCGAACTACGACCCCTCCCACCTGTTCTGGCAGGGGATCGATATCACCGAGTCGATCCGGCTGCTCGGCGAGGAGGGCGCGATCCATCACTTCCACGCCAAGGACACGAAGGTCTACGACGCGAACGCCCGCGAGAAGGGCGTACTCGACACCCTCCCCTACACCGAGGAGGCAGACCGCTCGTGGCTGTTCCGCTCGATCGGCTACGGCCACGGCGAGGAGTTCTGGAAGGACGTCGTCTCGACCCTGCGGATGGTCGGCTTCGACGGGGCGCTCTCGATCGAACACGAGGACTCGTTGACCTCCGCCAACGAAGGGTTAGAGAAGGCCATCGACGTCCTCGACCGCGCCGTCTTCGAGACCACCCCCGGCGACGCCTACTGGGCCTGAAAATGAGCGAGTCACTCTCCGTCGGCGTCCTGGGGTACCGGTTCATGGGCCGGGCCCATGCGAATGCGCTCGCGCGCCTGCCCATGTTTTTCCCCGAGGCTCCCGCGGTCGAACGCTCGGTCCTGATCGGGCGAGACGAGGAGGCCGTCGCCGAGGCGACGGATCAGTTGGGATTCTCCGAGTACAGCACCGACTGGGAGGACGTCGTCGGCGACGTGGACGTCTTCTACAATCTCGGGCCGAATAACGTCCACGCCGATCCCTCGATCGCCGCCCTCGAGGCCGGCACCTCCGTCTTCTGCGAGAAACCCCTCGCGCACACGTTGGAGGATGCCGAACGGATGCGCGATGCGGCCCGCGACTCCGACGCGACCGCGGGCATCGCGTTCAACTACCGATTCATCCCCGCGATCCGGTACGCAAAGGAGTTGATCGATTCGGGCGAACTCGGCGAGATCCACCACGTCCGGGGGACCTACCTCCAGGACTGGCTGGTCGATCCCGAAGCGCCGTGGTCGTGGCGCAACGACGAGGAGGTCGCCGGCTCCGGTGCCCTGGGCGACCTCGGTGCCCACACGATCGACCTCGCGCGCTTCCTGGTCGGCGACCGCGCGGGCGAGATCGACCGGCTCTCGGGCCATCTCAAGACCTTCGTCGACGAGCGGCCCGTCCCCGGCGGCGACGAGGGCTCCCTCGAGTCCGGCGGCGGCTCGAGCACGGAGACCCGCGAGGTCACCGTCGACGACGCCTACACCGCCCAGGCTTCCTTCGAGGAGGGTGCCATCGCGACGTTCGAGGCCTCTCGGTTTGCCAACGGCCGCAAGAACGACCACTCGATCGAGATCGAGGGCTCGAAGGGGAGCCTGAAGTTCTCCCTCGAGCGTCTGAACGAACTCGAGGTGCTCCGCGAGGGGAGCCGAGGGTACGAAACCGTGCTGGTCACCGACCCCGACGACCCCTACATCGACCACTGGTGGCCCCCGGGGCACGTCATCGGCTGGGAGCACACGTTCGTCCACGAGAACTACGAGTTCCTCTCGGCGGTCGCCGAGGGCGAGGAACACACGCCCTCCTTCGAGGACGGCTACCGCGTCCAGGAACTGCTCGACGCGATCGAGCGGTCCGATAGCGAGGGCGAGTGGGTCGACGTCTGAACCACACTTCCTCTCGCGACGCTCGCCGCGGACGGAACGGCTAAGGCCCACCCCCGGCAACGGCGATCCAATGGATCCGGTTTCCGTCGGACTCGTCGGCTGTGGCTCGATCAGCGACGCCTACCTCTCGAACGACGCCTTCGACTGCTACGAGATCGTCGCCTGTGGCGACCTCGATCGCGAGCGCGCCGAGGCCACCGCCGCCGAGTACGGTATCGACGCCCGTCCCGTCGATGACCTCCTCTCCGACCCCGCGATCGAGGCGATCGTCAACCTGACGCCGCCGTCGGTCCATGCGCAGGTCTGTACGTCCGCACTGGAGGCCGACACGCACGTCTACACCGAGAAGCCGTTCGCGACGACCGTCGAGGACGCCCGGGAGGTCGTCGATCTCGCCGCCGAACGGGACCTGCTGGTCGGGTCGGCGCCCGACACCGTTCTGGGGGCCGCCCTGCAGACCTGCCGGACGGTCGTCGAGGAGGGCCGGATCGGCCGACCGATCGGCGCGACGGCGATCTGGACGTCGCCGGGCCACGAGGCCTGGCACCCCGACCCGGACCTCTACTACGGGGAGGGCGGCGGCCCCCTCTTCGACATGGGTCCCTACTACGTCACCGCGCTCGTCTCGCTGCTGGGCCCGGCGACGCGGGTCGCGGGCTCGGTCGGGGCGGCCGACGACGAACGGACGATCGGGAGCGGCCCCCGCGAGGGCGAGTCGATCGACGTCTCCGTCCCGACCCACGAGTCCGGCGTCGTCGACTTCGACTCGGGCGCGATCGCCACTCTTCTGACGAGTTTCGACGTCCAGGGATCGACCCTTCCCGAACCTGCCTTCGAACTGTACGGCACCGAGGGGACCCTCGCGCTGCCGGACCCCAACCATTTCGACGGGGAGGTCGCGATCCACCGCGGGGGCGAGGTCGAGGCGGTCGAGCACACTCACGAGTACGTCGCCGGCCGGGGCGCCGGCGTCGCCGACCTCGCGTACGCGATCCGCGACGAGGGCTGGACCCATCGCACCAGCGGGACCCTGGCACTGCACGTCCTCGAGGCCCTCGCCGGGATCCGGGACTCCTCGAGCGAGGGCGAACACGTCCCGATCGAGGCCGATCTCGAACTGCCGCCCGCGCTTCCCCGGGAGTTTCCCCGATCCTAAGGGCTCGACGAGATGCCAAACGTGATATAACCCGCCACGCATTTGCCGTTCGTATGGTGAACTATCGGACGCTCCACGACCCGAACGCCGAATACACGATGCGGGATCTCTCCTCGGAGACGATGCAGCTCGACGCCGACCGAGGGACCCGAAACGTCGAGATCACCGACGTCCAGACGACGATGGTCGACGGTAACTACCCCTGGATCCTCGTCCGGGTCTACACCGACGCGGGCCTGGTCGGCACCGGCGAGTCCTACTGGGGCGGCGGCGACACCGGTATCATCGAACGGATGGCGCCGTTCCTGATCGGCGAGAACCCCCTGGACATCGACCGGCTCTACGAGCACATGATCCAGAAGATGTCCGGCGAGGGCTCCATCTCGGGCAAGACGATCTCGGCGATCTCGGGCATCGAGATCGCGCTCCACGACGTCGCGGGCAAGATCCTGGACGTGCCCGCCTACCAGCTCGTCGGCGGCAAGTACCGCGACGAGGTCCGGATCTACTGTGACCTGCACACCGAAAACGAGGCCGACCCCGAGTCCTGTGCCGAGGAGGCCGACCGCGTCGTCAGCGATCTGGGCTACGACGCCATCAAGTTCGACCTCGACGTCCCCTCGGGCCACGAGAAGGACCGCGCGAACCGCCACCTCCGGAACCCGGAGATCGACCACAAGGTCGAGATCGTCGAGGCGACGACGGAGGCCGTCGGCGACCGCGCCGACGTCGCCTTCGACTGCCACTGGGCGTTCTCGGGCGGGAGCGCACGGCGGCTGGCGGACGAGCTCGAGGAGTACGACGTCTGGTGGCTCGAGGACCCCGTTCCCCCCGAGAACCACGACGTCCAGGCCGAGATCACCCAGGGGACGACGACGCCGATCGCGACCGGCGAGAACGTCTACCGGACCCACGGCCAGCGCCGCCTGCTCGAGAACCAGGCCGTCGACATCATCGCGCCCGACCTCCCGCGGGTCGGCGGGATGCGCGAGACGGTGAAGGTCGCGAACCTCGCCGACCTCTACTACATCCCCGTCGCGATGCACAACGTCTCCTCGCCGATCGGGACGATGGCCTCCGCACAGGTCGCCTCCGCGATCCCGAACTCGCTTGCCGTCGAGTACCACTCCTACGAGCTCGGCTGGTGGGAGGACTTGGTCGAGGAAGAGAACCTCATCGAGGGCGGCCGGATGGCCGTCCCCGAAGAGCCCGGTCTCGGGCTGACGCTCGATCTCGACGCCGTCTCCGAGCACATGGTCGAGGGCGAGACCCTCTTCGACGAAGCGTAGACTCGCTGCCCGGTCGACCCCCCTCTTCGATCGCCGCTCCGTTCGGCCCCTCGAAGCTGGCGATCGCGTTCCGGATCGTATCCGTTTGCGCTCATGTTTTCCTATCCGAGAGCTCCGTACTCTGTCCTCGTTCGGGGGGACGAACTCGAGGCGATCCCGGCTCGAAGCGGGAGTCCGTTTTCAGTGAACCGTCCGGTCGTCGCTGGTGTCGATCTCCTCTAGAGGCTCGTGGTTGCCCTGGACCGGCTCGGGCTGGTCGTCGCCGGCCGCGGCCCACTCAACTGCGTTTCCGAGCACCTGCTGGATCTCCTCGTTGTGATAGACCGGGTAGGTCTCGTGGCCCGGTCGGAAGTAGAATATCTTCCCGTTGCCCCGGCGGTAACAACAGCCAGAGCGGAACACCTCGCCGCCCTCGAACCAGGAGTTGAACACGAGGGTTTCGGGCTGGGGAACGTCGAACCGTTCGCCGTACATCTCGGCCTCCTCGAGTTCGATGTAGTCGTCGATTCCCGCAACGATCGGGTGGCTCGGCTCGACGACCCAGAGGCGTTCGCGCTCGGCAGCCTCGCGCCACTTTAGGGCACAGGTCGTCCCCATTAACGACTTGAAGATCTTCGAGAAGTGTCCCGAGTGGAGGACGATCAGCCCCATGCCGTCGAGGACCTCCTCCTTGACGCGCTCGACGATCTCGTCGTCGACCTCGTCGTGGGCGGCGTGGCCCCACCAGGTGAGGACGTCCGTCTCCGCGAGGACCTCCTCCGTGAGGCCGTGTTCGGGTTCCTGTAAGGTCGCCGTCTCCGTTTCGAATCCCCGCTCCTCCAGGGCGTCTGCGATCACCGCGTGGATGCCGTCGGGGTAGACGTCGGCGACGACCTCGCTTTCCCGTTCGTGGACGAACTCGTTCCAGACCGTGACGCGGGTGTCTGTCATGTCACCACCCTCGCTCTCCGCCCGCAAGCGGCTTGGCGAACCGGCAAAATTCTACCCGGAGCTGTGGGTCCCGGACGCCGAGATCGCGTCGGCGGTTCCGGTCGATCCCGAGCCGGGACCGCTCTCGAACCTTACTGGACGTCCCTCTCGGCCTCGGCGAGGACCGAAGACCCGTCGAGGTCCCAGTCCTCCAAGTACTCCGATTCGGCGGCGACGAGGTCGGCGAACAGCTCCCGGGCCTCGTCGGTCTGGAGGGTCCGGATCTGCTGGTCGATGAGGAAGCCCTCGAAGGCGTGGTCGACGTCGCCCTCGCGGGAGGCCTCGATGACCGTCTCGATGGTGTTGACGTGGCCGCTGATCAGGCTCCGGACGGGCCGGGGGAAGCCGCCCGCGGCGACCGGCTTGACCTCGCCGGCCCGGATCGTCGCGTTGGTCTCGACGACCGCGCCCTCCTCGATGCCGTCGACCTGGCCGACGTTGGGGAGGTTGACGTTGGTGACGTACGTCTTCTCGCCGGCGAGCGCGAGGACGATGTCGACGAACGTCTCGTCGGAGTCGGTGAGTTCGAACTCCTTCTCGCCGGCGAGCCAGGCCTCGACGTCGGTCGTCTGGTCGGACTCGGCGGGCGTCCAGTGTTTCGCGCGGTAGTCGCTGCCGGTGCGTCTGACGCCCCACCGATTGAGTCCCTCGACGCCGTCGGCCATGAACCAGGTCGCGTACTCGATGAGGTGGCGGTCGCCGGCGGCGGGCAGGACGCCGAAGCGCCGGAACAGCTCCCAGCTCACTTGCCAGTTGTCCGTAAACACGCTCTCGCCCTCCAGGTCCTCGGGCGCGAACCGCTGGTGGGCGTGGTCGCTCTCGAGGAGGTCCTCCAGGACGGGCCAGAGGTCGACGCCCTTACAGCGGGCCTCGTCGACCCAGGTGAAGTGGTTGATCCCCTTGACGTTGACCGAGACGTCCTCCCGGTCGGCATCCATATCGAGTTCCTCGCGGGCGTAGCGCGCGAGCCGGTGGCGGGTTCCGAGGACCTCGTGACAGAGCCCGATGGCGTTGATCTCGGGGAACTCGTCGTACATCGCCCGGGTGACGAAGTGGACCGGGTTGGTGTAGTTGAAGACCCAGGCGTCGGGACAGTGCTCGCGGATCGCCGCGGCGAACTCTCGATACTGGGGGATCGTCCGCATCGCCCGGAGGATCCCGCCCGGACCGATCGTCGCCGCCACGGCGCCGTGGATGCCGTACTCCTGGGGGATGTCGAGGTCGTGGACGAACGTCTCGGCGGGGTCGTACTGCGTCGAGGTGATGACGATGTCGGCACCCGCGAGGGCATCGGGCAGCGAGTCGGTCGCCTCGTAGGACCAGTCGGCCGTCGCCTCGGGCCGGTCGTCGACCCAGTTGCCAAAGCGGGCGTTGCGCTCGGCGCTCTCGGGGACGGCGTCGTAGAGGCGGACCTCGCCGTCGAGAGGCGACTGCGCCAGGTCCTGGATCAGGTTCGGCGCCCACTGGCGGCTGCCGCCCCCGATGTAGGCGATGGTTACGTCGTCCGGATCGACCGCGGGCTCACCGCGCGTCCCAGTCCGTGTCATGAGTTCGGGCATCGGGTGGGGGTAGCCAGCGACGGCGGTAAATAGCTACGGGAAGGGGCGGGGATCGCTTTCGCTTCTGTTCTCGGGTCCGCCCCCCTGTGCGATTACGTAGCGTGGACCTCGAGGCCAAAGATTATATGGAGCCGTCGAGGTATGCAACACCATGGCAGCTCTCTCGTTCAACCGAACGACGAAAACGTTCAGCGACGGCAATGACGAGATCGTCGCGGTTGACGAACTCGATCTGGAGATACGGGACGGGGAGTTTCTCGTTCTGGTGGGGCCGTCGGGGTGTGGGAAATCGACGACGCTGCGGATGGTGGCCGGGCTCGAATCGCCGACGGGTGGTACGATCGTCCTCGGCGATCGAGAGATCCAGCACCTGACGCCACAGGAACGGGACATCGCGATGGTGTTCCAGTCCTACGCGCTCTACCCGCACATGAGCGTCCGAGGGAACATGGCGTACGGCCTCCAGAAGTCGACCGACCTCTCCGACGACGAGATTGACAACCGAGTCCGAACCGCGGCCGACACTCTCGACATCGTCGATCTCCTCGACCGAAAGCCCGGAGAGCTATCCGGCGGCCAACAACAGCGTGTCGCGCTCGGCCGGGCCATCGTCCGCGATCCGGAGGTGTTCCTGCTGGACGAACCGCTTGCCAATCTCGACGCGAAGCTCCGTGCCCAGATGCGTACGGAACTCCAGCAGCTCCAGGACGAGCTAGGGACGACGACGATCTACGTGACCCACGACCAGACGGAGGCCATGTCGATGTCCGACCGGATCGCTATTCTGAACGCCGGCGAACTCCAGCAGGTCGGAACCCCTCTCGAATGCTATCACCAGCCCGAGAACGTGTTCGTCGCCGGGTTCATCGGCGAGCCATCGATGAACTTCTTCGACGTCACCGTAGCGGACGACCGCCTCGTCGGCGACGGCTTCGAGGTCTCGCTCTCCGAGGAGAGTCGCGAGTCCGTCTCCGGCACCGAAGAATTGGTTCTCGGTATCCGGCCGGAGGACGTCGTGATCACGGAATCGACCGACGAACCGGATGCGTTCGAAGCCTCCATCAACGTCGTGGAGCCCTACGGAGACGAAAACGCCGTTCACATGCAGTTTGCGGACACGACGAACGATACGGACTTCGTCGCCTCTATCGAGGGCATGCGCCGCCTCAAGGAGGGTGAGACGGTCGGCGTGTCGTTCCCCGAGGAATCGATTCACCTCTTCGACGCCGAGAGCGGCGAGGCACTTCGAAACCGCCGTCTTGAGGACGAGGCTCATATCGAGAACCCTGAAGCGGTCTAGCCTCGATTTCTCCCGGTGTGTGGCCTCGAGGCGTCGGAACGACTTTCCTCTCTTGCGGAAAATAAGAACGATTAAGTATGATGTACGGTATAGTATAACTCATGTCGCGTCAACGCGAGTCAGGGAAGGGGGGAATCACCGACACGACCCGACGGAAGCTACTAGCGACGAGCGGGGCCGGCGTCGGCTTGGTGCTGGCCGGTTGTCTCGGCGGCGATGGTGGCAACGGCAATGGGAACGGCAACGGTAATGGAAACGGCAACGGCAATGGGAATGGGAACGGCAACGGCAACGGAAATGGAAACGGCAACGGTAACGACAGTGGAAACGGTAACGGCAACGGTAACGAAAGCGAGCAGTCGCCGACCGACAATGCGATGGAGGCCCTCCACGGCTGGACCGGCGGCGACGGTGCCGCGGCGGCCGAGGAGATCGTTTCGATGTGGGAGGAGCGCCACCCGGATTGGGAACACCAGATCGAGCCGATCGGCGGCGACGCCAACGAGAACCTCAACGCAACCGTCGCCCGACGGCTTGCGAACCGGAACCCGCCGGACGCCTTCGCCGGATGGCCCGGCCTGAACATGACTCAGTACGGGGGGACCCTCGCCAGCCTTTCGGACCTCTACGAGGAAAACGAGTGGGAGGACGTCATGCATCCGAAGGCCCTCGAGGCCTGCCAGATGAACGACGAATACCGGGCGGTGCCGCTCGGATCACATCGGCTCAACAACCTGTTTTACAACGTCAACGTCTTGGACGAGGCCGGCGTGAGTCCCGACGACGTCACCGATTGGGACTCCTTCGTGGAGGCTCGCCAGACCATCGCCGACGAGACGGACTACCTCCCGGTGACGACCACGACCATCGCACCGTGGACGAACCTCCAGTACTGGGCCCAGATCATGCTCGGGACGGAGGGCCAGGACGCCTACGAGGCGTGGCTCGAGGGGGACGCCGATCGGGAGGCCATGGTCAGCGCACTCGAGAAGACCCAGGACTTCGTCGAGACCAACACCAACGAGGACCGCGCGACGCTCAGTTTCCCGGAGGCCAACGACAAACTCATCAACGGCGAGGCTGCGTTCTTCACGATGGGCAACTGGGCGGCGGGGATGTACAGGAACGCCGACGACTTCGAGTACGAGGAGGACTGGGGCTGGCTTCCGTTCCCGGGCACCCAGGACATGTACGTCTGGCACCTCGATTCGTTCATGTTCCCCCAAGACGGCAACGCGCCGGTCAAATCGAGAGCGTTCGCCGAACTCATCGGTGATCCGGAACTGCAGATAAGATTCAATAACCTAAAAGGTTCGATCCCGCTCCGGACGGACATCGACGGAGGCGAACTCGATGCGTTCCTCAATATGAACGTCGAGCACCTGAACAACTACGAGCAGTTCCCGCCGACGCTCGCACACGGGCTCGCGTGTACGCCCGAGGAACTCGACCAGTGCAAGGAAGTCTTCGCCAACAACTTCATGGGTCCGTACAATGCCGAAAGTGCGGCCGACGGGCTAATCAATATTTTCAACTAACGCCGAGGCTGCTGACTCATACACTATGGCAGATACGGGAGAAACCGAGACGGTTTCCGGATCTCGAGCCGCTGCCCACCGCGGCGCCGGGGACGACTGGCACGGCAGGATACGCCGCTTTTCCAAGAGCGACTTCGTTCGTGGCCTACCGTACTGGTTCGTCCCGTTTCTCATCATGGGATTCGGGGTTTATGGCGGAATCGGCTGGAACACGCTCATCTCGCTGACCGACTACGAGGGGTTCGGCCAGCCACCGGATCTGGGGGATCTGGACCTGGAGATGTACGCCCAGGCCCTCCAGGACCCCGCCGTGTTCGTCACGACGAAGAACACGTTCGTTCTGATGATCGCCTTCACGACGATCACGATGATCCTCGGGCTGTTCCTGGCGATCATGCTGGATCGGGACATCAGGTTCCGCGAGAAGATCCAGACGATCTACCTGTTACCGATGGCGCTGTCGTTCGTCGTGACCGCCCAGTTCTGGCTCTGGATGTACAACGTCAACAACGGCCTCGTAAACACCGTGGTGGGCGTGTTCGGGCTCGGTCCCTACAACTGGATCGGGAATCCGGACCTCGTGTTGAGTGCGGTCATTTTCGCGCTCATCTGGCAGTTCAGCGGGTACGCGATGGTCGTCTTCCTCGCCGGCCTGCAGTCGATGCCGGACGACCAGTTCGAGGCGGCGAAAGTCGACGGTGCGAACACCCTCGAGATGTACTGGGACGTCATCATCCCACAGCTGAAGTCCTCCTCGGTCAGCGCGGCCGTCATCCTGATGATCTTTGCGCTCAAGGCCTTCACCTTCCTCTACTCGATGTTCGGGCAGTACCGGGTTCCACAGGCGACCGACATCCTCGCAACGCTCATGGTCCGGGAGGCGTTTCAACTCCAGAATTGGGCGTATTCGGCGGCCATTGCGTCGATCCTGCTCGTGATGTCACTCGCGATCATCGCACCGTACCTCTACTACCAGTACAAACAGGGGAGCCTCTGAGATGAGCAAACCAACCACCTCCCGGGGCGAAAGCATCGCCCGGATGCTGCCGGCGCTCGACTACTCGAAGATCGGGCTTTCGATCCTGGTCATGCTGTTTTTCGTCTTCTTCATTTCGCCGATCTGGACCGGACTGGTGACCGCGTTCAAGACCACCGGCGCGGTGACGGGCACGACCCCGTTCGTCCCGCCGGGGACGGAGGGGTTTACCCTCGAGAAGTGGACCACTGCGATCGACTACCTGTCGACTGGACTTATAAATAGCTTCATCATGACGATTCCCTCGACGATCCTGTGTGTCGCCCTGGGAAGCACCGCGGCCTACGGCCTCACGCTCGTCGACTGGCACAGGCGGGCCCGTTTTGCGGTGCTCGTGTTGTTCATGTTCGGCATCTTCATCCCCTACCAGGCGGTCCTGGTGCCGCTGTCTGACTTCTGGATCAACATCTTCGCGGTCGACGGGACCATGGCGTTCCTGGGGGACCTGCCCTTTTTCACGGAACGGCACTCCCGGCTGTTCGCGGTAACGGTGACCCACGTTGTCTACGGAATCCCGATCTGTATGCTCCTGTTCCGGGGCTACTACGTCGCGCTCTCGGACGAACTCGTCGAGGCCGCCAAGATCGACGGCGCGAGCATCACCAGCATCTACCGCGACATCGTGCTCCCGCTGTCGAAGCCGATGATCGGTGTCGTCTTCATCTACCAGTTCACGATGATCTGGAACGAGTTCCTGTTCTCCCTGACGCTCATCGGGAGCTCGAACAGCCCCGCCGCGACGGTGACGCTTGTCCTCTCGGGACTGGGCAGTGACCTCTCGGGAGTCGATTTCGGTCTGCGAATGGCGGGTGCGTTCGTCGCCGCGTTGCCGACGATCATCATCTACGTCCTGTTCGCCGAACAGTTCGCCGAGGGACTGGCCTCGGACAACTGACCACCGCGTCCTCCGTCGTCGCTGCCTGCGACGTCTTCGTCCTCCCCCTCGAAACGCTTAGGCCCCCACGAACCGACGTGGCCACCGATGACCCGTGTCCCACCCCCGGTCGAACGAGCCTCCCAGTCCGTCGGTAGGTGGTGTCCTCGATGAGCCGGGCACTGGCGCTCTCCTGGGCGATCGGGCTCGGTCTCCTGGCCGGATCGATCGCCGGAACGCTCGTCCCTGCCACGACGAGCGGTCAGGAACTCAGACACGTCGTCGGTCTCACCCTCGTGTTCGTTCCGGCGGTCTACGTGATGGTTCGACGGCGGTGGACCTACTGGACGGCCACGAACGGCTACCTCCGGTTTGCGGTCTACCTGCTCTCGTTTCTGGTGACGGCGGGCGTGTTGATGGTGCTCTCGGTCGTTGCGTTCGGCGCGAGTGGACCGGTCGCGACGGGCGCGACGTTCCTCGCCGCGGCCGTCGCGTTCTCGATTACGGCCTGGCTCACGTTTTACGGCGGTGCCGACCGTCTATGGGCCGAACTGATCGACCGGACCGACATCGAGTGATGAGCGACGAGTCGTCTCCGACTACCCCGTGCTGTCAGCGGAGTCGCCATCAACGGCGTCCTCGGCAATGACGGATCGGCCGAGCGGTCGGCGAGCGAGGTTTTCACCTCGCTCGCGACGACGTTTCCCGTCCGCCAGCCACGTTCGGCCAGGGGGTTTCGATGTCTGGTTCCGATGGTCCGTCGCGTCTCGTGGCCGTTTTCGTCACGACCTCTAGACTGGAACTACATTCACGGAAACCTTTATAATTATAGATCTTATTGGTACTATTTCTGTTGGCTATGACTAATAGCAATGAAGGAAGCACGGCAGAGAGACGTAACGATCCCACCGCAGCGGCGAAGAACCTGGCCGACTTCGAAACGGACGGCGATCGGCCGGCCGAATCCGGATCCTCCTCTCCGAATTCGGTCGGTCGACGAGGATATCTGAAGGCGGTGTCGACCGCCGCGGCGACCGGCCTCGGCATCGGTGCCGTGGCGACCCCCGCCGCCGCCATCTCCGAAAACCAGACCGGCAACGACGGCGGCTACTTCTACTCGTTCTGGACCGACTCCGAGGGGACGGTCACCATGGACCTGGGGTCCGGGGGCAACTACAGCGTCGAGTGGACCGATACGGGGAACTTCGTCTGTGGCAAGGGCTGGGAGACCGGCGCGGCCAGAAACGTCGACTACTCGGCCTCGTACAATCCGTCGGGCAACTCCTACCTGTGCCTCTACGGGTGGACGACGGACCCGCTGGTCGAGTATTACGTCATCGAAAACCACGGCAGCTACCGGCCCGAGCACGACTACAAGGGGACCGTCAACACCGATGGTGGGACCTACGACATCTACGAGTCGCTTCGGGAGAACAAGCCCTCCATCGAAGGTGAGGCGACGTTCCCGCAGTACTGGAGCGTTCGGCAGAACACGCGTTCCGGCGGGACGATCACCGCCGGAAACCACTTCGACGCCTGGCAGAGCAACGGCATGGACATGGGGAGCCACGACTACCAGATCCTGGCCACCGAGGGCTACGAGAGCAGCGGGAGCGCCAGCGTCACCGTCGGGAGCTCCGGCGGCGGCGGTGGCGGTGGAGGCGGCGGAGGCGACGACGGCGGCGACGATGGAGGTGGCGGCTCCTCCGGTTCGGTCGCGAACGGCACCTATAGCATCCAGAACGTCAACAGCGGGAAGGTACTCGACGTCGCCAACGGGTCGACGGAGGACGGCGCCAACGTCCAGCAGTACTCCGACGGCGGCGGCTCGAACCAGCAGTGGTCCGTCGAGGACACCGGCAACGGCGTCTACCGGATCGAGAACGTCAACAGCGGGAAGGTGCTCGACGTCGCCGACGGGTCGACCGAGGACGGCGCGAACGTCCAGCAGTATTCCGACGGCGGTAGCGACAACCAGCGCTTTTACCTCCACGATCAGGGCGGCGGCGAGTATCACGTCCAGCCGGTCCACAGCGAGAAGGCAGTGGACGTCGAGAACTCCTCGACCGACGACGGCGCGAACGTCCACCAGTACGACTGGCACGGCGGCGCCAACCAGCTCTGGACGTTCGACTCGGTCTGATCGAGTCCCGTGAAGCGCGGCGCTATTCTTCCTGTGCGTCGACGACCGCGACGCTCGCTAAGTTGACGATGTCGGCGACGTCATCGTCGCGCTGGAGGACGTGGACCGGCTCTGCCATCCCGACTAACATTGGCCCGATCGCCTCCGCGCCGCCGAGGCGCTGGAGGAGCTTGTAGCCGATGTTGCCCGCCTCGAGGTTCGGGAAGACGAGCACGTTCGCGGGTTCGTCCAGGTCGGTAAAGGGATACGACTCGGTGAGGAGATTGGAGAGGACGGCGGTATCGGCCTGCATTTCGCCGTCGACTGGGAACCCCGCGTCGGGATCCTCCCGGAGCCGGCGGGCGGCCTCGCGGGGTTTGCGGGTGCCCGCGTTGTCGACGCTGCCGAAGTCCGAATACGAGAGCAGGGCGACCCGCGGATCGACGTCGAACCGGCGGGCGAGGTCGGCGGTGTGGCGGGCGACCTCCGCGAGCACCTCCTCGTCGGGGTCCTGGTTGACCGTCGCGTCCGCACAGAAGACGATCCGGTCGTCGATCGCGAGCAGGTAGACGCCGGCGGCGTACTCCGCGTCCGGCGCGGTGCCGACGATCTGGAGGGGACGCCGGAGCGCCGTTGGGTAGTGGTGGGTCAGCCCCGTCAGCATCGCGTCGGCGTCGTCGCTCTCGACGAGCAGGCTCGCGAGCGTGTTCGGATCCGATTCGACCTGCTCGCGGGCCTCCCGCCGGGTGAGCCCCTTGCGCTTTCGTGTCTCGTAGAGGCGGTCGGCGTACCCCTCGAGGTCGTCGGGTCCGGGGTCGACGACCTCCGGGTCGACCGAGAGGCCCCGGTCGGCGACGATGGCCTCGATCCGGTCGCGCTCGCCCACGAGGAGGGGGCGGGCGATCCCCTCCTCCTCGAGGCGGGCGGCCGCCCGGATCGTCTTCTCGTGGGCGCCCTCGGCGAAGACGACCCGCTTGGGGTCGGTCGCTGCCTTGTTCATCACGACCCGCATGAGCTCCCTGGCCTTGCCGACGCGGGCCTCGAGGCTCTCGCGGTAGGCCTCGAGGTCGGGCTCCCGGCGCGCGGTCCCGCTCTCGATGGCCGCTCGCGCGACGGCGGTCGAGACCTCGAAGAGGACTCTCGAGTCCAGCGGTTTCGGGAGGATGTAGTCGGGGCCGAACTGCAGCGAGTCCGTCCCGTAGGCCTCGGCGACCGCGTCGGGGACGTCCCGGCGGGCGAGGTCGGCGAGTGCGCGTGCGGCAGCGACCTTCATTGCCTCGTTGATTTCGCTGGCCCGGACGTCGAGGGCGCCCCGGAAGATGAACGGAAAGCCCAGGACGTTGTTGACCTGGTTGGGGTAGTCCGAGCGGCCGGTGGCCATGATGACCGTATCGTCGCGGGCGGCCTTGGCCTCCTCGTAGCCGATCTCGGGATCCGGATTGGCCATCGCGAAGATGATCGGGTCTTCGGCCATCGACCGGACCATCTCCTTGCTGACGATCCCGCCCACCGACAGCCCCACGAAGACGTCCGCTCCCCGCATTGCATCCGCGAGGTCGCCGCCCGTTTCGCGGGCGAACGGTCGGGTGTAGGCGTTGAGTTCGCCCGCCTCGGCCCGGTCGGTCGTGAGGACCCCGTGTTCGTCGACCATGGTGACGTTCCCACGGGGGACGCCGAGCGAGACGTAGAACCGGGCGGTCGCGGTGGCGGCCGCGCCCGCGCCGGCGATCGTCACGTCCACGTCCTCGAGGCGTTTGCCGGCGATGTCGGCGGCGTTTACGAGGGCGGCGCCGCTGATGATCGCGGTGCCGTGCTGGTCGTCGTGGAACACCGGGATCGACATCTCGTCGCGGAGGCGCTCCTCGATCTCGAAGCAGGCCGGCGCGGCGATGTCCTCCAGATTGACGCCGCCGAACGTCGGCTCCATCGCGGCGACGGCCCGGACGAAGGCGTCAGTGTCGGCCTCGTCGAGTTCCACGTCGAAGACGTCGATGTCGGCAAAGCGCTTGAAGAGCACGCCTTTCCCCTCCATGACGGGCTTTCCGGCCTGGGCACCGATGTCTCCGAGTCCCAGCACCGCGGAGCCGTTCGAGACCACGCCCACTAAATTCCCCTTCGCGGTGTACTCGTAGGCCGCCAGCGGGTCGTCGGCGATCTCCCGGCAGGGCGCGGCGACGCCCGGCGAGTACGCAAGCGAGAGGTCCCGCTGGGTGTTCGTCGGTTTCGTCGTCGAGATCTCTACTTTTCCGGGCGGGTCGGTCCGGTGATACTCGAGGGCGTCCTCGTCCATGGGGGCTCGTGGGGCTGGAGATACTCGGTTCGATCGGTTTCGAATCGGCGATCAGTCGGCCCCGTGGTTGGGAACGTAGCCACAGTCGCGACACCGCCAGGTGCCGTCGGTCGCGGCGAGGTCGCCTTCACAGTCCGGACAGCGGTACGTCGATCGGGATGGCCGAGGCTGCGAGTTCACGGTCCCTGCCATTCCGCCGGGCACAATAAGCCTGTGTATCGACGCCATACTGTCCAACGGTCCGGATCGTGTGGCCGCACTCGGTCCCCCGCCCCTCGAGCACTCTCTCTGGCCGGGTGACCACCTCGACGAGGTTTGGCGGGGAGCGCCCGCCGGCGCCCATATCCCTCCGGGACCCGATGCGGGTCCGCCGGACCCGGACAGTCAATAACGATAGTTACATTACTTCGGATCCTGACTGTCCAACTGCGTTACCGATAGGGTATCCCACGGCTGATAGGGACGCCCACGGCTCCCAACGACACCCATGACCGACAACGACACTCACTCGAACCGCAAGCGGCGCTCGTTCCTCCAGGCGATGGCGGCGGCCGGCCTCGGCGCGACGGTCGGCTCCGGTCGGGCCGTCGCACAGAGCGACTCGGAGGACCTCGATTCGTACCACCAGGCCCTCCGGGACACCCTCACCGGTGAGGAGGGGCTTCCGGAGGGAGAGTTCGTCTACGGGACGAGCGAGGACGCCGTCCTCGAGGCGTTCGCGCTCGATCCGGCCGAAAGCGGCACGGAGACCGTCGTCGACGTGAACGCGGAGGTACCGATCACGCGGGCCGACCGCGTCGAGATGACCGAGGTCCCCGAGAACCCCTACGCCGCGACGTACAGGGCGAACGTCCCGGACCGCTCGTTCGAGGAGGGGGACGTCCTGCTCGCGGTGGTCTACCTCCGGGGCGTCGGGACCGCGAGCGCGGGCGACCCCGTCGAGACCCAGGCGGGATTCAAGTGGCAGTACACCAACCCGGACGGTTCGACGGGCTACTCCGAGAACATGATCCAAGGGACCGTGCAGGTCTCGCCGGGCCAGCAGTGGCAGCGCTACTACTTCCCGATCGAGGTCATCGCCAGACCCGACGGCTCGGCGTTCCAGCCCTACACGGAGTTCTGGACGGGGTATAGCGAACAGACCATCGAGTTCGGTGGCCTCGCGCTGGTCGACTACGGCGGGACGGACGTCGCGGTCGGCGACCTCCCGACGAGTTCGTTCGACTACGACTACCCGGGACGGGCCGAGGACGCCGCGTGGCGCGACGCCGCCGAACAGCGCATCGAGGAGATCCGGACGACCGACCTCGAGGTCACCGTGGTCGACGAACACGGCGATCCGGTCGAGGGAGCGACCGTCGACGTGGCGATGCAGGAACACGCCTTCGACTTCGGGTCGGCGGTCTCGGCCGCGCAGTTCCCCGACGGCAACGAGACCTACCGCGAGACGTTCTTGGAGAACTTCAACAAGGCCGTGCCCGAGAACGGGCTGAAGGTGCCGGCGTGGGAGGGCGAGTACGGCGAGTCCCTCGATCGGGACAACACCCGTGCGGCCATCGACTGGCTGACTGAGCGCGATATCCCCACGCGGGGCCACGCCCTGGTGTGGTCGACCTACGACTGGATGGGGATCGATTCGGACCAGTCGGCCGCCGCGATCAACGAGGAGGTAAAGCGGCTCATCCGCGAGCGCGCCGACGAGTTCGAGGGCCGGCTCCCGGAGTGGGACATGCACAACCACCCCCTGTTCTACCCCGAGATCTGGGAGGACATCGGGCGGGAGTACGTCCTCGACTGGTGGGAGACTGCCCACGAAGCCGTCCCCGACTCCCGGATGTATATCAACGAGATCAACATCCTCAACGGGAACCTCGCGGATTCCTACTACGACCACATCGGCTGGCTCCAGGACAACGGCGCGGACGTTGAGGGGATCGGCTTTATGAGCCACTTCACGCTCGGCAGCCTCACGCCGCCGTCGGAACTGGTCTCGACGTTCGACCGGTTCGCGGAGTTCGGGGTCCCCCTCCAGCTCACCGAGTTCGACGTCCAGATCAACGACCGGGGCAACGAAAACGAGGTCGAGACCCAGGCCGACTACGTCCGGGACGTCCTGACGGCGGCGTTCAGTCACGAGGCCGTCGACGGCGTGATGTCCTGGGGCTTCTGGCCCGACGAACACTGGCGCCCCACCGCGGCCTACTACGACAGCGACTGGTCGCTGCGGCCCCACGGCGAGGTCTACCGGGACCTCGTACTCGGCGAGTGGTGGACCGACGTCTCGGGCGAGACCGAGTCCGGAGGCGTCTACGCGGCCGACGGGTTCAAAGGGACCTACGAGATCACCGCGCGCGCGGACGGCTCGCTCGGCGCCACGACGGTGACCGTCGACGACGAGAACGGGTCGGCCACCGTCGAACTCTCGCCCGCGTCGGTCGCCGACGTCGAACTCGACGTCCCAACGCACACCTTGGAGGCGGGCGAAACCACCGACATCGGCGTCACGCTCGTCACCGAGCGCGGACGGGAACTCGAGGCCAGCGCCGACAGTTTGTCGTTCGAGACGGACGACGCGAGCGTCCTCACCGTCGACGACGAGGGCGTCGTCGTCGCGGCCGACACCGGCACGGCGACCGTCACGGCGGTCGCGACCGCCTACGGCGACACGGCGGCCGCGAGCGCGACGATCACGGTCAACGGCGACGAGTCCGAGACGGTACTCGAAGACGATGCGACGGACCTCTCGAAGACCGACTCGAACGCGAACGTCACGGTCGGGAGCCGCGACGCCGGCTTCGGGGAGGACAGCTGGTTCCAGAAGAGCGACGCGGGGGTGCCGAGTTCGGTGACTTACCGCGCCCCCAACGGGTTCGACGCGTTCGACGTGACCGCGCGCGTCAACTACTCGGCCACTAACCAGGGCGAGTTCGAGGACCTGGTCCTCGAGGCCTCGGCCGAGGGCGACTCCTTCGAGGCCGTCGACGCGAGCCACGAGGTCGTGACGCCCGCCAACGACTCCAACGGCTACTACGCCGAGTGGCGCTACGCGGTCGAGTCGGGAATTCCGGAGGACGCCACCCACCTTCGGATCACGATCCCGCCGACGGGGGCGAACTTCTACGTCTACCTCACGTCGGTCTCGCTCTCACGAGCCCAGTCGGTCGATCGGACCGGCCCCTCGATCGTGATCGACGACCTCCAGGCCGACCGCACGTACGAGGCGCCCCACGAGGCCGACGTGTCCGTCAGCGACGAGGGCGCGATCGCAGAGCGGTCGGTGACCCTCGACGGCGATTCGTGGGCGGGCGGGACGCTCACCGCCCGCGGCCGGCGCCGCCTCGCAGCCAGCGCGACCGATTCGGCGGGGATCACGACCGACCTCGGATTCGCCTTCACGGTCGAGAACGCCGACCACGACCTGATCGCCCGCCAGAAGCCGAGCGCGACCGACGCGACCGTGGGCGAACGCCTCACGTTCCAGGTGCAGGACACCACCGGCAACGACCGCTGGATCGACTCGCTGGAGTGGTCCTTCGGCGACGGAACCGCCGAGACGGGCTGGTGGGCCGCCCACCGGTTCGAGGACCCAGGTTCCTACCGCGTCTCGCTGACCGCGACTGACAATCAGGGCCGCACGACCACCGACACGGTGATCGTGCGGGTCGCGGATCTCGACGGCCCCCTCGCGCGGGCGAAGCCGGGCACGACCGAGGCGGCCGTCGGCGAGCGGATCACGTTCGACGTCGAGGACGCCACGGGCGAGGGTCGCTGGATCGACTCGCTCGAATGGACGTTCGGCGACGGCACCACCGGGACGGGCTGGTGGGTCGAGCACCGCTACGACGAGACGGGCACCTACACCGTGGCGCTGACCGCGACGGACAACACGGACCACTCCACCACCCACGAGGTCGAGATCACGGTCTCCTGACCGCTCGTCCGCGGCGTCCCGGACGGCGGTTCTCCGTCTCGTGGGTCGCATGTTTTCGACCGACGGTTGGGATCGAAAGAGAAAAGCGCGTTCGTGGTTGCCGTCGGAATTCCGATGTCGAGTTCAGACGGCCGGTGGTCGGCCGTGTTCGTCCTCGATTCCTGAATGCTCGTAGAAGAAGGCACAGAGGGTGTCCCGCCACCGCTTCGCCTGCAGGACGTGCTCGTCGAAGCGTTCGGCGACGTGGCGGTACCGGCGCTCGTCGATCTCGCCCTCGAGACCCTGCCACCGATCCCGCAGCTCCTCGACGGCCTCGACGCCGGAAAAGCAGTTGTCGTAGAGGCGTTGGACCACCGTGGTGCCGTCTTCGAGTTCGTGGTCCCAGGGGAGGTGATGGAAGAAGAGCAGGAGTTCCTCGGGGCAGGTCTCGGGGTCCTCGTAGCGGTCGGCGATCGGCTCGCGGTATTGGCCGGCGTAGCCGCTTCCCGCGGCGGTCCGGTCGTAGCCGATCCCCTCCTCGGTCGCGCCGTGGTACTCGGGCCACTCCTCGGGGGCGGGATCATAGTGGTTCTCCAGGGCGGCCTCGCCGTTGTACATCATGTGCATCAGCCCGATCCCCCCGGTGTGGTAGTCGATCGAGGCCTGCCAGGACTCCATGAGGATCTCGAGGATCGTCTCCCCGGCGTCGCCAGCGCCGAACGTCTGTCGGGTCCACTCGTCGGCGATCTCCTCCGAGCCGAGGTCGGGATCCCACGCGAGCCGGCCAAAGCCGTAGAGGTTCGACCCCAGAAGGTAGTGACCGAACCAGTTCGGGTCGTCGCCGACGATGCCGACGCCGGTGATGCCCTGGCCCTCCCGGTCGGCGAGCAACTCCTTGACGGGTGTATCGGGGCCGTCGGCGTGGGTGTCAAAGTCGAGGACCTCCTTCCACTGGGGTACCAGATAACAGGCGTGGACGCCCTGGCCGGTGTACTCGCCGGTGATCTGGAGCTCACAGCCCAGATCGGTGTCGGGCATCGCGCCGAACAGCGTCGAGACGGGCTCGCGGGGCTGGAAGTCGATGGGGCCGTTCTTGATCTGGACGGTGACGTTGTCGGCGAACTCTCCGTCTAAGGGTTCGAACGTCTCGTAGGCCTGGACCGCCCGGTCGTCGTGCTCGGAGTAGACGAACGCGCGCCACCAGAGCCGGCCGCCGTGGGGCGCTAACGCCTCCGCGATGACGTTCGCGCCCTCGGCGTGGTCCCGGTCGTAATCGTAGGGGCCGAGCTGGCCCTCCGAGTCGGCTTTCACGACGAACCCGCCGAAGTCCGGGATCAGGTCGTACACCTCCGTGGCTTTCCGTTCCCACCACGCCGCGACCTCGGGCTCTACGGGGTCGGCGGTGTCGAGATCGCCGGCCAACACCGGCGAGGCGAAGTTCACCGAGAGGTAGAGCTCGATCCCGTAGCGTCGGAAGACGCCGGCGAGCGCGGCGATCTTCTCGAGGTTCCGGCTCTCGATGAGTTGCCAGCCCTCCCACTCCGAGGTCGCGTCGTTGGCGCCCTCTCTGGAGGGAATCCTCGTGTTGACGTTGTTGACCGAGATCCCGTTGATCCCCACCGAGGCGAGCAGCCGGGCGTAGTCGGCGTAGCGTTCGTCGAGGTCGGGCAGGCGCTCCCAGTCGAAGATCGAGGGGCCGGCGTAGCCGCGCTCGACCTTCCGGCGGAAGGGGTTGTCCCAGTGGTCGACGATCCGTTCGGCGTTGGCGGGTTCGGAGACGATATCGAGGTCGTCGATCGGCTCGCCCAGGCTCATGAGCCGGAGCAGGTGGAAGGTGCCGTAGACGAGGCCGGCGTCGGCGGGTGCCGTAAGCACCGTACACTGGCTGCCCTCCCACTCGACCGACCGGATGAGAAAGCCGTCGTCGTCGAGGGCTCGTACTTCCTCCGGATCGACCGTCTCGCTGATCGGGCGCAGCTCCTCGGGGCCGCCGATCGCGAGAAAGCCCTCGACGGATCGCGGCGGGTGGTGCCAGAGGTGGGGCTCGCGGTCGAGCAGACCCCCCAGTCCCCGGCGGAGTTCCTCGCGGACGGCGACGAGTTCGGGGCCGGCGTCGGAGACGTAGGCGTGGGTACAGAGCCGGCGGTAGGTGTCGAGCCGATCGCTCTCGGCGCGGTCGTACCGGAGCCAGCAGTCGTCGTACTCGGAATCGAACATACTCGCCCTCCGGTATGGGGGTTCCAAAACGTTCCGCTTCGATTCGCTCTGAGCGCGACGCCCGGCCGGTCAGTCCTCGAGGACGGCTCGGACGGCGTCGTAGGCGGGTTTTGGGTCGTAGCGTTCGTCGAACAGGAGCGGGTCGCCGGTGTAGCGCTCGGGGAAGTCCGCAAAGCCCCGGAGCCACGTGCTCGCGTCGGCGACGCCCCAGGTGACGATGGTCTCACACCCCGCATCGAGACACGCCTCGAAGACGTCGCGGTAGTAGTCGGCCTGGACCTCGAGGGGGTCGTCGGGGACCTCCCCCCGGTGGAAGGCGACGTCCATCTCGGTGATCTGGACGTCGAGTCCCAGCTCGCGGAACCGCTCGATGTTCTCGGCGATGCTTTCGGGATCAGGATGGTCCCCGAGGGCGTGAAGCTGGAGTCCGACGCCATCGACGGGAACTCCCCGGTCGAGCATGCCCTCGAGGAGGTCGTAGATCGCGTCGGACTTCTCGTTGACCGCGTCGGCGCCGTAGTCGTTGTAGTAGAGGTCGGCGTCGGTAGCTTCGCTTGCCCACTCGAAGGCGAGATCGAGATACTCCTCGCCGAGGGCCTCCGACCAGACCGTCTCCCGGAGGGTTCCGTCGTCGGCGACGGCCTCGTTGACGACGTCCCAGGCGTCTATCTTCGCGCGGTAGCGCCCCGCGACGGTGTGGATGTGGTCTCTGAGGAACGTGCGGATCTGGTCGTCTGTATGCTCCCAGGCCTCGAACCAGTCGGGCTTCTGGTTGTGCCAGACGAGGGTGTGTCCCCGGACGTACTTGTCGTGGGCCGCGCCGAAGTTCACGATCGCGTCGGCGTCGGTGAAGTCGTAGGTCTTCGGCGACGGGCGCAGTGGCCCCATTTTCAGGGCGTTCTCGGGCGTGACCGCGTTGAACTCGTCTTTCGCGCGCTTCCAGTAGCTCGGATCGCTCCGCAGGCTGCCGGGCGCCAGGGCGGCCCCGATTCGAACGTCGCGCTCGTCGGCGATTTCGCGCAGTGGTTGATCGACCATCGTCTCCTTTCAGGTTGATCCCGCACCTAAAGCTACGGGTAGCGGTTCCCCGCTCGACGACCGGAGTCGTCTCCGCAATACTATACTGAACCATATTCTCCAATATACAAAATACGTTCTCTGATGGTGGAACGGACTGGTTCCCTGGGATCCTCCGCTATTCCGTTACAAACGTACATGTGTAAGTGGTTTCGAACGCGCGATGGAACAACTCCCACGCCACTACGGGCGCCGGAGAACTGAAACACGGGTCCTCCCGGTCCACCTTCCTCCAGTTTTGAACCCCTTCACAGAATACCTTTCTCTCAGAGAGAACGAGATCCGCGAACGGAGAAACGACGTGTTCTGTTCCCGAACGACCCTGAACGATCCCGATCGGGAACGGTTCGGCGGGGGTCGGCCCGCTATCGCCTCCGGTTGCGTCGCTCGAAGGGGTCTTCGTCCTCGTCTTCGATGGCTTCGGCGTCGAGTTGGCGCCCCCGGTACTCGAAGTAGCCCCAGGCGAGAAAGAGGGCGCCGACGATGACGGCCGAGGTACCCTCGCCGCGCACGAGGAAGTACGCGACGGCGCCGGCGGCAAGCAGTATCGTCACGAGCAGCGCCCGTCGCGTGGAGTTCCGGAGCCCCGATATGTCCATACGTCGTTTCGGAGGGCCAGCCACTCAGTAGTTGCGCTCGGAGCGGCAGGCTTATGGGCCGACCCCGAGTGGCTCCGGGCGCGAATGACTCTCACGGACGACCAGCGCGAGCGGCTATCGAACCTTCACAGCGCACTCATCAACGACATCACCGACGAGATGGGGATCGGCGACAACGTCATCCCGGGGACCCGGATCCGACCCGTCTGGAGCAGGGAGCCGGTCGTCGGCACTGCCCACCCCTCCCAGCGCGTCGAGATCGGCTACGAGGAGGAGGGGTCGGGCGACGACCCCGAGGACTCCGAGTTCTTCCAGTATCTCGACTCCACCCAGGAGGGCGACTTCGTCGTGATGGCCGCGCCCAAGGACACCGAGGTCGGTCTCTGGGGCGAACTCCTCAGCACCATCGTGGCCCAGCAGGGCGCGGTCGGCGCCCTGATCGACGGCCCCACCCGGGACTCGCGGCTGATCGAGGACCACGGCTTCCCGGTCTGGTCGGACGGCCACAGCGCGATCGAGTCCTTCGGGCGCGTCAGCTTCCGGGAGTGGGACGTTCCCGTCGAGATCCACGGCGTCACCATCGCGCCCGGCGACATCCTCTTCGCCGACTACGAGTCGATCGTGGTCATCGATCCCGACGACGTCGAGGAGGTCGTCGAGCGCGGCGAGGAGGAGCTAGAGACCGAGGACGCGGTCCGGGCGGACATCCGGTCGGGCGACAGCGTCTTCGAGGTCTGGGATCGGTACGGCACTCTCTAGTCGGTTCGGTACCGGCGGAAGCGCCACCATCGGAGCCCCCGGGTGCTCGCCTTCAACAGGAAGAAGGCGGCGTAGCCGATCAGGCAGATGATGACCGCGGACGTCGCGTACAGGACGAGAAAGCCCGACCACGTTCCCATGCCGGCGGAGTCCACGACCGCCGACAGCCCGAGCAGGATCGCGGCGATCGGCAACAGCGTGAGCAGGTACGGGTGTTCGAACCGGTCCATGTAGACGTCGATCATGTCCGGGTGGTCGGGGTCCCGCCATATCAATCATGCGATCGACCCACACCGGACACGCCGGACCCCCGATCGATCGTCGGGACCGTGGGGACCCCGATCACCACCCTTTTGCCCGCAGACACGGTATCTCGGGCCATGGCCCGCTCGCCCGCAAGCATGAGCCAGCAACTCTGGATGTCGCTTCTGGCCGTCAGCGCCGCGATGCTCGCCCTGCTCGGCTGGTCGTTTCTCCATCTCGAGCCGGGCACCTCCTCGTATGCGATCGGACAGGTCAGCGCGATCATTGTCGGCGTGACCCTCGTAGGGTCGCTTCTCGCCTTGCTCTCGGGCTGGAAACCGTTCTAATCGGCGGTCGAGCCCTCGTTTCCGTCTTCGGCGTCCATCGTGTACTCGTCGGGGTTGGCGTCCGTGTCGGTGATCTCCTCGCTGTTCCAGTACTCGTGATCCTCGAGTTCGCGGAAACACTTGGTCCGGTGGCTTCCGCCGCTGTCGTAGAGCGCGGGCGTCTCCCCCCGGCAGGCCTCCCGGGCCTCGGGACAGCGGGTGTGGAACCGACAGCCCGACGGCGGGTTCGTCGCGTCGGGGATGTCGATCTTCCGGATCGGCGGCGACTCGCGCATCGCCTCCTCGGCGAGTTCGGCGTCGAGTTTCGGCGTCGCCCACTGGAGGACCTTCGTGTAGGGATGCTGGGGATCGTGGATGATCTCCTCTGCGGTTCCGATCTCGACGATCTCGCCCATGTACATCACGGCGATCTTCCCGCCGGACTTCCCCGCGAGGTAGCGGGCGTTCGCGAGGTCGTGGGAGATGAAGACGAACGAGGTGTCGAACAGGTCCTGCATCTCGAGGAAGAGGTCCATCGCGCCGATGCGCAAGGAGACGTCGAGCGCGCTGACGGCCTCGTCGGCGAGGATGACGTCGGGTTCGACCAGCAGGGCGCGGATCAGCGCCACGCGCTGTTGTTCGCCCCCCGAGAGCTGGTGGACGTACCGGTTGGAGTAGTCCTCCGGGGGCGTGATCCCCGTGCGCTCGAGCATCGCAAGGATGCGATTGCGCCGCTCCTCGTAGTTGAGGTGGGGATGCCACCGTTTGAGCGGCACCGCGAGGTTGTCCAGCACCGACCGGTAGGGGTTCAACGCGGCGCCGGGGTCCTGGTGGATGATCTGGAGCGACCGTCGGATCTCCTCGAAGGTCCTGTCGGTGTCGGCGGTGCCCTCCCGGACCTTCCAGATGTCGTCGCCCCGATACCGCACCGAGCCGTCGCTTGGCTTCTGGAGGCCGACGATCGTCTTCCCGAGGGTGGTCTTCCCGCAGCCGGACTCGCCGACCAGCGCGAGGACGTCGTTCTCGCCGAGCTCGAGGTCGATGCCGTCGACCGCGCGCACGGGCGGGTCGTCGGCGACCCCGAGGCGGTCGGCGAGCCAGGAGGGTGCCATCGAGCCCACCAGCGAGGAGTCCTCGAAGTGGACCTCGAGGTCGTCGACCTCGACTAAGGGTCGGGTGCTCACTGGCCCTCACCCCCGAACGAGAGCGGGACGGCTTCGTCTGCCTCCTCCCAGTAGTGACAGCGGACCTCGTGGTCGTCGCTGACGTCGTAAAAGCCCGGGTCCTCGGTCGTACAGAACTCGTCGCCGAGCGGACACCGAGGGTGGTACGAACAGCCGTCGGGGTGGTTGACCGGATCGGGACTCTCGCCCTCGATCGGGCGCATGTCCTCGAGGGGAATCTCGAGGTTCGGCGTCGCCTGCAACAGCGCCCGCGTGTAGGGGTGGGCGGCGCCGCCGAGGATCTCTTCGGCGGGTCCGACCTCGGCGAACTCGAAGGCGTACATCACCGCCAGCCGGTCGGCAAAGCCCGAGACGATCGGGAGGTCGTGGCTGATGAACACGAGCGTGAGCCCGTACTTGTCCCGGAGGTCATAGAGAAGATTGAGGATCGACCGCTGCATCAGGAGATCCAGCGCCGCGGTCGGCTCGTCCATGACGAGGACGTCGGGCTCTAAGATGAGCGAGAGGGCGATCAGCGCGCGCTGTTTCTGGCCGCCGCTTACCTCGTGGGGGAACGAATCGAGCATCCGGTTGGGCTCGAGGTGGAGATCGGAGAGGAGCTGTGCGGCCCGCTCCATCCCCTCGTCTTTGTCCCAGCCGTGGGCCTCGAGGGTCTCGTCGAAGTGTTCGCCGATCCGCATGGTGGGGTTGAAGGCGCTCATCGCGCCCTGGAACACCATCGAGATCTCCTCCCAGCGAAGCTCGCGCAGCTCCCAGGGTTTGAGGTTGAGGACGTCGACGGGGTCGCCGTCCTCGGGGTAGTAGGTGACATCGCCGCTGACGACCCCGGGTTCGACGACGGCGTCGAGCAAGGTGTCCGCGAACATCGACTTCCCCGACCCCGACTCGCCGACGACGCCCAGGGTTTCCCCGCGTTCGATGTCGACGGTGACATCCTTGAGGACGTGCGAGGCGCCTTTGTCCATCTCGAAGCGGACGTTTGCGTCCCGGACGCTGAGGATCGGGTCCTCGACGGACCGGCTCTCCCGGTCGACGCTCATCGCTTCGTTCACCATCGCGACCTCTCCCCGCGGTCTCTCCGGCCGGCTCGGTTCCGTGCGTACCGAACGCTGTAGACAGGGCCAGACATTCACCCCCATCTCCGGACCATAATTATAAATATCCTTCCCTCCCCGGGCGTCACGCGCAGTCCGGAATCCGACGGGCGATTGGCAGGTCGCTGGTGCGTGACTATCGCATAACTAATTGCTGGCCAGAATATTTATCAGTCATTATCATCCATCTCCATCGGATGTCTGGAGAGCACCACTGGCAGCGCGCCATCTCACGACGGAGAGCACTCGCACTGGTCGGCGTCGGTGGTTCCGGGGCGATCGCCGGCTGTTTGGGTAATAGTACCGACGACGAGGACGAAGAGCTCCTCGGAGAAACGGGGTTGGAACCAGTTCTCGATGACGTCGACTACAACGAGGACTACGAGGACGAGTACCAGGTTCTGTACCCGTCGGCGGAACTCAACCCGTTCGAGGACGACCACATCTTCAACCCGTATCATCCCAAGTGGAACCCCGGGGACTTGGGACAGGAGTTCGGGTTCGAGTACCTGGCGGTGTACCACACCGAACGTGGCGAGTACGTACCGCGCATCGCCGACGACTGGTCGATCGACGACGACACCCTTCGAACCGAAGTCTCCCTCTCGGAGGAGTACGGCTGGTCGACGGGCGAGGACATCACCGCCCACGACTTCGTCACCGCGTACAAGCTAGACGGCCACTTGAGTCTGGGAATCCAGGAGTTCGTCGACATCGAGGAGGGGGTCTACGCCGACGACGATTACACGCTCGTCATCGAGCCCGTAGACGAGTACAGCGATCTGGAGAAGGACCTGTGGATGAGCCAATGGGCCGAGGCGAACCTGACGGTTTCGGAGAGCCAGTACGGTCAGTTCGTCGAGGAGTTCGAGGACGCGGGGGACGATGACGAACACGAGAGCGTCCAGGAGGACCTCCTCAACTACGACGTGAGCTGGAACGAGGTCCTGTACTCGGGCCCCTGGATCTTTGCCGAGGCCAACGAGGAGTACGCCGACCAGGTCCCGAACCCCGAGCATCCGATCGCACAGGACTGGAACTTCTTCCAACGAACCGGCATGTACGTCGACGAGGAGGGGATCGAATCCGGCGAGGTCGACTGGGGTGACGACAGTTCCGAACTCGAGGACGTGCCCGACAAGTACGGCGAAGGGCCGTTGCCGTATGACGGACAGTCGTTTGCGATCATCTTCGGGACCGAAGACGAGTACATCCGCGAGCATCCCGAAGTGCGCCAGGCACTCGCCTACGCAGTCGACATCCCGAACCTGACCGAGGTCACCGCCACGGAGGGGACGCCCCACGATGAGTACTCCACGGGGATCGACTCCCTGTATGTCGAGGACTACGTCGAGGCCGACGCTCTCGATGCAATGGCGAACTACGCACCCCAGGACACGGAGACCGCTCAGGATCTCCTCGAACCGATCGGTTTCGAACTCGATGGCGACGAGTGGCTGACGCCGGACGGCGACACTTGGACCGTCAATTTCTCCGTGGGCGACTGGTTCGACACCCACTCGGAGATGATCTCTAACAATCTCCAGGAGTTCGGAATAGACGTCGATCATTACGTCAGCGAGATGCCGACCTGGGAGTCGGAGGTCATGGAACCTCTCGACTTCGATATGACGGTTCATCTGAACTACGGGATGGCTCGCGAGTATCACCCCTACCCCGACTTCAACGACGTGTTCAACAATCGCACCATGGGATTGCTCACCGAACGGACGGGGATCGTCGAAGAGACCGTCGAGGTGCCCGAAGTCGGCAGTCCGGATGGAGATACGGTAACGTTCGACGTTCCCGAGGAGCTCGATGCGATGTTGACGGCCGATTCCGAGGACGAACTCGTCGATCACGCGACGAACCTCGCCTGGGTCCACAACCAAAAGCTCCCCGCGGCCGTTTGCTTCCCCTGGGGCGGAGGGCATTACTGGGTCAACACTGCCGACTGGAACTTCGACCTCGAAAGTGAAGACTGGCTGACTTCGAACCGGCTCACCCATTACCTGTTGCAGAACGGGATCGAACCGGTTTGATCCCGAAGCGGTTTCGTAGTCGGGCGTAACCCGACGGCGTCCGCCCGATCGCTCCCTCCCCGGGCACCACTCACGGCCCGGACGACGGACGCGGATCTCGTCGTGGACCGCTCCACGATGGATCGCCGCCGGCCGAAACATTTATCATACATTATCATCAATTTCGGTTGATGCCTGAGAAGCAGCACTGGCAGCGCGCCATCTCACGACGGAGAGCACTCGCACTGGTCGGCGTCGGTGGCGCCGGGACGATCGCAGGCTGTCTCGGCGGCGACGGCGGCAATGGAAACGGGAACGGCAACGGAAACGGGAACGACAGCGGCAACGGCAACGACAGCGGGAACGGAAACGGCAACGACAGTAGCGGCGAGGATGCCTTAGAGGAGTATTACGGCGGCGAAGCCGAGGAGGTCGAACAGGAGTTCGACGCCGACTACGAGCAGTGGAGCGAGGCAAATCTACCGGACGCCACAACCCCCTACGATGGGGAGTACATCCTCAACCCCTACCACTCCTCGTGGAACGCGGGCGACCTCCAGGAACTCGGCTACGAGTATCTCTCGGTGTACCACACGGGGGACGGCGAGTACATCCCCCGGGTCGCCGACGACTGGTCGATCGACGAGGAGACCCTCGAGACCGAGATCACGCTGAGCAGCGACTACGGCTGGTCGAACGGCGACCCGGTCACAGCCGCCGACTTCGAGACGGCGATGCGCCTCAGCGCCTACATGGAGATGGGCCTCGAGACCTACATCAACCCCGACGAGGGGATCACCGCCGAGGACGACACGACGCTCGTCCTCCAGCCTCGCGAGGACTACCAGGGACTCGAGTCCTCGTTCTGGGAGAACCAGTTCGCTGAGACGATCCTGAACGTCTCGGAGGCCCAGTACGGCGGGTTCGTCGAGGAGTTCGCCGACACCGACTCCGACGAGGAGATCTCGAACATCCAGGGCAACATCATTGAGTTCGCGCCCGAGTGGAACCAGGCCATGTACTCGGGTCCGTTCATGTGGATCGAGGCCAACGAGGAGTACGCCGACCGAGTGCCAAACCAGAACCACCCGGTCGCCCAGGACTGGGAGCTCTATCTCCGAACCGGACAGTACGATGGGGAGGAGGGGCTACGTTCCGAGGACGCCAGCTGGGCACACAACACGGCGATCACCGCGGACCTGCCCGACATCTACGAGTCGCCGCCGGTCTCGTACTCCGGCCAAACGTTCGCGCTCCTCTTCGGTCCCCAGGACCAGTACATCGTCGAGGAGCCCGACGTCCGGAAGGCGATCGCGTACGCGATCGACTGTCAGAACCTGGTCGACACCGTCGCTCCCTCGACGCCGGTCGACACCTACTCCGCCGGCGTCGACATCGGCTACATCGAGAACTTCGTCGCCGAGGACGCCCTAGAGGCGATGACCGACTACTCGGTCCGGGACACCGACCGCGCCCAGGAACTCCTCGAGGGGGTCGGCTTCAGCCTCGACGACGGCACCTGGTACACTCCCGAGGACGAGGAGTGGCAACTCGAGTTCCCCCACGGCGACTGGTTCCCGGACCACGGCGAGATCATCAACAACAACCTGACCGAGTTCGGCATTAGCTCCGAACGCACTTCCAATGCCATGGGGACCTGGCAGTCCGAGTACGGCGACACCCTCGAGTACGACATCAGCGTCCATCTGAACTACGGGATGGCCCGACAGTACCACCCGCTGCCGGACTTCGAGGAGGAACTGTTCGACGCCGACCGCGCGGCGGTCACCGGGACCGAGATCCTGAGCGAGGAAGTCGAGGTGCCCGAGGTCGGCAACCCCGAGGGCGACACGATCACGGTCAACTTCCGGGAGGCCCTGGATAACATGGCGGTCGCGGGCGGCGAAGACGAGTTGATGGAGATCGCGACCAGGGTCGCGTGGGCACACAACCAGTTGCTCCCGAACCTGATGATCTACCCCTGGAGCGAGCACTACTGGGTCGACGCCGCGAACTGGAACTTCGACGTCGAGTCCGACGACTGGCTCACCTCGAACCGGATCGCCCACTACATGCTCCAGAACGGCATCAGTCAGACCTAAGCCGTCGACGCCGTTCCGACCCCATAGCTCCGCGATATCGTTCCGTTTCTATTCGTATTTCGCCCCCGACGAGCCGTCGCATCGGGACGTTTTTGTTCCGGCGGGTTCCCGGGAGCGTATGGCACAAGGGAGCGACCTGCGTGACGTAGAAATAACCGACGTCCGGACGACCCGCGTCGAGTCGGAGTTCTTCTGGACGTACGTCCGGATCTACACGGACGAGGGCGTGACCGGAACCGGCGAGGCCGTCCTCGGTCCGAAAGCCGACGAGTACGTCGATTTCGTACGAGAGCTGCTCGTCGGAAAGAACCCCCTCGACATCGACGCGCGGTGTACGGAGCTGTTCGACCGGCTTTCGTATCTCGGCGGGATGTCCGGGATCGGCGTGACGGCGATCTCGGCGATCGACATCGCGCTTCACGATCTCGCGGGGAAGCTCCTGGACGTGCCCGCCTACCAGCTCTTGGGGGGGAAACACCGCGAGGACGTCCGGGTCTACTGTGACTGTCACGCCGGCGAGCACCTCCACGCCGGCGGCGGCGAGGACGCATACAGGCCGGAAGCGTATGCCGACGCTGCGGAGGGGGTTCTTGACGACGGCTTCGACGCGATCAAGTTCGACCTCGACGGCCTGGGGCGCGGCGACGAGGACCGCCGGACCAAACGCCTCTCGGCGCGCGCGGTCGACTACCGCCGGGAGATCGTCGAGGCGGTGACCGATCGCGTCGGCGCTCGTGCGGACGTCGCCTTCGACTGTCACTGGAGCTGGAACCGCGACACCGTCCGCCGGCTCGCGTCGGCGCTCGAGCCCTACCCCGTGTGGTGGTTGGAGGACACCGTTCCGCCGGAGAACCACGACGTCCAGATGGAGGTCACCCGCGCGAGCGAGACGACGATCGCCGCGGGAGAGAACGTCTACCGCGTCGAGGGCGCCCGCCGGCTGATCGAGAACCAGGGCCTCGACGTGCTCCACCCCGACGTGCCGAAGACCGGCGGGATGCTCGAGACGAAGAAGATGGCTGACATGGCCAAAGCCTACTACATCCCCGTGGCGCTGCACAACGTTGCCTCGCCGCTGGGCACGATGGCCTCCGCCCACGTCGGCGCCGCGACCTCGAACTTCATGGCCGTCGAGTACCACGCCCGGGACCTCCCGTGGTGGGACGACGTGATCAAGGGGGGATCGATCATCGAGGACGGGCGGATCGCCGTTCCCGACGAGCCGGGACTGGGGGTCGAACTCGACGAGGACGCCGTCGCCGACCGCCTCGCGCCCGGCGAGACGGTCTTCGAGGAGTCATGAGTCGGACTCCATCTACCGGAACTGTTATTACGCTCGCCCTATGGACTTTCGGTATCAATAGACCATGACCAACTGGCTCATAAAGCGGGTGGCACAGGCGGCTTTCACCGTGTTGGTCGTCTTCCATCTCACGTTCGCGCTCGTGCGCCTCATGCCGGGGGACCCGGTCGAGGCGATGATGGTCGAGATGGTAAACGAGGGGATGCCGTCGGAGACGGCCCGCCAGCTCGTCGAACTCCACTTGAGCATCAACCCGAACCAACCCCTGCACATCCAGTACATCCAGTACATGTCCTCGCTGTTCCAGGGGGATCTGGGCCACTCGATGTCCCAGAACGCGTCGGTGAACTCGGTGCTCGCGGAGGCGGTCCCGTGGACGATCTTCTACATGTCGATCGCCATGGTCATCGTCTTCACCTCGAGCATCTGTCTGGGGGCGATCATGGCCTACTACGAAGGCTCGAAGTTCGACGCGGGGATGACCGGCTTCGCCGTCGTCGAGGGCTCGACGCCGTACTACGTCGCCGCGCTCTTGCTCTCGTTCATCTTCGCCTACCAGCTCGGCTGGTTCCCGACGAGCGCGCGCTATCCAGGGGAGGCGACACCCGGGCTCAACTACGAGTTCGTCCGCGGGGCCTTACACCACGCCGCCCTGCCGATCGCCTCGATGATCGTCACCGGGGCGGCGGCCTCGCTTGACATGCGGGGCAACTCTATCAGCGTCCTCGGCTCCGATCACATCCGGGTCGCCAAGCTCCGGGGACTACCCCCGACCCGGATCGCGCTGCGGTACGTGATGCGCAACGCCATCCTCCCGCTTTACACCGGGCTTCTCCTCCTCATGGCGGGGATGATCGGCGGCTCGATCGTCTTAGAGGAGGTCTTCCAGTACCGCGGGATGGGCTGGTACATGTACGAGGGGGTCAACAACCGCGACTACCCGCTGATGGTCGGCGGGTTCATGATCATCTGTATCGCGGTCGTGATCGCCATGTTCATCGCGGACCTCACCTACAGCCGGATCGACCCGCGCGCGAAGACCGGTCGCGACGACGCCGAGGTCTATGGCAGTTCGACCGGCGTCCCGCTCCGCACCCAGATCAAACGCTATGTGAAGCGTCTCACGGGCAACCACGAGCCCGCGACTCGTGCCGACGGCGGCGCGGCCCGCCGGGAGTTCCTGACCGACGAGGGACGCGTTGAGGTCGACCGCAAAGAAATCCTCTACCGGAAGCTGGATCGATCGGTCTACGCGCCCGCGAAGGTCGTCCTCTCCGACTGGCGGGGAGTGACCGGGATCGTGATCATCGTGGCGTTTACCATCCTGGGAATCGTCGGCCCCGGCTACACCAAGAGCCCGACAGCGACGTTCGATCGGTGGGTAACTCCGATGCAGGGCGGACTCGAACACCCGCTGGGGACGTCAAACACCGGGACCGACATCCTCGCGCTGATGGTCCACGGAACGACGCCGGTGATGATCATGATCACCGCCGGCGCGATCGCAACGGTCACCCTCGGGGTCGCCGTCGGAACCCTCGCGGGCTTCCGGGGCGGGAGCACCGACCGAATTCTGATGACGATCTGTGACACCGTCATGGCGATTCCGGGGCTTCCCCTCATCATCGTCATCGCGGCGATCATCGAGCCCCGGCATCCTGCGATGATCGGGCTCATCCTCTCGGTGGCCGCCTGGGGGGGACTCGGCCGGGCGATCCGCTCGGAGGTCCTGAAGGTCCGCAGCTACGAGTACGTCGAGGCCTCCCGCGCGATGGGGGTCGGTACGGTCTCGATCATCCTGAAGGACATCCTCCCGAACATCGTGCCGTACGTGCTGATGAACCTCGCGAACCACGCCCGACAGATCATCTTCTCGTCGGTCGCGCTCTACTACCTCGGCTTCCTTCCCCGGAGCAACAACAACTGGGGGGTCGTCCTCGACGCCGCCGAGGAGTCCGGCGCGTTGCTGGCGACCGATCAGGTTCACTATATGTTCGCGCCGGTCGTCTTCATCGCGCTTCTCTCGATGGGGCTGATCCTGCTGGCCCAGTCGTTAGACCGGATCAGCAACCCCCGCATCCGCGCCCGCCACGCCAAGTCCGCCGAGGACGACGAGCCGATTTAACCTCTCAGTTCGATCCGTTTTCCGCATTCGCTCGAGTCGTACACCGCCTCCGTAATCCGCATGTCGACGAGCCCGTGTCGGCCGTCTGGCCCGCTCTCGCCGCGAGCCGCGAAGTAATCGAACTCCTCTCTGACCTCACTCGGCGCCGTGGCGTCGAACGTGACCGTCCCCCCGTCGGTCTCGACCGTTATCTCCCGGTCGTCGTCGATCCCGAACACCGAGTCGACGACGATCCGGCCCTCCGTGCCCGTGACGGCGAAGCGACTCGCCGAGGCCGCGCCGAAACTCGCCGCACACGTCGCGGTCACTGCCTCCGGGAACTCGAGGCTGGCGACGACGTGTTCGTCGACGCCCTCGAAGGCGGGCCGGGTGGAGTGGGCCGTCGCCCGGACCGCGATCGGGTCCTCGCCGAGGACGAAGCGGGCGGTGTTGATCGGGTAGACGCCGATGTCCATCAGGGCGCCCCCGCCCGCGAGGTCGGGGTCGATCCGCCACTGGTCGGGATCGCCGCCGTCGAGCAGGGGAAAGGAGAACTCGCCGTCGATCCGGACCGGATCGCCGACGACTCCATCGCTGATCTGCCGGCGGAGCCAGCGGATCGAGCGGGCGGTCTGCATCCGGTAGGCCGTCATCAGCGTGACGCCGCCGTCCTCGCAGGCGGCGACGAGGCGCTCGGCCCGGTCGGCCGTGGCCTCCAGGGGCTTCTCACAGAGCACGTCCTTGCCGAGGTCGGCGGCGGTCTCGACGTGTGGGAGGTGGAGGGCGTTGGGCGTACAGACGTAGACCGCGTCGTAGGCCTCGCTTCCCTCGCCCGCGCCGTACTCCTCGTAGGAGAGGGCGCGGTCGGCGTCGAACTCCTCGGCGACCTCCCTCGCCTTCTCGGGGGAGCCGCTGACGACGATCGTCGTCTCGCAGTAGTCCGCGGCCTCGATCGCGGGCAGTGCGGTGTTCCGGGCGAAGCCGCCGAGGCCGATTACCGCGAAGCGGACGGGCGTGTCAGCCTGATCGTTCCAGTCGCGTTCGAACCGCGTCGGTATCTCGAGGTCCATACCCTCGGTTGAGGACGGGATCGGTTAAAAGAGTAGGTGGCGAATACCACAACCCCTTTGATCGGGCTTCCCGATCGACCGGGCATGGACACGTCTACTGACGTGAGCGTCGAGGGACGGTCGGCGGTCGTGATCGGCGGGACCAGCGGCATCGGGCGGGCGATCGCGCTCGCGTTCGCCGAGGACGGGGCGGACGTCGTCGCCGCGAGCCGGGACCCCGAGGCCGGCGAGGCGGTCGCCGCGGAACTCCGCGAGCGGGGTGCCGAAACGACGGCGACGACCTGTGACGTCACCGACGGCGACTCGCTCGAACGGCTCCGCGAGGAGGCCGTCGAGGCGATGGGCGACGTCGACGTCCTCGTCAACTCCGCGGGGTCGGTCGCGCGGGCGTCGGTGACCGAGATGAGTGACGAGCAGTGGAGCCAGGACATCGACGTCTGTCTCTCCGGCGTGTTCCGGGCGTGTCGGACCTTCGGCCGCGAGATGGACGAAGGTGCGATCGTCAACATCTCCTCGATGTCGGCCGGCCAGGCCAGAGAGAACCGGCCGGCGTACTGTGCGGCCAAGGCGGGGGTCAACGGACTGACCCGCGCGGCGGCGGCCGATCTCGCTCCCGAGATCCGGGTGAACGCGATCTCGCCGGGGTTCGTGAAGACGCCCCTGGCCGGCGACGCCTTCGACGAGGGGACCGAGACCCGCGCGGCGATCGACGACCGGACGCCGATGGAGCGCGTCGCGACCCCCGAGGAGATCGCGGGGACGGCGATCTACCTCGCCAGCGACGGGGCCTCGTTTACGACCGGCGAGGAGATCGTCGTCGACGGCGCCTACGACAAAAGCGCCCTGTAGCGCCGCTAGAAGCCGTAGACCTCGCGGGGACGGTCGTAGGCCACCTCGCTTGCGACCTCGCTTGCGACTTCCATCGGGACCTGGCCGCGAGAGACCTGTCGGCCGAGGACGTTCGCCAGCGAGCGCCGGAACATCTCGAAGCGCGAGCCGTAGGAAAGCAGTTTCCGGGAATCGCTGACCATCCCGGGGGAGTTCGCGAGCAGGGAGACGGTGCCGACGTACTCGAGGTGGTCTTCGATCCCGAACGGGCTGTCGTTGAACCACCAGGCGGGACCGACGTTGACCGACGGGAACACCCGCGCGAGGGTGGCGACCGTCGGGTAGTGGGTCGGGTCGAGCGCGTAAATCACCGTCTGGAACTCGCCGTCGAAGCGGTTCAGGAAGTACTCGAGGCTCCCCTCGATGTCGACGTCCTGGGTCGAGATGTCCGCACCCGAAGCCGGTCCCAGTTCCTCGTGGACCGACTCCCGGTAGTTCCGGACGGGGCCGACGTGGAACTGGGTCGTCCATCCCTTCTCGGCGTTCAACTCTCCGACATACTCGAGGAGATATGCCTGCAGGTCGGTCGCCGCCTCCTCGTCGAGCGTTTCGTCCCCTATGGCGGCGGCGTAACACTCGCGGGCGCGGTCGTCGTCGACTGGCCGGGAGACGGGCATCCGGATCCCGATGTCGCTGGCGACGCAGCCCCGCTTGGCGAAGTGATCGTGGCTCGCCCGGAGAGCCTCCCGAAAGCCTGCGAGGTCCTCACAGGAGACGCCGGTCGCCTCGGCGAGCTCCGCGCGGAACACGTTCCAGTCGTCCGTGCCGGGCCGGAGGGCGCGGTCGGCCCGCCAGGTCGGGAGCACGGAGACGTCCTCGATCTCCTCGGCCGCGTGGTCGTGGTACTCGAGCGACGACGTTGGGTCGTCAGTCGAACAGAGGAGTTCGACGCCCATCTC
>NZ_QPND01000049.1:0-6446 GCF_003344565.1 Saliphagus sp. LR7 | reverse complement strand
AGCGGATGGTCAAAGAGACGATCGTCGAGGCTCTCGAAGAGATCCGCGAGCAGAATCCGGTCGGGCGGATTCTGCTCGTGGCCGATAACTACGGCTCCCATCATGCTCATCTCACCCAGGATCGGGCCGACGAACTCGGCATCGAGTTCGTCTTCATCCCGCCGTACTCGCCGACGCTGAACGCGATCGAGCCGCTCTGGAAAGACCTCAAACGCGAAATCTCGCCAGAGATTTTCGCGGACAAAGAGCACTTCCGCGAATTTCTCACCGAGACGTTTCTCCAATTAAGCCGTCGCATAAGTTTCGCTATCGCTCTTGCCGAGTCTGGTGAAACAGTCGCGGAGGAACTACAGCATCCCGCCGTATGCTAGTGGATGTGCACCAACAGACAGCTTTCGGCGGGATGCTCCAGGAAGTTGTTGAGCGCCAAGCAATAGTGTTCCGCCCCGATCCGCTCGACGCCATCGTCGAGCGGCGCTGCAAGCGTGCGTGGGAGCAGGCTCCCTGTCCCAAGTGTGGAGAAACAGCTCTCCAGACTCGGGACAGCAGTCCCCGAGTCTGGTGTCGTAACTGCCGCTATAGCTTCACATACACCCGAAACACGCCGTTCGCAAACACCGGTCTTACACCCGGTGAACTCCTTCTCATCTTCATTCTCTACGCTGATACCTTGCTCAGCATCAACCAGATCGCCCAGCTATTCGATTCCTGCTACGACACAATCCATGCGCAACTCCGTGATGGGGAAGCCGCGTTCGAACGCGGCTTTCCCCTCGTCTGGGAGCGCATCCAGCACACCGTTGAGGGACCAACACAGATCGATGAAACCGGCTCGAAGTGTTCGGGCTACAAAGGTCAATCGCCGCCGCGGGATGGTCTCTCCCGCGGCGGTTCTGGGGAACCGGGCCGATCACGCTGGGAGGGAGCACCGGGCGACAAACTCACGCTCGTCGCGGCGAGCCGCGACGTGCTTCGGGTGATCTCAGCCGAAGAAGGATCAAAATACGACGAGAATCTCGGGCCAGTGATCGAGGAAGCAGGCGATCTCTCCCAGCCGCTGGGAGAGATCTGGACCGACGAACTTCCCGCGTATCAGCAGATGAACCACGAGCATCGAACCGTTGTTCACGACGATAAGTACGTCTCAGACGAAGGCGTCCACACAAATCAAGTCGAATGCCTCTGGTCGTTGATCCAGCCGTGGCTGGAGAAGTTCCGTGGTCTCTCCAAACCAGGATTGGAACAGTCCGTCCGAACCTACGGGTTCGTACGGACGTTGAACCTCGTCGGAGCACCGCTACACGGCCTCGTTGACTGCTTCGCCCTCAACGTGTTTCACTAGATTCGGCAAGAGCGTTCGCTATTGACTGGATTGAGACTTTTCTCCCGGATATTCAGGTGTTAAGGTGATCACTCTAGCGCAACTGCTCCGCCGACGAGGGCCAGCCCCACGAAAATTGCAATCAGACCGTGAGATTGACTCAGTGCCGTCGACTCTGCCTCACCATGCGCTGATACGACTGGGGTCTGGAGCAGTACAACTAACAGGACGGCGAGTTTTCCGACGGCGCCGACGAACCTTGTCGATTGCGACTGCGTGTAGTCGCCGGATGCCCGCGCTCGGAAGGGATCCTGGGCCATTATCAAATGGTTCTCTTCCAAACGGATCTATCTGCTGGATCTGCACCGGACAGTCGAACAGGTTTTCCCTTTGGGTTGATCTGGAGCCGGTAGAAAGCCGACAGAACGTGACTGGAGAATGCTCTTCTGGACTCAGTTTGAGTTATCGATATCTCCGGCGTTCGAGTTCACGAGTTGGTGTGATTGATAATACGGATTTTCAGCGTCGACGAGGGATTCGAGTATAGGGCCGATGGCAGTCCCTCCCTGAACTAGCCCATACTCGTCCTACTCGCAAGCATATCGGACAATGACGGCTTCCAACTCGCCATCCTGAGCTATCGATATGCTTGACGGCTTGCATGGACGATGCACGTCCTGTTTCCAAACAGGAATCGCCAGACATGGGAGTTCACCCAACCCTATGTCACTCCGTCCTGTGCCCCATATATCACTCCCCTGACCAAGACTTGTTTAATTTGTCGCGGAGAACCAACGGAATCAGAGCGGTCATACCGAAGAAAGCCAGCAAATACCCAAGCATAGCTAGGCCGCCGGAATTCCAATAGAAGGTCATCGACACGAAGAGAGTTATACCAATCAATATGGTCATACTTATCGCAATGATCAGACGGCTGGCACCCATATTAACACGGAGAAAATGGCCGGTGAAGTATCTTTTCTCTCTGTGGCAAATTTGCTCAATAAGGCATCACATTCAGCATAGATGGAAAATGAATCTTTACCAGCATATGTAAAATATGGACTTCTATAACCAAAAGTAACCGTCCTGACTTCGGAGTGTAAGCGCAAACTGGACTGGCAATGCCTTCAATTCGCGCGTTAACTGCCGAAATCAGTCAATTGTGTCTCGTCCATCAAGCGACTAATCGAGAATTGTAGTGTGCTGTGGTTTTCTGGCCCAAAAAGAGGAGAATTGATGAGAGCTGTTGCTACCCACGACGCGAACTCAGTGTAGCTTCAACTGTACTCCTGCGAGTCCGTTTCGAGTTCGATCGGATAGGGTTGATGTAACTTGATTCGTGCGTCGTCGGTGGTGGACTGCCAGTCGATGAGTCGATCAGCCGCATTTCGGTGCTTCTGCCACGCGGCGACCCCCGATCGGAGGGTCGCTACGTGATAGAGTCATCCAGGCGTCCCAGTACCGGATAGTGTCGAGTACAGGAGCCACACGTTCAAAACGACGATGAGGCCGATAATAACCGCGAGCCCATAGGTCGTCCTCGTCTTATTCGTGAAACTCCCCATAATGTCCTCTTGGTAGGTGAACCAGAGCAAGGGGATGAGGACGAACGGGAGTTCGAAGCTCAGCGCAACTTGGGAGGCCACGAGGACACTCGTCGGATCGAAGCCCGCCAGCACGATGGCGAGGCTCGGGACGAGTGTCACGGAGCGACGGATCCAGACATTCACGTTGAGGTCCAGAAATCCATCCATGACGGTCTGCCCGGCCATAGTTGCGACCAGTGATGATGACAGTCCGGCCGCGATGAGCGCGATGCCGAAGGCGAAACTCGCATTCGTGCCAAAGACTCCTTGGAGTGTGACATACGCCTCGGTGAGTGTTTCAATACCTGTCCCTTGAAGCGATGCAGCGGCGACGATAAGCATAGCAGCATTCACGAACATCGCGCCGAACAGTGCAAGTGTCGTGTCGATGCTTTCCAGTCGGAAGTGGCGCCGATGAACAGCTTCCGTATCCCCGTTAGCCTCGACTTGCTGTTGTCGACGATCCTGGACAAGTGTCGGATGCAGATACACGCTGTGAGGCATGACCGTCGCACCGAGAATCCCGATCGCAATAAACAGCGCACTCGAGTTCGGGATCGACGGTGCTAGCCCGGCAGCAATTTCCCCAGCGGTCGGTTTCGCAAGTACCATCTGGAAGACAAATGCAAGCGAGATCACCCCGACGAGCGCCATGATCGTGAACTCGATCCACCGAAAGCCACGCCGATAGGCCGTACGAATACCGAGCAAGGCGAACGAACTTATCCCGGCGAGGACCGCCCCGGCTGCTAGCGGGAGTTGGAAAACTAAGCTAAACCCAATCGCAGCACCGATGATCTCTGCCATATCGGTGGCGATCATCGCGAGTTCGGCTGCAGCCCAGAGAGGCCAGACGAGCGGTTTAGGCAACCGTTCACGGCAGAGCTGTGCGACGCCTTTCCCCGTTGCGATCCCAAGTTTCGCAGCGATGATTTGAATCCCAATGGCCATCAGGCTCGCAAGGACGATCACCCAAAGCAGGGCTGTCCCAAACTTCGCACCGCCCGAGATGTTCGTGGCCCAATTCCCGGGATCCATATACGCGACACTAATAAGGAATCCCGGCCCGAGATAGTACATGAGTTCCCGCAGTGATGGACGGCCGATTGTGCCCGTATTATCGTCTGAGTCCAGAGTCACACGTTCTCTGAAAGACAGTTAAAGCCAGCTAATAAAATAACCACCGAATCAAATTTTAGATTTAGTCTAATCTAACTCCGTTGGGATCTCAGTCACGGAACCAGCGTTGACACTTCGTTGATTTGATGGGCCCAAATAGAGCGAGCAACGCTAGTCGGCAGGGAGACAGCCGTCTCGCACGGGTGAGGTTGAACACTGATCATTCCGATGGGGGTGACCTCTTTGATGGTAACGCGCGTTCCGGGTTTGATTCCATGTGCCTCGAGATACTGGAGAATCTCGGGATCCTGATTCCGAACTCGTTGGATAATGACTGTTTCGTCCACGCTGAAGTTGATAAGCGCTGTCCCGGAAGGGTCTTCAACAGGATCCAAGTCGGCACTCGGAATTGGATCGCCATGGGGATCGACTTGCGGCTCGTCAAGCCGAGTGGCGAGTCGGTCGATAAACGTCTCGCTGACGTGATGTTCCAGCCGGTCAGCCTCATCGTGAACTTCGCTCCAATCGTAGCCGAGTTCTTCAGTGAGATAGGCCTCAAGTAAGCGGTGATGACGAATCACTTCCAGTGCGACGGATTCGCCTGTTGGGGTGAGTTCGACGCCTTGGTAAGGCTCATGGCTGACCAAGTTTTTCTCGGCCAGCTTCTTCAGCATGCTTGTCACGGTCGGCGGCTTGACGTCCAGCTGCGTAGCGATGTCCGATGTTTTGACGTTCCCATCGACTTCCGCGTGGAGGACATAGATCGCTTTGAGATAGTCTTCCATGACGGCACTCAACATCATCGATGAGTGAATTAGAACCGCCTAATTCTTATATTTGTCTACCGAGATTCATCCCTACTACGATACTCACATAGACCACCCTAGGTCACGTCCCGAGGTGCTTGACCTGTTCTCAAGTGTAGAGGGCAATACTCAGTCGATCACATCGGGTTAGAGGGAGTGTCTGCTTGGATGCGGTGTGAAGCCTAACCAAGCAGACAACGAGTTAGAGGAAGAGCACCTGCTTAATTTTGTCGCCAACAGTCTCGGAGACGAACTCCCGATTGACCTTGGTGAGAACGTTGAGGTCACCGCCAATGAGTTGTACGAGCTCCTCGCCGGCACCAGCGCCGGCGGGACCTCGATCAATCATGTCTGCGAGACGACTGACGATTCGCCTCACGCCAATACCGTCCGTGACCATCTCACCGATCAGTTCGATCTAGACGCTGTTGAGGCGGTCGGGAACACGCTCCTTCAGCGAGATGCCTTGGAGACGCTCCCAGATCGACCGGTGGAGGTCGTCGAGTAGTCTGCGTAAGTTATGACCCCTTGAGCTGGATGATGGAATATCCGATTCATCCCGGCGCTATCTATCGATTTAGCCCTGACCCTCACACCTGTTCTGGAAGGGTTCAATTATTGCGCTGACCACTCGCCAGGAGTCCCGAACGACAGATTTTGTGCACGAGACGGGTGACTGACTCCGATTGGTTGCCAACTGTACATGGATGTCTCAACCGACATCCGAGTTCGAGTCTGCGATCAGCAGACTCGAACGACAGGCCGAGGAATTGATTCACAAAGACACGGACCTTCTGGCCGTGGTCCGTGGGTTTGACTTCAGCGAGACTGGAGTCTACGAAGCTGGGAAAACCAAGTGGAACGCTCGTTACGGCTACGGGCCGATGGTAAGGGCGTTCTACTGCAAGGAGCTCGCCGGCTTCACGACCACAGAGCTCCACGAGTACCTCGCGACTGCCGAGCGTGCCCGCACGCTCGGCTTTGATCCCGACCAGTTCGCTGGGGACAAAACTGCGCCGGGTCGGACCACACTCGGTCGCGCCTGGCGCGACCGGTTCTCGAATCGGCTTCAAGCTTTCATCCGAACATCTGCTGAACACATCCTCGCGGTTGCCCACGAGATGGGCAACCCGCTCGGACTGCGCGCGCTCGATCCTGAGGACAAGAGCGATCTCTCCACCCGGTCGGAACAACGCTACGTCACTGGAAAAGCAAAGGACGTCACGGAGGCGCTCTGTCAGATCGTGTTTCCGGCGATTGACCTCACAATCGACCGGACGAGGGAACGCGGTATGAGGATACCGCGTTCCTCGATCTCCAGAGTTACCTCGGGTTGACCAGGACTGCTGCCAATCAAGGAAGCCGGATCTTCGACGAGGAAACAACGCGTGAGAACGGCGGTCCTGACGGTGATACGCATCTCCACTACATCAAGCAACTCGAGGCGATGGAGATCGCCTCGATGGTCAACGGAGCGATTGGGATGCCTTGTTGAATCGCAAGACGTCGTCGAGATACGATCGATAACTCACACGCTCACGGCGTCACAGACGGAATTTCGGAGCTAGAAGATGCAGTAGCGGCCGCTACTGGTGTGTGTTGAAAGGTCAG
>NZ_QPND01000048.1:0-6658 GCF_003344565.1 Saliphagus sp. LR7 | reverse complement strand
AACGTCGCTGTCTCCGCGACATTAAAGAACGAGTCTATCGAATGGTTCTCTTGCAGGGTCGCTGAGTGCATACCACCTCAGCATTCACCCTGCTCTTTGGTGTGGTAATCGTTCTATGACACCCTCGTTTCCCAGTGGTGGGCTCGCTTCTGAGCGGTCGGCATTAGATATTTGTGTCTATCTCTGTTGGCAAGAAATGATGTCCTATACGAAAGTGAACTACGAAGAGACCGAGACCAGCCACGGGATGCACTTTCTCCGAGACGAACTCGAGTGTACCGACCACGGGTTCACTGTTGTTGATGCTGAGCCGGGCTGGGAAGGACCCGAACACGAACATGACGACCAGGACCACGAAGAAGTATACTTCCTCGTTGACGGGGAAGCGACAGTGACCATCGATAACGACGACGACGTGTCGTTAGAACCCGGTGATGCGGTTCGTATCCCTCCAGATGCAACGCGCCAAATCGTGAACGGCGATACTGACAGTCAAATAATCCTTACGGGCGCCCCTTGAGGCCCTCCTCGCGCTAACGAACCCCGTCGTGACGAATTCGTCCTCTCTCAATTGGAGCGTTCAAACCTCAACCTACTCAATCCACAGAGGAACCACTTGCCACTGAGGTTCGTGTCGCCGAGGCGATAGCGGCTAGTCAACTACCCCACCCTACACGCATTCGTCGTGTTGAGAGTGGGGCTTGTTCGTGAACTCGGCTCGAACCATCGGGGAGGCGGTAAATCCGCTCTTCGGCGTCCCGTTTCAGGCTTGAGGGCGCCGTGTTCCGTCCTCGATCTCCTCCAGTTCTAAATCGAATTCTTCGCCTCTCGTTATTGGACGGATCGGGTTCAGGATAACCAGTCGCGGAACCGCCGATCGCGAAATATCACTCCCAATCGCGAAGCCGCTCGTACTCTGCTCGTCCGTCGGCCCACTTGTACGCGACGCCAGGAACCGGATCACCAATCCAGGCGAGCCAGCGGTCGGTTTCGAGCGGTCGAAACTGTACACGCGTCCCTGCCCGCGTCCCTTGGAAGGCGGGCTCGGCGTCCGTAAGGACTTGCCCGATCCACGCTGCCCGATCATCAGACAGGGCTGAGAACGCTGCTGTCCGCCCGCTGTCGTACTCGTGGGACCACTGGAGGCCGCCGGCGAGGGCGTACCAGATCCGCCCTGTATGCGACGAGATCGGTACGTCTACAGGCGGTGCTCGATCACTCTCCGTCCACTTAGCGTACTGCGATAGCGCCGAATGTGCGTGAGTCCGGATACGATACTCGGGCTGACGATCAGCCTCATACCTACGTTCGCGGATCGAATGGGTGAGCCAGCCGAGTTCCTCGGCCAGCCATTCCGCAAGCGACTCGCGGATAGTCCCGATAACGAGGTGTTTGTTCGGGCCGTTTCCGGCGATCGTCGCGCCTGCTAACACCATGCCCTTGATCGTTTCACGCTGGTGGTTCTCGAGACGTGGGAACGTACAGTTCGGCCCGAACCAATGGCGCGAAAGCCGCTGATAGCATCCACAGCCACGGGGACAGACGTACTTACTGGACATGAGATCTGGAAGCTACCCTCTCTTGGAGCAAGGCTTCGGCAAGGGGACAGCCGCGATTCTCGTGAATATCCATTAGCGGACCGATACCCGTTCGGCGGTCACTGCATTGGTGGGCCCCCAGTCGCGAGCGTCGTCGGAGAATGTGACGATGGATAGTCGCTCATCCTGACGATCGAGAATTCACGGATCAATGGAGATCTGGTGGGCGAACAGTTCTATGGCAACGATTCACAGGCGACGCCATCACCGTCTCCATCGAGGCCGTGGGGGTCGCCTGACTCGCCGTCGAGAACGGCTTGGGCCTGTTCTTGCGTCTCGAAGTCTCCACAGTTGTAATCACCATCGTCTGGAAGGGGCGGAATGTCGACATCGTCGGTATCGCCATTGTCCGATTCGGTTTCAGTCTCGGTTGGCGTTGATTCGCCCTCGAAATCCCAGAGGCCGACGCTGTTGGACCGCGCGTCCGCTTCAGCACTGTCGAACTCTTCGCGAAGACTGAACGTGGAATCATAGACGCGAGCGTAGCCACCTTCGAGCAATCCGAGATTGAAATTCGTCTCGCCAACGTAGATATACGCCAGTAAGCGACCGAAGCTCCCACGCTCGTCACCTTCACCGTCGGTCACGACACGAACCTCCTGACCTTCGAGCTCAGTGGTCGCGTACTGACTGGCCTGTTCGCCCCAGTTGTACAAGTGATCACGAGCAGCCTGGGTATCGGGGATTCCCTCGTACTCTCCGGGGCTCACATCGCCCAGCGTTGTTTCAGGCGTGTCGACACCGATCAAGCGGACTGTATCCTCTTCTCCATCAGCGAACTGGACTTCCATCGTATCGCCATCAACGACTCGCGTGACTGTCGCCTCTCGAGCCTCCCCGCCCGAGACCTCTGGAGGGACCGCCACTGCAGGTTCGGATGGCGTTGTTGTCTCAGTCTCCGTTGCTGTTGGCGTCTCCGTCTCTGTTGGGGAGGGTGTATCCTCCTCAGTGTCAGTCGCCTCTTCCGTCTCGGTCTCGGTATCAGTCGATTCTTCAGTGGACGTTTCGGTATCGGTCGGTTCTTCAGTATTTTCGGTCTCCTCCTCGGTCTCGCTCTCGGTTTCCGTCTCGGGTTCGTCTTCGGTCTCGGTTTCCGTTTCCTCTTCAGTCGTTTCAGTCGTCTCCTCGGGCTCCTCCGTCGGTTCTGCAGTCTCTTCGGACGTCGTAGTTTCAGATTCGTTATCGGTTTGTTCTGTCTCTTCTTCGGTTTCATTTTCGCTGTCCTCACCCTCGTTTCTCTCTTCGTCCACGGGACTTTCCTCGGTGGTATTCGTTTCCTCGAGTTCGTCGCTATCACCTTCGGTGTCTGTCCCATTGGTTTCTTCTGGCGACTCCGCTGCGCATCCAGCGAGAGCCATCATAACGCCGAGAAGAATAATCCCCAAGATCGTGACTCGCGACATAATTGTCTCTCAGCTTGGATTGTCCTAAGAGTAACGGCTAGCTAGAGAGTTCTATCCAGACACTCGTTTCTGTGGTTCGGAACCGAGATACGACGAGCATCGAGGATCATTGAAGCCAGATCCATGCTCCTCCTTTGGGACCGTATCAGCGATATCGGATGGGAGTATCGAGAGTACGATGTGTATCAGTGACATCCTCCCGCGCCTGAAGACGCGGGCCTCCCACGCCCACCAAACGGGCGGTTCGTTGGGACCTTCTGGTTTCGAGTTCGACGAACTCATGGCGGTGCCACGCCGCCGGTACTCCTATCCCACACGGGACTCGGAGGTACGTGGTTGTGTTTCGTCGGTCTGCGTTCCCGAGGGCTTACTTTTTGATGAGGCAAACACCGAGTCAACTGCCAGTTTTCGGGGTGTCGAGACGCGACGGTTCTCCGTCGTGGCGACGGATAGATATATGCCCGTGGGGCACCTAATCCTTCCGATTCGGGCGTTTGAACGGATGAAGACGGCGATTCATCCACGCCGTTTACGGCGTGGTATTCTCGCCTGCGAGTCCTATAACCTATGTATGCGGTTAATCTCCCCAGTTGGCATTCGAGTCAGCGGACGGTATATCCGCCATCGATCACAACTGATTCGCCAGTGACGTACCAGGCGGCATCACTTGCGAGGTACACCGCGAGTGGTGCGATATCAGCCGGGCGGGCGAACTCGTCGACGAGCATCTCTGAGCGCCAGGTGTCGACCGTCTTCTCGCCGTGGACGATGTTGTCGGTGAAGACGTAGCCGGGATTGATGTTGTTCACGCGGATCCCAAATTCGGCCCACTCTGAGGCGAGCTGGTTCTTGAACGCCTCCAGCGCCCCTTTCGACGCCTGATAATCGACCTGGTGCTGGGGGTAATTCGCGATGAAAGCAGACATCGAAGAGACGTTGAGGATGGCCCCGCCGCCATCGTCTTTCATCACCTCGCCTGCGTACTTACTACAGCGATACGCCCCAGTGAGATTGATGTCGATCGTCTCTTGGAACTCCTCGACGGACTTGTCCGCCACGCTGTTGTGATGGGTAATCCCGGCGTTGTTGACCAATACGTCGATTCCACCGAAGGTATCGACGACCTCCTCGGCTAGTGCCCTCACGTCAGCCTCGCTGGTGACGTCGGTCTGGACGGCTAGGGTGTCGACATCGGCTGCCGCCTCGATCTCATCCGCTGCGGCCGCCCCACTCTCTTCGTCACGGTTTGCGATTACGACGTCCGCACCGACGTCGGCGAATCCCTCGGCGATTGCGCGCCCGATTCCACGATTCCCTCCGGTCACGATCGCTGTCCGCCCGTCGAGTCGAAACGAGTCGAGTACGTCCATGGCGATGGCTCGTTCCGGTGTCACATGAAGGTATTTCCCTCACCGGGAACGGATCGGTCCCTTCTGGAAGTGCAATTCCACGACATATCCTGCCCGGCGTTGGTGGTGCGACCCGCATTCGCACACGACCATCAGCGGAGGTGGTGATGTGGGCCACCGCGCACTCGTTGCCTACGAACGAACTGATGGACAGTACCCGCTCCACTACAGCCACTGGGACACGGTAAACCTGAAACTGAAGCACCAAACCTCGGCTGAGTCGCCGTTCGGTGGCGAGGATACCAACTCCAAGTAGGCGAAACGGTGCTTGCGGGACTGGCCGATGACCCGAGCTGATACCCTCGACGGCTACATAGCCGATGAGGACCGATCATCGATCGTCGTCGAGCCAGCGACTGGCACTACTTGAGGACCCCGAAATGTTCACTTTCGAGGATGGTTACGTCGACCGGCCCCGGCCTCGGCATCGGGATCGATAAGAACCACTTCCGCGAGCAGACCCAGGCCCAGGTCAACTGATAGGGATCATCGTGGATATTTGGAGGCCCTCGCATGGAAAACGGTGTCTCGAGAGAAGCGTGCGACGAGAGAAACTACGAACTAGTTTGCTGATCCCTATGATACAACCCGTCTGGCACCACGAAGACGGTAGTATTGCTGGGTGGTGACGTCCCGCAGATTTTTGTAGCCGGTTACGGTGTCTCTACGTGTGCGAACCGCAGTGTTAGTCGAACCTACGGAGTTCCAGCTCGAGGACCATGAGCGTCCCGAACCAGGGCCCGACGACGTGCTCGTCGCGATACGTGACGTTGGTATCTGTGGATCGGACGTCCACTACTATGAACACGGACGTATCGGCGACTACGTCGTCGAGGATCCACTTGTGCTCGGCCACGAGAGTGCCGGCCAGGTTGTCGCGGTCGGCAAGAACGTTACTGGGCTCGAACCGGGTGACCGCGTCGCGCTCGAACCCGGCGTTCCGTGCCGGCGTTGTGCCCACTGCAGGCGCGGCGACTACCACCTCTGTGAGTCGGTCGAGTTCATGGCGACGCCGCCACACGACGGCGCGTTCGCCGAATACGTCGCCTGGCCGGCAGATTTCGCGTACAAACTCCCGGATAACGTCTCCACTATCGAGGGAGCGCTCTGTGAACCCCTCTCGGTCGGCATCCACGCCTGCCGTCGGGGCGAGGTTGGAACGGGCGACACCGTCCTAATCACGGGGGCTGGACCCATCGGGCTCATGGTCGCCGAGGCCGCGCGTGCTGCTGGTGCAACAGACGTCCTGATCACGGATGTCGTCGAAGAGAAACTTGACTTCGCCCACAAACGAGGCATCGACCTCGCAGTGAACGTGGCCGAGGACGACCTCGAAGCGGCCGTCGACGAGTACACCGACGGCGTCGGTGCCGACGTCGTCGTCGAAGCCTCCGGGGCAGAGCCGTCGATTCGGTCGACGCTCGACGTCGTCCGTCGCGGCGGAACTGTCGTTCTCGTGGGTCTGGCGGACGAGGCAGAGGTGCCTTTCGACGTATTAGATGTCATCGACAACGAGATAGACGTCCACGGCTCCTTCCGGTACAAGAATACCTACGATGCGGCCATCGCCCTCCTCGCCGATGGTGTCGTTGATGTTGACGGAATTGTTGACTTCGAGTCGTCGCTTGACGAGATTGACGACGCGTTCCAGCGAGCGATGAATCCAACGGTCGTCAAAGGTGTCGTCTCGTTCGAGGAATGAATTGGTCGCGTCGCAAAGCCGTCTAGACCTTGCCTCCAGAGTTGGATCGCAGATCACGTGAAGTCTGTTACAGTACTATATCGCCGTGCCCCAGGTGCACGAAGTTCGGGCGCATTTCTAACCAGATAATCATCACGAGTCGCCGATCGTGTCTGATTTGACGGCAGCCAGCATCCACTGTACTTCCAATATCGAGCATTCTGGATCCTCTATGCTTGGTGTAGTCTCCTCTTCCATACCCTCTATCGAAGTTGAGGTCCGGTCTCTCAATGAATACGTGTTGAACTCTCCCAAAATAGAGTAGTATACTGATACAACACCACCAAACGAATTCGAGGACATCAACGAGGTGGTTAGCGACGAGTGGGTGTCTGAGACAACTCCCTACGAGCGTGTTCGTCACGTTATTGCCCATACTTATACTCACGGACATAAATACGTAAAGATATTTGGTGGATTGATGTTGTCGAGTGCAGCGAGCGCGGCATCCTGAAGTTCGTCCAGTGAGTCGAACAGGCGGTTACCGAGTACCTGATTGAGCTTCTT
>NZ_QPND01000047.1:0-7072 GCF_003344565.1 Saliphagus sp. LR7 | reverse complement strand
CACGGCTGGGACGCCGTGTATGGCTGATCAGCGTCAGCCGTGCGGATGGCCATCAGCCGCCAAGACGGATAGATGTGCGGATTTGGACCAAGAGGGGGGACAGTGGACCCAACACGTCCGGACCGATTGTAGACGTCTCACCACGGAGGGATTCTCGAAATATCAATTCTTTTTCATTTCCTTGACAACGGTCGCTGGGTTGCCTTGTACGACGACCTCTTCGGGAACATCTTCAGTCACAACCGCGCCGGACGCGATGACGCTGTCGTCGCCAACAGTCACACCGGGATTGACCACAGCCTGTCCACCGATCCAGACGTTGTCACCAACTGAGACCGGCTTCGCGTACTCTCGGCCTTCGATTCGTTTGGACGCGTCAAGCGGATGCGTCGCCGTGTAGATGTGGACGCCAGGTGCAATCATACAGTTCCGACCGATCTCTACCCGGCCCGCATCTAAGATGACGCAATCAAAGTTCGCATAGAAATTCTCCCCAACGTGGATATTGTACCCGTAATCACATCGAAACGGGGGCTCTATCTGACACTCATCGCCCACTGAGCCAAAGAGAGCTTCTACCAACTCCCCACGGTCGGCTTGGTCATCTGGCATCGTGTTGTTGTAACGCCCCGTGAGTTCATGCGCACGGTTCCGGTCAGCCACGAGTTCGGGATCAGTTGGATCGTATAAGCCCCCATTCAGCATCTGTTCTTTGTCGCTGCTCATGGTTGCAACAGAATGTCCACCGTCAATAGGAGTTGGCGATAACGCTTCGGCTAGTTAGTTTGCACCTGACCGTAGCAGCTTGATTGGAAACGTGCCCTGGAAAAAGGCTGTTTGATATCTCTGGTCGGCTGTCTACAGATCGCGGGCCTGGACCGTTTTCCGGTCGTTGTCTTGGGCTCGCTGGGCAGCATCCTCGAGCAACTCCTCGACTTCCTCGTCAAGGGCTTCGTAGAAGTCGGCTGCCACATTCTGGTCATCGAGACGGTTCTTCACTGCCGATTTGACGATGAAATCTGCCATACGACACTTACCGGTACATATTGCCCTGAGAAGTAGTCTTCGGCTTGTGAACGTTGGAATCGGCGTACAGACAGTCTTCCACCAGCGATCACAGAACGAACGAGAAGAAGAGAGACGAGCACACCGCTGCCTTGTGCAACATTTTTATCAGAGATGAGGCCGATTGTTGCACAAGGCCGATGACTCCACCCACCGCACCGGCGTCCCTCCCTGATTATATCGCCGACGGACTGCCGAAACAGGACGACGAGACCCTTCGCGATACTCAGGAGTACATCGATCAGTTGCTTGCCGATCGTGAGCGGCGCCGCGAGGAGCCCGTCACTGAAGACGACCTCCCCGATGACGTCGACGTCGTCGAAGAAGGATCGAGCGGCACCGTCTATCACGAGTACCGGACCTGTGGCGACGACACCTGTCAGTGCATGAGTGGTGGGCCGAAACACGGCCCGTACGCATATCGAGCGTATCGTGACGGTGATACCGTTCGCCGGGAGTATCTTGGAAAGGCCGGATCGGAGTGAGTGTGGGGAACGTCAGACAGCTCTGATTACGCTCCAATGCGATTGATGACGCCTCACGATGCTATCGGAAGGAGTAGGGGCGTACTCCTCGAGCTCGTCGAGATGCGGACGTCATCAGTCTCAGATTCCGTCGTTGATACAGCGGAAACGCAGTGTCTCCTGATCGCTCCGGGCTTCGGGAGCGTTCGTTCTACAGACGCCGAACAGTGGCCCCGCTATCGATCGCGAAGCTGTTGGTACTCGTTCTGGCCCCCGGCCCACTTGTGTTCGACGCCGGGAACGGGGACGCCGATCCAGGCGAGCCAGCGGTCGGTCTCAAGCGGCCGCAACTGCACTCGCTTCCCAGCGCGTGTCGCCTCTAAGCTGGGCCCAGCGTCGGCCAGCACGCGCTCGATCCAGGCGGCCCGTTCGTCGTCAAGGGCCGAGAACGCAGCTGTCCGCTGGCTGTCGCGATTGCCGTGCCACTGGAGGCCGCCGGCGAGAGCGTACCAGACGCGGCCCGTGTGCGGCGAGATTTCGAGGTCCTCCGGCGGCGCCCGATCGCCCTCGGTCCACTCGACGTATCGCGAGAGAGTCGCGTGAGCGTGGGTTCGGACACGGTACTCGAGCTGGCGCTTGCCCTTTCGCCCTTTCGCCCGCGAACCGAGTGGGTCAGCCAGTCGAGTTCGTCGGCAAGCCATTTGGCCAACGGCTCGTGGACAGTGCCGACGACGAGATGTTTGTTCGGGCCGTTCCCGGCGATCGTTGCACCCGCCAAGAGCAGTCCCTCGACAGTCTCTCGCTGGACCGCTGAGAGGGGCGGGAACGAACAGTGTGGACCTGACCAGTGTCGGGAGAGGCGCTGGTAGCGCCCGCACCCTCGGGGGCAGACATCGTATTCAGTCATTCGTCATTTAGCAGTTTCCCGGCCTGGTGGCGGATCTGATGAAGCGCCTCGAGCGTTTGCTCGGCAGTAAGCACGAAATATGATATGTGTTTCGCAGTATAGTTGGAATTGGAATCAGCTGAGTTCGAGTATCGCCTCGCTCGGCGTGAGCCCGTGGCACTCGCACACGACGCGGCAGAGAAACCACGCCCGTTCGGCGTTCGACGGTTCCGCCTCAGCCCACTCGCGAGAGTAGTCGAAGAGCGCGACGGCGATCAGCAGCTCGTCTTGGCGATTGAGGGTGTACTCGGGAGCCATCGGCGGGCCTGCCCCCGTCTTTGCATAAAAACCTCAGTGTGTACCGTTCTCGTCCGTTTCGGTGTCCTCGTCACCACTCTCGGCACTGATCGTTTGTCTTTCCGTGACGTCCGAGCCGTGCTGGACAGCGTCAGGATTGCTGAAGGCAAGCCAGTCCTCGCTCTAGGATTCATCCGGGTGGTTCTCGTTGATATGCTCAACTACCCAGATCGAGGGGGATTACCGAAATACCACTGGTCCGACCCTTCACGATAGACGATTGACAAGGTAAACTCGGTATCTCTGTTATCGGAAGTGAGAAATTTGGCTCTTTCAGGGACTGCTGGCAATAGGCCGGCTTAAGCGCTTTCAGCGCCCCATTCTCTTGCAGCCTCGGCAAGCAATTCAGGCTGATGATATGCGAGAATAAGCGCCAGCTCGCGAAGGTCAGTCAAGGGGACATCTCCCTCGAGAATATTATTGACTTCCTGTGAGCAGGCTACTTCAAGATCAAGTACGTTCGACTGCAGGAAGAACGTCTTCTTTTCGGCCCGCCCATCATTCACTCCATCACGTCCCAGTGCCCAAGCATGAGGCTTGTCGTAGGTTTCGGGGACGAATTCGCGAGCGAGATGGGCCGCGTCGAAATCTCTTGGTGACTCGATATCAACCATCACCAATGAGCTAGACACGTTAGATTCCTCCGTTTGGTCTGTGGCGCCTCCATTATCCTCTCTATCCGCGCTTTCGGTACTGATTGAGGCTGTAGTGTCTTGTTCCTCGGTCTCACTCTCGCTGGTCTGGTCTAGCTGAGCATCTTCCTCACTCGATACTCTCTCGTCGTCAGTATCCTCGTCGCTTGCGAACAGGTCGTTAGGGTCGTCGCCGGCACCGGATTCGAAAGATCCCCCCATCTCAGTTCACCCCCACAGTCTGGTCAATCGCTTCATCGGCGATATCGGCGAAGGGGACGTTGACTGCTCCCCAAAACTCATCATCGGTAAATAGTTCCTCACTGTCCCATGTCTTCTCGGGGAGCGGATTGCCTAATGTCGCACAGATTGTTGCCACCAGTGTCCGGTATTTCGGAAGAATGTTCCGCTCAGACTTCCGAATTCGATCTCGGTGTTCATCGAACAACTGGAAGATTGAGACGTACTTCTCCTCGGCCGATTCAAACGCGCTCAGTGACTTGAAGTAAACCGGCGCGTCGTAATCGTCGCGCAGTTTCCGAGCGTAGTCCTTGTGATCGCTCTTTCGTGTATCGACCATCGTGGGAACCACGGCTGTCCGACCAATGTTGATGTCCTGATTCTCGGCGAAACCCTGGGCACTGTCGGCAACTCCGTCGATACTTTCATAGCCCGACCTAGTCGGAACTGCGGGGATCACCACATTTCGAGTTGCGTATAGCGATAGATAATATACTGTATCAGCCTTCGCGTTCGGGTCGATGATCAGGACGTCATACTGGCTCGGGACGTCATTCTTCTGGAGTGTTTTGAGGAGTTGTTTGTATCGGGGGTATTCCCAATCGTCTGGTTTTGTCTGGCCGATATAGTTTTCGTGGGAGTCAAGGAACTCATCAACGCGGTTGAGCCGCTTGTGTGATGGGAGGACGTCGACGTTCGGTTCTGCCGTCCGAATCAAGTCGCTAAACTCGTCTTGCCCTTGATCGACGAGATGGTACGTGAGATCGTCGGCCTCCGGGTTTCGTTTGTTGTCATCGACACCGAGGTAGTTGCTCAGACTGCCGTTCTGCGCGTCCATGTCGATCACCAACACGCGCTGTCCGATCTCGGCGTGGGCAGCTGCGAGATCTCTTGCGACCGTTGTTTTCCCTTGGCCGCCTGACTGGTTATAGACAGTATAGGCTTGCATATCCGTACGTACAGTATGGTTATACATAAAGTTCCGTCAGACAAACCACCAGGACCAATCAGTAGGATTGTCCGCTAAGAGTGATCGGTAAGACCGATCAATCATTATGAGTAGGAGCTAAGAGTGATTAGTGAGACCAACTGGCTAATAGGAGTAGATACTAAGAGTGATTAATAAGACCAACCATTCATTATGAGTGTTCACTCTTAGTGAGCAGCCTTGTTGAATTGAATGGGCTACGCCTGAGGACCGAGCCGCGAAGCGGAGGTGAGCTCAACAACTATCCTGACTCTCGAAGGCGTTCGCGAGGCGCTCTCGCATGAACTCTCGACGATACTGCCGCCGTTCTTCTTCTGATAGGTAGTTTTTCAGCACGACACTCGGATCGGAACTCCCCTGGTCAGCCGCGATCTCATCTAGGTTCTCGAGGAGGTCTGTTTGAGAGTCGAGATACGTCGTGTACCAGAACCGCCGCCCCATCTTCGACGTAGGTGTCTGCCCACGAACGCGGACGTCAGCACGCTCAGCAAGCCGCTGGAAGCGTGCCTGGACCGTTTCACCAACGATATGGCCGTCCTCTGCCGCCGTCGAGGGGAACAGGTACCCGTTCCACTCCCGATCGGACGCACCCAACGCGTCGAGACGATCATTGAGTGTCTCGCGGCCGTAGATCAGTGCGACCGTTCCCGGTCCGTTCTTGCGCTCGTCGAAGCGAATGTGGGGATCCTCTTCCTCGAGAACGAGTTGAGAAACATGCAATGCGGCGACCTCGTTTCGACGGAGCCCCCACGCACACAGTGCGAGGACGAGGAGTTCATCACTCGCTTTGTCGACGACGTCGTAGATCCGCCGTACTTGTTGGCTCGAGAGGGCTGCGTTATCGGGTTCAGAACGTTGCCAGCCGTATTCCATCTCGATGGTCCCTGCCGGGTTGTAGGCAGCCTTTCCTCGTCGTTGGAGGTGCTCATAGAACTGCGAGACGTCGCCGAGGTACCGGAGTTTCGAGGCGTCACTCTCCAGGTCGCGATCGAGTTCGTCAAAGACTGCGAGTACCCGTTCAATCTCGTCAGGTTGGGTCTCGAGATCGGTGAGTCTGTCAACGAGGTCGGCGCTACCGTGGATATCGTGATACAGGCTCGCGTAGGTCGCAAGCCGAGATCGCTTGGTAGAGATCGTTGACTCGGCAAGGTTCCGTCGTTGGTCGAGTGTTCGAATATATGTGTTCAGTTCATCGATGGTGGTTTCGTCGTCGATATCCCAGGGGTTGGAGTCTGTTGACGGGTCAGCACTGTAGCCGACTGTTGCGAGGAACTCCGAGAGCGTGAGATCGTGGTGTTCGCGAAGCGTGTAACAGATACCACCGTATCCGACGTCGAGCAGCTGCTGGTAGGTCGGTCGCGAGTTGAGATCATAGCCCGCCTGTTCGAGTGCTGGTTCGATATCGACGGTCCAGACGTGTCGCAGTTCGTCGAGTGATTTCTGCGACCAGTTGATCTGCTCAGGCACGCGAATCACCGTTTAGAAGGCGGATTGCTCTGGTTTGGGTGGGTTCTAAGAGTTGCATTTCTGGTTGGTTCAGCGTTCGTGATGGTTTTGTAAATAGTTTGTGTAGTCAGTTGTCGAGTGGGGACAACTAATATATACAACAACCACGCTCTAATCGTGAAGAACCATTGTAAACTGTATAACGCTGTATACTTTTCCGCAGGGATTTTTCAACACAGTTTCGGAGGATGGGCTATTTTCGCGTGTTTTCAGACCTAATCGTACTCAACTGTCCGACATTGGTGGGATCACAACCACTTCTATCAGTTAGATCACATCAGGTACGCGAAAGCAGATCAGAACCATACGCTTCAAAGAGTGTCGCCACTCACGAAAGGCGGCCTGAGTTGGTGTAGAGCGCTAATCCGGTGGAATTAGTGCTGAACAAACTAACTCGGCACACTCCCCGGCTGTGAGAACCGGCGTGTAATCCATCTCACCGCGGACACCTACTTTCAACAGGAAATCAGTGAGCCGCCAGATGTTGTGGAGCAATACCGCGAACACGAAGTAGAACATCCGTACTCGATGATCTTTAGAGGAGGTCTTCGCCAAGAAGTCGTTCTTGATGTTCTTGTATTCGTTCTCGATCTGCCAGCGATGGCTATACCGACGACAGAACGTCGCAGCTTCCTCGGGACCCACCGAGAGGTTCGTCGAAAACGCTGCTGTCCCGTCTCCTTTTGTCGAAGGAACGTAGAGAAACTGCATCGCGTGCGAACCATGATCGGCGTGGACAGTTGCCGACTCAGTGGCGACTTCCTGCCCATCTTCGTCCATCGTCTCGATGATCTCGCGCTCGGTACTGTCGCTAGTTGTCCACTCTGGCTCAGAAGCCTCCTAACTGACACGTCGTCGTAAAGGAAGCGGGTGAATCAGGTGACTGATTCATCCGCTGTCCGGATACGCACCTGATGAACATTCCACAACTCAA
>NZ_QPND01000046.1:0-8706 GCF_003344565.1 Saliphagus sp. LR7 | reverse complement strand
TGACTCGCCCGCTGAGGTCGATGTCCTCGAGTTCGACGCGGAACGGATTGACGACGTGTACGTGGATCTCGGTGATTGGGCTACCGTCATCGAGGAGCGTCACCTCCACGAACGCGCCCGAAGAAAGACCGCTGGCTCGACAGCCCCGTTGCACGGTTAAGATGGTGCCGGTGGATGACGGTGCGAGTCCCGCACCGATAGATCGGGCCGTGTTGGAGCGTATGCGTTCCCGATTCGTTGGAAATCGTATGTTCGAGTCGGCGAAAATCGTTGAGGAGGGGAAGTTGCACCTCCGCGTTGAGCTGTCCGGCGACTATTACCCGAACGTGGTGTCTGCTCGCTTCGAGATTCGTTGGTATCGCAACGACGACTTCACCTTCCACTACCAGGAGGAACGGCGGGACAGCGCGTGGAAGTGCCGATGGGACCGGCATCCGAACGCGCACAACTCCCGAGATCACTTTCATCCGCCCCCGGCCGCGAGCCGCACCGACGCGGAGAACGCTCAGTGGCCGGACGATCATCGCGATGTGAGTCGGCTCGTTCTCGATCGTCTCGAGGAGCGTATCGAGGCGCTGTGGGAGCAGCAGTAGGCGGAGACATCACCGGAAACGGGACCGACTCAGGGTGTGGTCATCGATCGAGTGGACGATGCGAGCCCTCAATTGAGTGTTGAGGATGTCAATCAAACAATTCCCAATATCAGTCCTGATCTGGGCGTGGGGCTGCTTCTGCCTCTTGAATCTCCTCAGGCTTGTCGACACGATCGTAGACCCCCTTCCAGTGGTCCTTGGTGAAGACGTTATTCCGATTGAAAATCTGTCGAGCCGTATCGGTGATTGCGTAGAATTTGCTCGGTTGGCCTTTGGTCTGCTGACCAGGAGGGATTTCGACTGGTTCAACGATTCCTCCGTCGATTAGTGCCTCAAGGTGCTGGTGAATCGTCGTCCGGTGCAGCCCCGTTGTGAATTCTAACTCCTTCATCGATGGGAGGCCCTCCGGATGGGCGACGATATCTGCCACGATGTCCCGTCGTGATTCTTCTGCGAGAGTTTCCGCGATGGCGAAGAACTGTTGGGCGTCCTGCCCTTCAGCCGCCGGTGGTGTGTGGGACATTTTCGGTTGGATCTCGGGTCTCCAACCCTATAACAATGTGGGTGGAGAGCAACATCGTTCTTCTTGAGGAACGATTGATGCGATGATCGCTCGCTCATGACTGTTTGCCTCCGACGCTCTCAAGGGAGGAAACAACGCCACCTACGTGCGGTCACGCCGAACTCGACGGCTCGTGGCTGTCTGGATCGTCACACGAACAGCCGATCGCGGCGACGTCGCCACACTCAGGACACTCGTAGATCGGGATCACGTCCGAGCCTCGCTGGGGCAGTGGTCCTTCTTTCGGCCCTTCGTAGCCACACTCGGAACAGTGAGAGCGACTCATTGGTCTCGATGTGCTTCCTCGCGAACCCAATGGGCCGCCTGCTGGTGGTCAGCAACCAGTTCATGCGTTGTAGACGTCCCGGCGAGGAGCCGGCCCGTCTCCACATCGGTCACGACGTCCGAGCGAGCGACTGCCGAGAGCAGTTCACTCGCGACCGAAGCCATCGTTGCGGCCCGCTTGTGAGCGTAGGCGTCGTGTTCGTGGTCGGGAGCGTCCTCGGGAGGACGGTCGGCTTCGAGCTCGGCGAGGCGCAGGAGCGCCCGGGCACCCCAGCAGTCGAACTTTGTGTCGTCGAACCGATCCGACTCGTGAACGTCGTCGTGGAGTTGCTCAGCGAGATCGCAGATAATCGACGCCGAAACGCATATGTCGGTTTCCTCGTCAGTCATCCCGATCGACCTCGGGATTGTCAGGGCTCTCGTCGGCCGGGCACCACCACTGAATGACGATCGTGCCGTCCTCAAGGTCGTCGACGTCGTACTCAACACCGTCCGGGATCGGCAACGTGACGCGCTCTTCGCCGGTCTCTTCGGGGTAGCCCTCGGTCAGTTCCGGGTGATCGTCACCGTACTCGGCGTCGGGCACTGGATCGTCGATCCCACCAGGACGACCGTATCCAGGAACGTCGTGAGGATCCGGGTCTAGATCCGAGAGCATTCGCCTGCGTTCGTCGCGAGCATCTCGATGGAGATCGCGGAGTTCGCGGTCCATCAGCGCTCTTCCTCCGCGATTTCACTGGAAAGAGTGGTGTCCCCTTCCGAGGGCGGTACGTCTTCGTCGAACGTGCGTTCGTACACTTCTTTAAGTGGCATTCGAAGTCACTTCCTGGGGACGAGTGACTGTCTTCACCTCGCCTCCCGACCCCTCTCTGGGGGCCAACCAACGCCACCGCGCGGTGCAGACTCGCTGGCGGCTGTCTACGGAGTTACCCCACGTTGTCGAGGACAATCCGGGACGTGGGGTAACTCACGAGCGAGGGGGTTCAACGCGGTCGATCGACTCGAGATGGATGGTGTCGCGCAACTCGCCGTCGTGGCGAACATCAGTGATGAGACGAATGTCGCCATCCATGTCGAACCGCTTAGCAATGTCGAGGAGATCGAAGAGGCCAGCGTCAGCGTCTCGATTTAATACGAGGATCAGGTACCCCCGAGTCGGGATCCAGCCGTCTTCGACGAGTGCGAGCGACTGGAACTGCTCGAGTGCTTTCTCCGGGTTGTCTGAAGAGCCCATCGGGGGTATGGTCTCGATATGTGCTGGCGAGTAGGTTAATTGTTGAGGCCAGCGGTGGCTCCGTCGTAGCGGTCTGTCTGGCTTCGACAGTGGGGACAAGCATGGAGCGTGCCCTGGTTGTCCGCGAACACGAGTTTGTACTGGTCGCTGACGTGGCCGCCGCAGTTCTCGCACTTAGCCATCGGTACTCTCCGTCTCTGTGAGCTGGTCGTAGAGAGCGAGCGCCGTCTCGAGTTCGCCGATCGACTCGGTGAGCGTTAACGGTTCAAGGTTGACTCGGTTGCTCGACCAGGAATTACAGGGGCTCATCGGTTCTCACCCCTGCGCTGGGGGCACCCCGGTGCGTGGGGCAGGCGATCTCGGCCACCGAGGTCGACGAGGAGCTCGCGCTGGCAGTCTCGACACTGGACGTAGGCTTTCCCGCCCTGTTCGGGTGGCTCGGTATGGTACGTGTACGCTGATTCGACGGTCGTCTCATCACCGCTGTCGGCAACCGTTCCGCCGTCGGTGATGACGTCTCGATCTCGGAGCGCGTAAACTCGGGCTGCTGCCTGCTGGCGGAGTGCGCGGCCTTCCTCCGTTTCGTAGTGGTCGGCTCGCTGTGCGATCGCGTCGATCTGGCGCTGTTGTGCCATCTAACTTCGCCTCCACCCCTCTCAGGGGACGATCAACACGACCGAGCGGACTGCTGGGAGTGGTTCTAGTAGGTAGTTACCCCACGTAATCGATTGTAAATCGGTGTTGTGGGGTAACCGAAGCGTTTCGCATGCGAGTCGCCTTCTCGAGCGATTCAGGGTATGAAAATTTCAGTTTGTTCTCGCCTGATTCTCGCGTTACGTACAGCGCGTGGATGTAGAGGAAAAGCGGTAGCACACACTCAAAACATGCGAACGATTATCGTCGGGTCTTTCGGACTAAGGGGTATGCTTCACCGGCGGGCGGACCGCATCGGACTTGGGATCATAGGTGGAGTTACTGTGGTTGGCCTCGTACTCGTTCCGCGCCTCCCGGCGGAAGTCGCCATCCATTTTACGGCAGGAGGAACGCCCGACAACTACGTCCCACGGCTCGTAGCTGTGTTCTCTGTCCCCGGTATCGCACTGGCGACCATACTACTCATTCGCGGTGCGGCTCGCCTTGATCCGCCGACGGACCCACGGTCTATCGACGCCGTCATCATTGGGATGGCGAGCATGTTGAGCGCCATCTACCTGCTTGTCCTCGCGTGGAACCTTGGGTACACAGTTTCGATGTCACTGGTTGCTGCTGGTACTGTCTTGTGTACCATCGTGCTAGCAAGCTACGTAGTCTTGCGAGAGACGGCGGAATAACACGTCGGTAAATACGTACCTTGATGTAACGCGTCAGTTGGATCACGCCGGTCGGACCACCATTCGTTACATCTCGTAGTTGGTCGTACAAGGCACTCTGCTTTGGTCACAATGACACGAGAGCGTCATTATCACCTTGGCGCGTCCGAGCCAGTGGGTTATAGCAGTTCGGGCATTGATACAGAGTACTTCCGTATTTGTCTGTAGACACCAATTGTTGGCTTCGAGAGTAGCCGCGCCCGCAATCCGGACAGCCAAAAATCACGGCCATAGATATCGATTCCGTCCTGGTCGTCCTATAGTTCTTTCTCTAAGATGATCTGTACGTCACGAATATTTTACAGACCATGGTATGATGAACAGCGCGTTACATACAGAGCGTAGGTCTAACAGTTCTTGCCAGATGCGGCTCACTCACTTGGGTTTTGCGCGAACAGAATCTCTGCTGCATGCTGGTGCGGTTCACTCCCAGAGTCATCGTCAAATACAATCTCGTCGTACTGAATCGTCTTCCAGTCCTCGTAATGGTCTGCCAATTCGCCCGGATCGTAGAAGTACTCGTTTTCCGTCCAGTCGGGCGGCGTTGGGATTTCGGGGTGGTCAACGAATGCGAAGATAGCGTGGACCCCATTGGCGTTCGTCTGAGACTTGAAATGGTCGAACTGTCGACACCGGTTTTCAGGATGAATATACTGGACTGTCCCTGCCGAGTAGACAACATCAACGTTCGTAGGGAGGTCCAGCCTGTTCACATCTGCCTGAACCGGTTCAATATCGACGGCTCGACGCTCGGCGAGCCGTTTTGCCTTCTCCAAACCGTTCCGAGATACATCGACGGCATACACTTTCCACCCGTGCTCGGCGAAGAGAACGGAGTCCCTCCCTTCGCCAGCTCCGATGTCGATAGCCGTTGGTTCGTTCGCTATGCTGGACGCGATGTCGACCGTTCGTTCGGCCATTTTGTTCGGCCCTGTCCCCCAGTAATACTCTTCCTTCCCATAGACTTGTTCTCGCTCTTTAGAGTTCATCGCTCGAAAATTCTTAGCCAAACCGCTTAGTAGTGGTAGAATCGCACCCCGATGTAACACCAGAAGGGTTTCGCTGGTCAACAGAGTTTGCCTGGCCCCACATACACGAGAGTAAGATACTAGGAAGGGTGTCACCGGTATCGTCCTCACGGAGTCGGTCTAGAATCGTCGGCCAAGGGGGAGTAGCAGACTACCTTCATTTAGATGGGATTTACCTTCAACTAGATGGGGAAAGGCTTTGAATAGAGGGAGAACAACCAATTCCATGACTACGTATGCATCACTCGTTGATGCGACAGGCGAAGACATTCAGACCGTCCAGGAGCTGGCAGTAATCTGGGGCGAGCTTCAAAACGAGTTTAACGAGCGTCATGTTGAGCTCATCGACTCCTACGCAATGCTCGGGACACACGACTTCCTCATCATCTTTGAGGTTCCTGATGGTGAAGGCGCGACAAAGGCAGCACTAACATTGCGTGAGCATGGACTCTCTACACATACGATGGAGATCCAAAACACGGATGACTTTGCTTCCATCGTTGACGAAATTTGAGTCGGATTGATCCGGTGGATAATCTCCTAAGCATAACGTTCCTCCGGGTACTGCTCAAGCGAACCATCCAGCTCAACTCCCACCCATCGCCCTACAAGCATATCCCCTATCCACAAACCTATTTCCCCCGGATCTATGAGGATAGGCTGCACGGTCTACAGGGGACCATCTGACAATCAGGACCGTGCTGCCAGTTAGCGGACATCCGTTCGGGCAGGGTGTCTTTCCCGGCCCCTGCCCGTTTCCTGGCAGGTAACTCGCTCACGGACAGTAACGAGCACGGTTCTCCGTCGTCCGTACAAGAACCATCAAGCCTATAATTCAGCACGCATGCGACCCATTTGCACGGCCTGGTTCCCCATTCGGACCGTTCCCCCAGGTTGTGCTACCTGCAAGCGCGTTCGATCGGGCTAACTCCCCACTCCCCCGGCCCGATCACTTTCACGGGAGCGAAGTCTGAAAGCCATACATCTATTGATCTACAGTGCAGTCTTCCTGAGTGCACGACCTGATCTGAAGGCACATCAATGGGGTCGTGCTGCCTGTCAGAGGCACACCGGCGGGCGGGCTGATTCCCGTTCCCCATCGCCCGCTCGCTTTCCTCATTCGCTTGGGGGCAAGGACCGTACTTACGCCCTGTTGTCCTCTCATTACCGATAGCCGTCCGAAGGGTATTTCGACGCCTCTCCCTAGGCCAGATATAATGGATTTGACGGAGGCCACACTCCACTTCATCCGCCTATATGGTCCCCTCATATTGGTTATTTTCACGTTCCTCGAGATGTCGATGCTGTTCCCCTTTCTTCCGAGCGAAGTCGTTGTCCCGGGCGCCGCTGCGATACTCATCACCGACGCCACGTCGTTTCTCGTGTTCATATTGGCAGCCGGCGTCGGCGGAACGGTCGGAGCATTCGTTCCGTACTACGTCTTTCATGCTACCCGATCGGGTGGGGTTGGCTGGATCAAGGATCGCATTACCGTCTCAGAAGAGAACACTAACCGAGGGCGGGAATGGTTCCAGGAGTGGGGGCAGTCGTCAGTTCTCTGGGGACGATTTCTCCCTGTGTTGCGGTCCGTGATCTCCATCCCGGCAGGCTTAGCTAGAATGAGATCAATGCGGTTTGGCGTCTTCACAGCAATCGGCACCGTCGGATTTTACGCGATTACGGGAGCACTCGTTTACTTCGGCCGACAACAGCCCCTGTTTAGGGCAGCAGTCAGTTTCGTCATCGACAGACCAGCCCTCACTGCAGTCGGAGCCCTGTTTCTTCTCGCAATCGGAGTTGTTCTTAGGAGATGTCGACAGAATTGACCTCCAACATTATCGATCCGGTCTCTCCATACTGCTAGCGCAGTAGTTTACTCAGCGAAGTCCACCACCCACGGTACCTAGAGCTGAGATCTTATTTCCGTGAGCGGTCCTCAGTAGTGACACTAACCTGGGATTCTGTCTGCGGTCCTCGCTCTGAAGATGTCTCATCCATCAGTTCAGCCAACTTCTGTTCGAAGGTGGATTCGCTAATTTCGCCCGTCACGTATTGCTCTCGGAGTTCTCGTTTTCGATCTTCAGTCGTTGGTTCGACCGCTGTGGATACATCAAATCGCTGGAGGAGCGGAAAGTGGCGTTCGAGCTCTGTAACCAGAGTCACAAGACGATCGTCACGCGGGAGCGACGCATTTCGGAGGATCGAGACGACGGCTGCAGCCAGAAACACCAGTGCGATCAGTCCGAGCACAAGGACGATCACAATCCACTCTGCAGTTGCGCTAAGCATGGTCAGGACCGCCAGTTCCTCGCTTCCAGGAACACCCCCAGAAAGGACGGAGAGTCCCTCGAAGACCCCCATCAACCCTGCGCCGACGATCGCAATCGCTGTTACGACGAAGCCACCGAAGTACAGCCAGTGGCGAGCTACCATATACTGAGGATTGGGACGAAGAGGGATTAAGTGTACGGACCTGATCAGTCGACGAGTCTCTCGATAACTCACCCGTCAGAATAGGCATAGGATGAGTTCTGGGTTACGACCCATCGAGCCATGCAACGAACAAGTACACATGTGGTCCGTGAATACGACCCAAGGAGTAGTATGTTCGATCAGGTTCTGATCGCAGTGGACGAGAGCGACCATTCGCGACGGGCTGCAATGGTCGGCCTTGCGTTCGCGACAGCGTATGGCGCCGACATCGTTGTGGTTCACGCCGTCGAAGACGCTTCCTCGACGACCAGTACAGAAACCGGGGCTCAGAATCATCAGGGCGACGACGACATCCTCACAAACATCTCCGAGAGAGCTACCGACGTCGGCGTCACCGTTGAAACACACGCTGTCGAGGGGAAACCACCAGAGGTCATCGTCAATCAGGCGAACGAGTCGAACGTAGATCTCATCGTTATGGGGCGCCAAGGCCGGTCAGGCATCAGCGAACAGGTCCTTGGAAGCGTCACTGACCGGGTTCTCCGTAGTATTGATGTCCCCGTGCTGGTTGTCCCGAGCGGCGGGCCTGTCGGCGCTGATGACAGTAAGTTTGATCGCATCCTCGCTCCGACGGACGGCAGCGAGACCGCCGAACAGGCAGCACCATACAGCACGGATATCGCCAAGCGCCACGATGCAACGCTCCACGTCCTCAACGTCATCGACCCGCGGTTTGAAGGCATCTTCAGTGCGGGCGGCGGCTCCGAGGAGTTCTTCGAACGACTCGAGGAGCGCGGTCACGACTTTATCGATCAGTATATCGAACGGAGCAGCCAGACGGCCGCGGAGACAACAACCGATGTGGATATCCACAAAGCGGTTGTTCGAGGCACGACGTCTGAAGAAATCGAGGAGTATGCCGTCGAGAACGACATCGATCTCGTCGTGATGGCCTCACAAGGCGAATCAGGCCTAACTGGCCAACTACTTGGAAGCGTCGCGGATCGAACCCTCCGTGAGAGCGAGAAACCAGTGCTAATCATCCCACCGACCGAGTGACCGGCGAGAAACAACCGAATTCTGTCCAGCGGAGATCGAATGCTGGGACTCAGTCAGCCTGTTCGGGTTGCGCACTACCCGATCGAGTGGTCTTTCGGATACTCCCCATGGTTCGCGAGAGGAGATCCCGAAGGGCCTCACG
>NZ_QPND01000045.1:0-10241 GCF_003344565.1 Saliphagus sp. LR7 | reverse complement strand
CGAACGGCTCGACCGCGATAAAGATCAGCACGCCCGAAAAGGCGAACAAGAACAAGACGCTGGCGATGCGTGGTCCCTTCGACCACGATTGAAGATACGCAGGGACGCCGACGTGCACCTCCTCTTCGTCAACGTCGCCACGGATGATGATGGCGAGATACATCACATACAGCCCGACGAGAACTAGCGTGTCAAGCAGACCGATGCCACCAACGGGACCGCCGCCGCTCAGGGTAGCCCCACTCAACGGGACCAGAAAGGCGAACAGAGTTGCGGCGAGCAGGAACGTGATCTCGACGGCGAGGTCACGGTCGAGGGTGACCACGTCCGCGAGAACGCCCGACCGGCGTTCGACGGCGGGGTCGGTGTGGGTTCGCGCTCGATACACCGTGAACAGTGCAATTGCCGCCCATCCGATTCCGATCAGGATGCGGTTCGCGCCGGTCATGTTGGCAACCGCGAGATTGGCGTTATCCATGCCCTCGGCAGTCCCCTCCAACGCCCCAGCGTTCCACGCGTATAGCGCATCGACGGCGTATTCGGGCGCGACCGCGAGCACTGCGAGCACCGCGATGGCAAATGCTCGTGGGACGTCCTTCTCGGCGGTTTCAGCCCCCCACGCCAGGAGGAAGGCCGCCCCGAGCACGGCCAGCCCGGCGACGACGACCGCCGTAAGCGGCGCGATGTTCTCGCCTGGATGGACCGTCATGTAACCACCGTAGGAAGCGAACGTGACGATCCACGGGAGGGTCAAGACGAAGGCGCAGGCGAGCGCGACCAGCGGATGCCGGAGCCGATTCAACATTAGAGGACCTCGTGGCGCCCCTAATCCTATCTCTTTTGATCTGAGATAGCACGGGCGACCTTCCTTACTCTCCTCGCTTGTTTCGTGAGGACAGGGCTTCCTATATTCCTGACAAGCTTTGCGATTCTGATCAGGATAGTCTATAACTTATGAGCGCTATTTTCGTGGGTCGGTAGATACTTATGAATACTTACCCCATACCTTATTAGATGTCTCTTACGACGATCTTGATTGTCGGTATCGTTGCGTCGATCTTTGTTGGATTGAATATCGGCGGCTCCTCGACTGGAATCGCCTGGGGACCCGCGGTCGGGGCAGGGATTATCTCGAAAACGCTCGCTGCCGGGCTGATGACCTTTTTCGTGTTTCTGGGCGGCTGGACGGTCGGCCGGAACGTCATGGACACGCTAGCTGGGGACATCATTACGATCCCGATTTCGCTTGAATCGGGCGTCGCCGTGCTCTTTTTCATCGGGCTGGGGATTCTCATCGCGAACGTCTTCGGCGTCCCCGTGCCAACCTCGATGACGACCGTTGGTTCGATCGCCGGGCTCGGACTCGCGACCGGAACGCTCAACTTCGAGACGATCGGGTGGATCGTTTCCTGGTGGGTCGTCACGCCGATCATCGGCTTCTGGGTCGGGGGCGTGATCGGGCGCTACCTCTACCCAGAGCTCAACCGACGATTCGAGATCACCACCTCGGACGGACCACTGCTCGCGCTCGACCGACGTGGAACCGTTCCGACTCCCACACTTGGTCCGAACACGACCCGAAGGGAACTCCTCACTACAGTCCTCGTTCTGATTATCGGCTGTTACATGGCGTTCAGCGCCGGCGCGAGCAACGTTCCCAACGCGGTCGCACCCCTCGTTAGCAGCGGCGCGTTGGAGATTAACACGGCGATCGCCATTGCGACCGTCGCGATCGGAGTCGGTGGCTTCACGATCGCCCGCCGGACGATGGAGTCAGTGGGAACTGAACTCAGCGACATTCCATTGCTCGCCGCGCTCATCGTGATGCTGACGGCCGCGACGATCACGACCGCCCTCTCGGCCATCGGCATCCCGATCAGCCTCGTCATGGCGATGGTGATGACGATCGTCGGGCTCGGCTGGGGGCGTGCGACCCGCCCGGTTAGAGTCCGTGACGTTCGTGACGTCGTTCGGGGGGACACAACAGCCGAGATCGAACCCGGCGCGCTTACCGCAGACCCAAATACGCCGGTTCGTCAAATCGGCGAGGAAGAACCTCGAGAAGTCCGAGAGGCAGGTGATCTGTTCAATCCCCGGGCAATAATCAAATACGTCTCGATGTGGATCATCGGACCGACGGTCTCACTCGGCCTCTCGTACGCGTTTTTCGTGGCGTTCCCGTTCGTCGGGTAGCATCGTCAGGACGCTTATTCATGCGGGCCTCGTAGTGAGGGTATGATTTCACGTGTCCTCGTTCCGATGGACAACTCCGAGATGGCCGAACACGCGCTCAGATACGCGCTTGAGGCGTTTCCGGATGCCGAGATTACCGTCTTTCACGTCGTTGGCGAACCGTCGGCACTGTGGGGCGAGGCAGCCAGTCTCGCACTCGCAGACGATATCGGTCAAGCCGCCGAAGACCACGCCTCGGACGTTTTCGATGGCGCTCGAGCGATCGCCGACGAGTACGACCGAGAGATCGCGACGGACGTGCACGTTGGCCATCCAACCCGCGCGATATTGAATGCAGCTGAGGATTTCGATACCGTCGTGATCGGCCCACATGGAGGCTCGCTAGCCGACCGATTCCTCATGGGGAACGTTTCTGAGACGGTTTTCCGTCGGTCTCCCGTTCCAGTTACTGTCGTTCGGTGAATTTCCTGCATGCACCGTGATGAGTAGATGCCACTGACCAGAGTCTCTGGTCTGACGTTACAAACAGGCTATCGACGTAACGCGATATTCACGCTACGTTACACCGAAAGTATCTGTTCAGGTCACAGGGCGAGGTAGAGCCGATAGTTCATCCAGATCGTCCTTCGCCAAGCCGATAGGCAGTCCGTCCAAGGCCAGCAACCACGAGAGCAGTAACGTAGTATACAATGGGCAACACCAAAAGCGTCGCCAGCGGGTCCCACAGCCCATTATAACCAGGCGCAAACAAGTAATCGGTGAAGAAATTGATAAACTGAGCCTCCGTGAACACGGGCCCCATCAGGAATTGCACGCCGTGGATAGGAGCAGTCAAAGCCGTAATCAGGAACACTATCTGGACCCCGAACACCACAAGAACACTACGGGATACCAAGAACGTTGGCGATGTCCCAGCAAAGCGCGTCATGATAGTATAAATGTCAAACTAATAGATAAGTTTTGTCCTGACCTCCTATTGGATGGTGGACATCTTACTCGTATACGTAGGGGAAGCAAATGACAGAGCGCTTGTTTCGTTGACTTCTCGTTTAGCCTGTCAATTCTGGAAAGGTTTATATTATATCGGGTGAACCGTCCACTATGGAAAGGATGCTTCCCATATTGGAAAGGAGCGGGGACTTAGATTTTGTTGGTGAAGCAGTTGAGAAGCACGATAACATGGAGCGATGAGTAACACCTTTTCGAATATTGAGCGTCAAAAGCGAACAGGATACGTCTTAGTAGCCGGGGCACCAGTTATCCTGCTTGGAAGTATCCCTGTTCTTCTGTACTATGACGTTCCGCCAGTGTTCTATCTCGGGATGCTTGTTCCAGCGAGTATTCTCGTCTTTTTCGGATACAAAAGAATCTCTGCTGGCCGTAATCACCAAGCACTACAGGACGAACGCACTGCCGAATTATATAGAAAATCAGGCAGTACTTCGTTTTGGTGGTTGATTGGGATTGTCTATGCCGATGCCTCGTTTGATATCTTCCCAGATGAAGGGGCACAGATACTGAGCGTGATTTGCGGAATGGCCATATACGGCATACATTACACATATTATCGGTATATTGAGTGACTATGGAGAACGAATTAAAAGTGTATCGTGCAAAGCATGATCTGACACAAGAGGATCTGGCTCGAGAGGTTGGAGTAACCCGGCAGACGATTAATGCGCTTGAAACGGAGCGCTACGATCCATCACTCGAGCTTGCGTTTAAGCTCGCGATACATTTTGACTGTGCTATTGAGGATCTGTTCTCATACGAAGGCGCATGATTTGATCTGTTTGCACCTGAATGTAACGTTGGTCGAGTTTCGCCGATCGACAGAGCGGCGCTATCGTTACATACAGACTAATCGGATAACGGAGGAGTAATCGATTTCACCGATAACTGTTAAGAGCTGGCTGCTGAATAGGGACATTGGATTCAGCACAGATAGTTGGTTGTACCTGGGGTTTTTGTTCTGTCCATCTACAGGGAACAGTATGAATTCTTTCTCAAATCCCGAATCATTGCGTGACCAAGCAGGGGTTCCATTTGATGAGGAAATCCAACAGCTTCCTCCAGAGGAGTTCGAGTCAGTTTCTGAGAGTGTAGATAGCCATGCCGTGGTCGGGATAACCAACGAAGATGGAGACGTACTGTTGATGGATGATGGTTCCCACGGTTGGACGCTCATCGCGTTCCCAGTCGAACGCGGACAGGACTGGCCAACCGTCGCTCGAGAGGAAGCACAAACACTCCTTGACACCTCAGTCGTTCTTGAACAGCCTGAACTTGTGCGTCGTATCGACTTCCTTCCCGTGAACGACGATAACCGGCGCACTACGATGTATAACGTGGTCTTTCGCGCCTCAGTAGACGAAACCATAGACACCGAAGAATTGGATCAACAGAACGACGAGCCTTTGCTTAGGTGGTTTGAGAGAGTACCTGACGAACAGGAGGGAGAAGTTGCGGACGATATTCGAATCTTCGTAGGGAATTGAGAGCGTCGGATGACCGACGCGCGCTGTGTATTCAGCAGAGCTCTATCAACATCTATGTTACAGGGTGTCATAGAACTCTTCACACACCCCAGCAGCAGCCCGAAAAACGGCCGCCTGAGAAGGAGGTATCTTCACCGATATTCAAAACCAGAGGTAGGAAATCTCTCAACCGAGCGTAGAAAACCATGGTAACCGTTCTATGACACCCTTTCTCTGTTAGGTTATGGGAGTAATTGCGCTAGGTGTGCACCTCGGTGTAACACAACCCCGAGTATTGCTCACTGAGTAGCGACTGGACGAGCGGAGAGGTCTCGAACGCGCTGGAGATTGTACGCCGAGTCGAAGACGTGCTTTCGAATCGCGACTGCGACTCGATGTTTGCACGCCCCCTGGTGGTGTTCGTCTGCTGGACACGTGCAACTGTCTGGAAGCCCGTCGTCGATTCTCACGAGGTACTCGTGATCGCTCGGGTTTTCATGGCTCGCGTTGCGAACGAGAACGCCCTGTTCGACGAGTTCGAACTCGAAGGCTTCGTACTGGGCCCGTTGCAGCGTCCGTTCGGCCATGTCGAGGCGATCAAGTGGATGTGCTGACATGGTTGTGCTACTGTCTTTCAGTGCCCGTTAGCGGTGCTGTAGACGAAGGGAGTGAACACACGGATCGATCACTCACAGTCGGGACAGATCAGCGGTAGGTCGAGATTCTCGGCGGTTTCGCAGCGGTCTGTCTCGACCACTCCAAACCTCCCGTAGAAATCACAGCTCGTGGTCATCTGCTCTGGATCGTCCAACACTTCGATGCGGGAACTAGCCGACCCGAAGTCGAGGGTCAGTGTTGGTTCGGGGGTGAACTCTGCGACGATCGGCTTTGAAGCTTCGCTGGCAGTGATCATCTCGACTCTCTCAGCGCTCAGGAGAGCGATCAACACCAGGAGCTGGAGCTTACTCGCGGAGTGCTGCTCGGGTTTCTTCGATCCACTGTGCTTCTGCTGAACTGATTTCGTCGCGAAGCTCATCGCACCCGCTCTCTGCCTCTACGTGATCACGGCGTGCCCGTTCGAGCATTTCCTCGAGCGTGTCGAGTGGTTTTTCGGCGTATGCAGGATCGGGATCGGGGACGTCGGAGCCGTAGCGGCTGGTGAACTTGAAGCGAGCCCGAAGCGTGTCCTCGATCGCCCGGATTCGTCCGTCCAGTGGCCCGGACACGCCAGTCAGGCGCTGCATCCTCGCGTCCTCGCGTCGACGCGCCAGTTGCTCCTCAGTGGGGGTGTGCTCGTCGATGGTGTTCACCTGCTCGACGGTGCTCTCGATCTCGACGCCTTTCTCGGCAAGATACTCGCGAGCCGGATCGGCAACGAACACGCGGAGGTTCTCGGCTGGGATCGTCCGCAGTTCCGAGTGGAACGGGACGGCCACCAACTCCAGCTTCCACTCGAGGAGGCGTTCACGGGCGTTCACAGCGCGAATCCCACCAGTGCCAAACCGAGGAGAGGGCTCCCCAGCGTCGTCGGTGGCATGCTCGATCCGTGTCTCCCAGCAGAGTGCTCGCTGCACGCCGCTCAGGTCGCTCTGGGCGGCCACGTACAGGTGGAAGTAGCCGTAGGGCTCATTGGCGTCTTCACGTTCTGTGACCCACTGGTCGATCGTTTCCGAGTGGAGGATGTCGATCTGGGCGTCGTCTATTGAGCTCCGATGAGCGGAGCGATCGCTCGTCGCCTCGTCAGCAGTACGGCTGTCGGATTCGTCTCGATCAGCCGTGCTGAAGGTGGTTTGTCCACTCATGGGTCCTGGGTGTGCCTCAGTTGATAGCGATTGGTCCGCTCCTGGGCGGTGTTCGACGCAGAACGCGCTCGTATGCTGTCACTGACCATCTTTGTCTTTCCCTCCGCCCCTCGTGAGGGGGGAACAACACCATCTGCGGAATGGTCAGGGTCGGCTGGTTCCCACGTTACCTCACGCTGCCGGGACTCCTCTACCCCGTGGGGTGACTACAGAAAGGGCACAGTGTGATGACTCGTGAGCCATCCTATGCTGATTCGTCGCGAAATTGGAGAATATCGACGGACACAGGAAGGTTCTCGAAGTCATCGTTGCCTCCGACGACGAGCGTCGCATCGTCGTCACATGCCTGAGCAACAGCAAACGCATCGCCCAGTGAGAGGCCACCAGGCGCTTTAATCCGACCAGCTTGCTCCCAGCTAGCGTCTTCGATCCGGATCCCAGCACGCTCGAGCATTGTAATGTCGTAGAGCCCCTCAGCGATGTCCCTCGTGATCGGTTTTGTGTCTCCCCTCGATGCCGCCAAGAGTCGTGCATTCAGGTAGACAATCTCTGCAGCGTTCGCGTCGGCGATGATCCCCTCACTCTCTCCAGTGGTCGCCTCTTCGAGAAGTCCGTCGACCCTTTCATGCCCAGGCTCTTCGTGTAACCAAGCGATGATCGGCTCTGTATCGAAGACGTAGGTCGTCACAGATTGGATCCGTTCTCAGACTCCAACCCGTGATTTCGTTCATCCGCTCGTTCCTGTTCCTCTTCCTCTGTATTCCACTCTTGGAGCTTCGCGAGTGCCTCACCTTCTTCGAGCGCATCACCGTGCCGGCCGGCGACTTCCTCGAGCGAGCGCAACGGTTTCACGATAATACTGTCGTCGACCGAGATCATCACGACCTCGTCTGGAGCGTCGATTCCAAGCCGCTCACGCCATTCTTTCGGCAGTGTTGCCTGACCGCGCTGGGTCACGCGAACGAATTTCCGTGTTTCATCGTTGACTGCCATATCATTGATTGGGACGTCCTGAACAATGATAACGGTATCGCTAGTGAGTCTCCTCAAACCTGAGTGTCTCTTGGGAGCAGAAGTAACAGTTGCACTTCTCGAAGGGGATTTCCTCGGCACTTTCGGCGATCCCTCGGTCGCGAAGATCGTCGAGGATCTCCGTTTCGGTTTTCTTCTCACCCATCGTGATCACCGTCATCCTCAGTGGGCTCGACCCGGATGGTGAGCTGGCAGATCGGACACTCAAGGACGAGTGGGGAGGCCGTTCGAATCGTGAGAAACGTCGGGTCGTGCGACCACGCCGTCCCCAAGCACTGCACTCGAGGGACCGTCGTCGTGGTGCGATGAGGCGATTCGTGGGCAGAGGTTGAACTCTGGTGTTGCATCTGAGGGTCCTCGTCAGGACGAGTTGATCGCGTCATCCCTCTGCCCCTCTCCAGGGGACGAATACCACCACCACCAGTTGGCCGTTCGTGCGACCGAGCAGCCACTGGTCTGATCCGATTGAGAACTTGGTCTGGTTGAGTTACCCCACGAGTGTTGATCACTTCTCGCTCGTGGGGTAACTATGCTCGTTCTCGTTCTTTGGCTCTCGATTCCATGCTGGTTCCCACTCACAATCGTCGTGAACGTAGTCTGCGCGCGCCGAAAACCAGTGCTGGTGGTAACCAGTGTTCTCGGTCCCAAGCCACTTTCCCGAAGCGACCGGGCCATACTCCTCGGTATCGGGAATTTTCTCGCCGTCGTCGACCGACCACGTGTACGTGCCGTCGAACTCCGCGATGAACCCCTGATCGCCCGCTGGTTCCCGAAGCGTGCATTTCGTGTTGCAGTGCCTGCAGAACACGCCCTGGTACACCAGATGGGTCCAGTCGTCGGACCCACAGACCGGACACGTCACGACATCGAACGCGCCACTGTAGCGGTCTTCGGTTTCGACGATTCCCATGCTGATCACCCCTCACTTCCGTCGGGATCGATGCGGGTGATCCGTCCAACTTTCGCGTGAGCGCCGGCCAGCACCATCGAGACGTGCTCGAGCATCGTGATGTCGGTGACGATCGTGGTCCCGTCTTTCTGGAGGACGACTACGCCACTCTCGTGGATCCAGATGGAGACGCCGATGCCCCAGTGGTGCCACCGGTCAGCCGAGAGAGCTGCCGACGGACGCGACAGGCTCTCCTCACCGTGTTCGATGGCAGCGCGAACGCCGTTTCGGAGCTCCCACACCTGCGACTCGGTCAACGTCTCCCCAGAGGCTTCAGCACTGTCGACGTGGGCCAACAAGCCGGCGACCATCAGGGGTCACCTCCGGTGTCAGTGGTCGTCGGTAGCTGTGCTTCTGCCAGTTCGTCTGTGTGAACCATCTCTGAAACCCTCCACCCCTCTCTGAGGGACGACCAACGCCACTGGCGTCCGCTGCTCGGTCGAGAGAGCGGCGTGCCGACGCTGTCTGAACGGGTCACGATCGCGGTCTGATAGGGATCATCGAAGCAGTCCATGGTTTTGAAGCAGATCCATTCAGAATTTGCCAGAAATGTCATGTAAGATGTAACACGCGGATTCACCACGAGAGGTCGCTGTTCCGAGACGTGTTCGGAGCGGTCAGTACAAGCGAAAGCGTTTCCAAAGACATGATCCCCTCTCCAATCATCTGAGAATATCCACTGGCGCCCACGTTCGGAGTAGGATTATAGACGCGGGACGTCGTTCTTGAACTATGAACTCAATATTCTTCGAATCTCGCAACGAGTTCCGCACCTGGCTGGAAGAGCACCACGACACGGCCGAGGAGCTGTGGGTCGGCTACTACAAGGTCGACGCCGAGCGATCCGGTATTGGGTACGGCGAGTCGGTCGAGGAAGCGCTCTGCTTCGGGTGGATCGACGGCCTGGTCAAGGGCATCGACGACGAGACGTACACCCGTCGGTTCACGCCTAGGAGCCCCGACAGCAAGTGGTCGAAGGCGAACAAGGAGCGGGTCGACGCGATAATCGGGGCGGGGAAGATGACCCCGACCGGAATGGAACTCGTCGAAGCGGCGAAGGAGTCGGGCGAGTGGACGAACGCCTATCGGCTCTCCGACGACCACGAAATCCAGGCCGAACTCGAGGCGGCGCTGCGCGAGAACGAGACCGCCTGGGAGAACTTCCAGAACTTCTCGAACACGGACCAGTACGCTTTCATCGCGGCCGTCGAGGAGGCTAAGACGGACGAGACCAAGCAAAAGCGCATCGAACGAACGGTCGAACTGGCGGCCCAGACCCTCCGAGCATACGACGAGAACAACAAGCGGCGGCTGTGATGTAGGGAAAGACCCGCTACAGCCTACGGCGGCTGTGGGCCAGCCCCGCGTTCGAGTGCTTCGAGCCCGCCGAGATCTGCGTGCAGGACGGCGCCATTCCGGATGACGTATCGACAGGCGTGTACTGGATACCGACACTTCGTGAAGCCTGCACTCTGGATGTCGAGTTCGTCCCCCTCCTCGATGTATTCGGCGAGCCTCCAGAGGAACTCCCGTGTCACCTCGCTGGCGTCGAGATCCATCATGCCGTCGTCGGCCTGGGGATAGACTCGAAACGCTTCGTAGCCCCACACGGAGAACTCGCCGTCGTCGGTGAGCCGCCATTTGAGGCCGCCGAAACAGTGTCAGTACCTCACAAAGCCAGTTAGTTGAGGCGTCTGCTTGCCGAAGTTGTGTCTAAGACCAAGCAGCAAGCAGACGGTGAAATCCACGAGGACCAGCTTCTTAACTTTCTCGTCAACGTTCTCACCG
>NZ_QPND01000044.1:0-12995 GCF_003344565.1 Saliphagus sp. LR7 | reverse complement strand
GCGCAGCGGGTTCGTCCGGATTGTCAACGTATTGTTTGGCAAGATTCTTATACTGTCGTATAGTCGATCGTTTCGACCTCATATCGCAAGACGGCGTCCATTTCCCCACAAATCTAACGGAAACCAGTCGGAAACAGGGGTGAGACCGCCATTACTTTGCGCCGCAACGAAGCAAGATCGACTACTCTGACCACGATCCGGGACTGTACATGTTTCACGCTCACCAGTCGGAGTTCGCCGAACTCGGCTGGATGAGCTTCTTCGAGGTGATCTAACATGGCGGATAAGACACAAAATTCGGCGACTGACAGTGGTGTACAAGCCGAAAAGGAGATCACACAACCTCTCGGACTTCCGCGATGGGTCAGCGCGTTACTCCCGATCGTATTGCTCGTACTCGTCTTGGGCGTGTTCGTATTCACGTCACCGCTCGCCGGTGTTCAGAGCGGTGAACCGCTTCCCGACGTAACGGTCACGCATACGACGCTTCCGAGCGACGGAACGGTTGTACTGCACGTGACGAATAACGGTCCCGAATCCGTGACGATATCACAGGTTCTCGTGGACGAAGCATACTGGAATTTCCAGGTCAAAGGAGCCGGTGGTGACCAAACGCTCGCCCCGATGGAAAGCGCACAGGTCGAGATCCCGTATCACTGGAATCCGGGGTGGGATCTCGAAGTCGCTCTCGTACTCTCTGACGGAGCGACGTTCCATAATACGATCGTCGCTCCGAGCCAAGCACCCGGATTTAGCCTCAATCTGCTCGGAACGCTTGCTGTCATCGGGCTGTTCGTCGGGGTGATCCCGGTCGCACTAGGGATGCTCTGGTTCCCCTATATCAAGACGATGAGTGATCGCTGGCTGCACGCCGTTCTCTTATTTGCGGCCGGCGTACTGGGCTTTTTGGCGTTCGACGCCGGGTTCGAGGCGTTCGAACTCGCCGAGCGGGTGCCAGGCGCGTTCGAGGGCAACCTCTTGGTCGTCTTCGGGATCTTCGGTGCGCTATTACTCGTCCAGGCGATCAGCGCGTGGCGTGAGGGGCGTGTCGACGCTGGTGATAGTCGGGCGAGTAGTGGTCTCTGGATTGCATATCTGGTCGCGGTAGGGATCGGCCTGCACAACCTCGCGGAGGGGCTGGCGATCGGGAGTTCGTTTGCACTCGGGCGTGTGTCGCTCGGCGCGTTCCTCGTGATCGGGTTTATGCTCCACAACGTGACGGAAGGCCCAGCTGTTGTTGCGCCGGTCGCCCGCGGAAAACGCCCATCATTCAAACACTTCGCTGCGCTCGGCGTCATCGCCGGCGCACCAGTCATCCTCGGTGGCTGGATCGGTAGTCTCGCGTACTCGCCAACGATCGGCGCCTTCTTCCTCGCAATCGGGGTTGGTGCAATCCTACAGGTTAACTGGGAGATTGCACGAATGGTTCGGGATGCAGGCGGTCGCGTGGCCAGCGCTACGAATCTGCTTGCTTTCCTGCTCGGTCTCAGCGTTATGTACGTGACCGACCTCTTCGTGGCGCTCTAATAGATCCCGCCCAATTCTATTATAATGTCAATAAAATTTTACAATCGGCGGGCGGTGTTGCGACTTAGCGCTGTCACCCTGACGACTTTCAGCACTGTCGGGTGTTTGAATGGACAGTCATCGTCAAGCCAGGCAATCACGATGCCCGACAACCACACGTTCGAGCCACAGACCGTTATGATCGATTCTGGAGAGACTGTAACGTGGACGAACGAAAGCGACATTGAGCACACGGTCACAGCGTATGAAGACGAGATTCCAGAGGGGGCCGCGTACTTCGCAAGTGGTGGCTTCGAGTCAGAGCGTGCTGCAAGAAGCCGGGTCAAGGAGGGACTCATCGCTCCGGGCGAGACCTACGAACACACATTCGACCACCCTGGAACGTACGGATACTTTTGTATTCCACATGAGGGCTCCGGGATGGTCGGGACAATTCGAGTGGAATGAGCTGATGGCATTGTTAATAACTTAGGCCGAATATTTTATTAATTATTGCTTCTCTATAGGGGTGTTATAGCAGTCGATTTAATAAACGTGCAGTGGCTAGTGACGAGTAATGACCTCACCTGACGAAGATTCCCACAACACAGGTGGTGAACCACCGGATCACACCCATGATCACGGAGATAGATCTCACGAGCAAAAGCGCACGCATGATCACGGCCATGATGATCATGAACACACTCAACACACTCAACACGCAAGACAGAGTGTCGGTGGCGCTTCCCCATCAGTAGACCAAGAGGACGTTGCACAGTTCTCGGTCCCGGAAATGGACTGCCCATCCTGTGCAGGAAAGGTCGAAAACAGCGTCGAAAAACTGGACGGAATCCGCAGTGTCGACCCACAAGTAACGACGGGGACGCTGACAGTCTCTTATGACGGCAAGCAAACGAGCGCCACCGCGATAGCTGATCGGGTTGAAAAGGCTGGGTACACCGTGGAGAACACTGACGAGGTAACCTTGGAATTCACGGTCCCAGAAATGGATTGCCCTTCGTGCGCGGGCAAAATCGAAAATGCTCTCGGCAGGACCGGTGGAGTCACAACATACGAAACCCAGCCAACGACCGGAACCGTCATCGTCACGTGCGATTCTTCGAGAGTTGGAGAAGCCGATATCATCGGTGCTATCGAGAGTGCCGGGTACGAGGTTACAGGTACTTCGAGTGACGACTCAGTACGTCAGGAAGCGACTGAGGAGCGCGAGAGTATCTGGACGAGCCCGCGAGCTCTCAAGACGTGGATTAGTGGTGGAATCGTCGCCCTCGGATTGCTCTTCGAGTTCTTCCTGACCGGGCAGAATATACAGCTTGCAAGTCTTCTCGGTACGGATCTGTTTGTTGCCGATGCACTGTTCCTCGTTGCTGTCGCCTCTGGTGGTCAAGAAATCCTTCGCAACGGCTACTACTCGGCACGGAATCTGAACCTCGATATCGATTTCTTGATGTCGGTGGCTATCCTCGGGGCACTCCTTGCGAGCCTCGCCTTTGGTGAGGCGCTCTACTTCGAGGCCGCCACCCTCGCGTTCTTGTTCAGCGTCGCCGAACTGCTGGAGCGGTACTCGATGGATCGCGCCCGAAACTCGCTCCGAGAGCTGATGGACCTCTCACCGGATGAGGCAACTGTCAAGCGGGACGATAGCACGAAAACGGTTCCCGTCACCGAGGTTATTGTCGGAGACATCGTCGTCGTAAAGCCGGGGGAGAAAATCCCAATGGACGGGACCGTCGTCGACGGTGAAAGCGCCGTCAATCAGGCGCCCATCACGGGCGAAAGCGTGCCCGTCGACAAGACGTCAGGAGACGAGGTGTACGCCGGCACGATCAACGAAGAGGGATATCTCGAGGTGGAGGTTACCTCCGAAGCTGGCGATAACACGCTCTCGCGTATCGTGGAGATGGTTGAAGACGCCCAGTCGAACAAGACCGAGCGTGAGCAGTTCGTCGAACGCTTCTCGACGTACTACACGCCAGTCGTCGTCGCCTTTGCTATCCTGACGACGGTAGCAAGCCCATACGTCCTCGGCACGACCTGGCCTACGGCCGTCGTCTACGGGCTGACGTTACTGGTTCTGGCCTGTCCGTGTGCGTTCGTCATCTCGACACCCGTCTCCGTGGTGTCGGGGATCACGAGTGCTGCGAAGAATGGCGTCCTGATCAAGGGCGGCAACTACCTCGAGGCAATGGGCGCGGTCGATGTCGTCGCCTTTGACAAAACGGGGACGCTCACGAAAGGTGAACTCACCGTCACTGACGTCGTTCCATTGAACGGGAATTCAGAGGAAGACGTCCTCCGGTGTGCATGCGGGCTCGAACAGCGGAGTGAACATCCCATCGGCGAGGCAATCGTTGCTGAAGCCGGCAGCGTAGGGGTCGCCGAACGCGAGATCGACGATTTCGAGAGCATCACTGGGAAGGGCGTGCGTGCCGACCTCGATGGGACTCCCCATTTCGCTGGCAAGCCGGGGCTGTTCGAGGAGTTAGATTTTGACCTCTCGCACGTTCACGCGACGACCGATGGGGGTGTTGTTACACAGACAGCCCGGAAGATGTGTGACCGGAACAACTGTCTCGACCTTCTCGAAGAGACCGTCCCTGAACTCCAGGCGGAAGGGAAGACCGTTGTCCTCGTTGGCACTGAAGACGAGCTTGAAGGCATCATTGCGGTCGCCGACGAAATCCGCCCGGAAGCGAACCGAACAGTGGCGCGACTCAAGCAACTCGGCGTCTCCCGGGCGGTGATGCTGACGGGCGACAACGAACGGACTGCCCGTGCGATCGCCGAACAGGTTGGCGTCGACGAGTACCAGGCCGAATTGCTCCCTGAAGAGAAGGTGACGGCAATAGAGGATCTCGTCGACGAGTACGACGGCGTTGCGATGGTCGGTGACGGCATCAACGACGCACCGGCACTCGCCACCGCCACAGTCGGCGTGGCGATGGGAGCTGCTGGGACCGACACCGCGTTGGAGACCGCCGACATCGCCTTAATGGGCGATGACCTTGCGAAGCTCCCCTATCTCTACGAACTCGCAAATGATGCGAACGGCGTCATCCGGCAGAACATCTGGTCGAGTCTCGCTGTCAAAGCCGGTCTCGCAGTCGCAGTACCGTTCGGATACGTCCCCATCTGGCTCGCCGTCCTCGCTGGCGACGCCGGAATGACGACAGCCGTCACCGGGAACGCCATGCGACTCTCTCGAATTACGCCGGAGACAGACACCGAAACCACCGCTTTAGAGGAATAATATGAGGGCAGTGAACAAGCAAAGCATCGATACCCATACCGAGGCTGATCAGCGGGGAAATCTGTTTAGGCTCTCGTTGCGTCAATTGTGTATTCTTGTTGGATTTATCGGTTCAGGCTTACTGATATATGCTCTCGAAGAAGCGGCCCTCTCTGTCGTAGTTGATCTCGTGTGGATCGTCGGCTACGGTACGACTCTATCCAGTGTTTGGGTCATCTGGATTCGTCCGTTGGATCCCGTCGGATCCTCCCGTCAGGACACGTCCCTCTCCGAAGAATCAGATCCGCCCGAAACTACAGCTGACAGGCACCATGGCGAGTCTGAAGCCTCGGCTACTGTTGAGTTTCCGGCGCAGGATTCGACGTCAACGAAAGGAGATACGTCCCAGGTATCTACCCAAGAACATCCAGAGACCTCATATTCACAATCACTCTACCTTTGACGTGAATTATGACTCTGCACGAGCATCCGCAGGAGGATACGGCAGAACACGAAGCAGCATCTGAAACAGGTGGTAGTACGCGTCGGCTTGCACTCGTCGCAGTTATCAATTTCCTTGGTTTTCTTGTCGAACTGGCTGGTGGAATTCTCTTCGGTTCGGTCGCCCTCATCAGTGATGCGCTCCACATGCTGTTCGACATGCTCGCGTACGCGATGGCGTTTGGAGCGAGCTATACCGCAGAACGGTTCGAAGGCGGTGATGAGTGGTCGTACGGTCTTCATCGATTGGAGCCAGTTGCTGCGTTTCTCAACGGTATACTACTCGTTCCCATGGTCGGATATATTCTGTGGGAGTCCTATCAACGATTCTTGGACCCAGTCGCGATTGACCCCATAATGACATTGATCATCGCTGTCGGCGGCTTGCTTGTCAATTTGGGGTCTGTCTATATTGTCCAAGGAGGGGAGATGAGCCTCAACGAACGCGGGGCATTCTACCATCTCCTCGGCGATGCCGGTGGGTCAGTCGCGGTGATCATATCGACACTAGCCGTCGTCATGTTCGATTTACCCATCGCCGACCCGGTAGCTGCCGTCCTCATTGGTGTCTTAATACTCGTTTCGGCAGGGAAGGTGCTCCACGGGAGCACGTCGATTCTCCTGGAGCGAAGCCCTATCTCACCGGATGGACTTCGAAATGAATTGACGACTATCGATGGTGTTGAGGGGGTCAACGACCTGCACGTCTGGCAAGTATGTAGTCAACTGACGGTAGCGACGGTGCGGCTCCAATATGAGCCAACCTCCCTAGACCAACAACAGATGATCCGGTCTCGAGTCCACCAGCTTCTTTCAGACTGTGGAATAGATCACGCGACCGTCGAACTCGTAGGTGGCAGGGAGATTGATATGGGGACCGACGACCGTACAAGCCACGACCACTAAGCAAAACTCCATCACAAGCTCTCAGATGTTCGAGATTCTCGATGTAACTGAGGGAGACCTCGTCGCGATCCGAGTCGGCCGGGGGACCCGACAGGGATATGACGAACTGTACTCACTGCTCGTCCAGAAAACAGACGAATATGGCGCAGTCCGTGTTCTAGAAGTGGTCCCGGACTGGACGTTTTCGACGTTTCTGTCTCACCTGTACGGTATCATTCCCGACCTACGCTACGGATCGCAGTTCGCGATCAGCCGCTACGCCGCAGTCGGCGATTCGGTCTGGGCGAAATTGCTCTTTGAGTGGTGGAAAATAATCCGTCCCGTCTGGCCAGTCGCACCCGACCAAATGCGCTATTTCGAGATAGAAGAACAGTCAACCGCACTTCGGTGGCTTCAGGAAGTAAATATGGACTGACGAAACCCGAGTTATCTCTGAATACGTAGAGAGTACATAATGACTGCAAGGCCAAGTGCGACGAACACACTGTTAATGAGCACACCGCGTGCTAGTGAGACGGAAAAGAACTGGTTGGCCACGCCTGTCAATAGAGCGCCGAGCGTGATGACACCGAATCCGATACCCAGAACACGGAGCGAATCCTCACCAGTCCGCTGATAGGCTTTGAACGCGATGTAGGTGATCCCACCTCCAAGAAGTAGGATTACGAACTTAACCACCGCAATCGCGGTTATTACTCCGTTCATACCTCGTCCCCCATCATCGACCAGATGTCTGCAAGCCGTTCATCGGTAGACTGCGGTGAACGTTCGACACTCACCGAAAACTCGCCTGTGTCGTCCATGGAGATCGTCACGTCATCGAACGATCGTTCGTAGTGGGTGACTCGTCCGCCACCTGGGTTGATCGTATCCTGCTCTCGCACGAGAGAACCGGAACTGAGCAGTTCTAATTTGCGATACAACGTCGACTTGGGGATGTCACAGGCATCGATGAGTTCGTTTGCAGTCATGGGTTCAACGGTTTCGCGGAGAATGGCCCGGCACTCGGGATCGTCCAGCGCATCGAGGACATCCTGTAACGTCGGTGTATCCTCGGACGACACTGAACTGTCTCCCATTATTCGATTATACGTGTTCGTCGGGATATGATGTCCGATCGTCGTTCGGGAATTCTGCCAACGGTACGAATCCAAGACAGATTACAACACCCAGCTTATAGTGGAAGAGTTGTCGAAAGAGTCGCGAGATAAAATTCGACATAGTGACACTTATAGCGGGGTATTATGACTGGTGCTCAGTTTCAAGTCGTTGTTCTCCCTCTTCAGTGATTTCGTAGAGGCCTCGACCAAGCGGACGGATACACTCGTCATTATAGAGGCGGGCACATGTTTGATCGACAGTAATCGGATGTCTATCGACGGCTTTAGCGACCTCCATCACGTGGCAAGGCGACCGATCAGCAAGCGTTTCCAATATGTCGATGTCGGTCTGGAGTGAGAACTCGCTCATAGTAGAAATTGGATCATGGGCGTATCAGTAACTATACGTTGTCCGAACAGGTCGCTCGGTCAATCATGCTCCGCGTACACCTCGAGAAGCTCCCGATATCGGTTCCGGATCGTTACTTGGCTGACATGATCGACCTCACTTACCGTCTCTTGGGTGAGCTGCTCGCTCGTGAGACGGGTTGCAACATATAGACCGGCGCCCGCCAATTCTGCCGGACTCTTCCCACTGTGGACGTCATTATCTGTTGCCACCTCAAGAAGTTCCCGTGAGCGCCGTTCTGCTTCGTCGGTCACGTCAAGTGATGACGCGAATTGTAAAAGATATTGAGTCGGATTTTCCGGCTCGATTTCTAACCCCAGTTCACGGGAAAGATATCGGTATGCTCGTTGGATTCGGGTTTTTCCGACACGGCTCACGTCGGCAAATTCCGTCAACGACCGCGGCATTCCGTGCTCTCGGTCAGCCACATACAACGAAGCCGTCGACATTCCCTCAATTGAGCGCCCAGGCAGTAGATTCTCCTCTACAGCACGCCTGTACAGAACACCAACGGTTTCCCGAATCAATTCCGGAAGCCCGAGAGCAGACGCCATACGGCTAATTTCACCGAGCGCTTCCCTGAGATTCCGCTCGTGGGCATCTTTCGTCCGGAACCGCATATCCCACGTTCGAAGGCGCTGCAACTGAGCGCGTTGGCGACCGGAAACCGCCTGTCCGTAGGCGTCCCTGTCCTGCCAGCCAATCGTCGTACTCAGTCCCTTGTCGTGCATCAGCTGCATTGTCGGGGCACCAACCCGGCTCTTTTCATCACGTTCGTCCAACATGAACGCGCGCCATTCAGGACCGTGGTCAACCCGGCTCTCCTCGAAAACCAATCCACAGCTCTCACAAGCCGCTTCACCCCGGTCACCATCCTGGGTGATTTGGCCTTGACACTCGGGACACGTTTCACCCTCAACAGACTCCGAGTCCTGCTCACGACTATCTGACGACCGTTCGTGGGTTTGTTTTTTATGTGTCATAAATTTCGTATATAGGTGACCTTCCAGCAAATCGTGAGTCTTCTTAACAATGCCGTGGGATGGCTCCCCAATGAATAGATGGGGGAATCCCATTCGATGGGAATCCGACCTATACTTTTGTCACCATCGCCTCAACAAGCCACATCGTAATTTGAGATCTCCCCACTAACCGACATATGGCTCAAAAGTCAACGAATTCGAACTATGGACTGCTAACACGACGGCGGTTCCTCGCGACGAGTGGAGTAGTTGCACTCAGTGGATGTCTCGGTGGCGAGAACAATGAGTCGCCAAATACGGATGTAGATGGTCCAGTAGCAAACGCGCCGGTCCCAGACGACCCCACGTCAGCCACGTACGCGATGACAGGATCAGCCGACCAACCAACTGTGACCTACTATGGAAACTGGAAATGTCCGTACTGTGCGGATTTCAGCATGGGTTTCCTCGGCAATATCGTCACAGACTACGTTGAGCCCGGTGACATCAGCTTACAATTCCGCTCGTTAGCCTATATTGACGGGAAACCATTCCTCGGCCCTGATGCCCCTCGTGCTGCTCAAGCTGGACTCGCAGCCTGGAATGTGGATCCTGAAACCTACTGGCCATACCACGAATACGTCTTCGCCAATCAACCACCAGAGAGTGAGACGTGGGCCACCACTGACAAACTTGTTTCATTCGCTGAGGAGGCCGGAGTAACGGAGACGGGACAGTTCCGAACGAAGATTCAGGAGCAGGCCTACGAATCACCGATTTGGCAGACGAGTCAGGTAGCAGCCGACGCCGACGTTTCGGGAACCCCTGCCCTCATAATCGATGGCGAAACGGTCAACCCGTTGAGTGACGAACAACGAATCCGTACTCTCATCGAACAACTCGCAGATGGGTCATGACCGAATCCGGCTCGTATTGGGCAGTGCAACCCTCGTCGCCGGAATTGCGACGGCTGGGAGTCTCTGGTTCAGCTTCGGTCTCGGACTGGTACCGTGCGACCTCTGTTGGTACCAACGAATTCTAATGTACCCGCTAGTCGTCGTCCTCAGTGTCGCAACGATCGAAGCCCGTCCTGCAGTCTGGCGGACTGTTATCCCGCTTTCAGTCCTCGGTGGAGTGACCGCAGCTTATCATTCGGTACTGCAGGCGACGACAACCACCTGTTCTTTCGGTGGATCGTGTGGCGCTGTCCAATGGCAGGAACCGATATTTGGACTGACGATTCCGAACCTCTCACTTCTCGCATTCATTCTCGTCACAGCCACAGGGCTCAGCTGGTCGAGGATGGCTATGAGACGGAACGAGACGAACATCACAATCAATGACAGAACCCAGCAATAACTCACTAACACGACGGACGATCGAAACTCCGTGTATAGCTTGTACAGACCGCTCTGTTATCCGTTCCTTCAAATGACAGAATCAACTTCACCTGTTCGCTCAGTTGTGGCTGCGATGGGGCTCACGTACGGCTCCACAATTATCGGATCGGTCGTCATTACTGTCGCTGCCACACTTCTGGCCGTATTCGGAATCGATGTCACAGCTCGCCCATCGTTGCGTCTCGTGTTGAGTACAATCCTATTGCAAGGGGTGACATTCGGAGGGGTCGCTGTCCTCTATCTCAAAGTCCGCGATCTCGGCTTCGACTTCGTCCCGCTTACGATTCCGGACAGGCGTGATGTGATCGTGACCATCGCCGGAATAATTACGCTCCTAGGCCTGCTCGTAATCGCTTCGACGATCATCTCTTTGCTCGGACTTGAGTCGGCACAAAATCAGATCGTGACGATTGGTCAGCAGAATCCAGTGGTATTTCTACTGCTCGTTCCTCTCTCGTTTCTGCTAGTCGGCCCCGGAGAGGAACTATTATACCGCGGACTGGTTCAGGGTACGCTCCGAGAAACGATGCATCCGGCCCGTGCAATCGTTCTTGCGAGTGCCCTCTTCGCGTCGATCCATCTCTTTTCGCTGTCCGGTGAAGGGAAGCTGGTGTACGTCGGTATCGCATTCGTTCTCGCTCTGGTACTGGGCGCAACATACGAGTACACCGACAACCTCACTGTTCCGGCCGTGATTCACGGTGCGTACAATGCGGTACAGTTTGCGAGCGCATACCTGACGGCAACGGGAGGAATATAACACTTTGCTAATCTTTTCTCCTCACTATTTGACTCCCGATAGCAGCATTGAGGTTCGCCTGCGATATTTATCCCGGCCGAAAAATCCACGCGCTGTCCCCTGAATTGGGTCTCCGCCACCCTGCTCTATTGAACATACGGGATAGGAGACCGATTCATAGTGTTGGGGTGAGTTTCTTGAGGTTGTTGAGTGTAAACAAGAGGACTTGAGGTTTTCATTGAGTATGTGAACGGCACTGCCTCTACAAAGGTTGAGACTTCAGTGTGGACAGTCGGTCCGTCGAGCGTGTCTCATTGGTGGCTGAAAACGCCAAACGATCCTTGTCGCCATCGTCCGACTCTCACCCACCAGACAGTCCACGCGAGTGGGGTCAGGAGTCACGCACGCAACTTGCTTCCCGGCAGAGACGTATACTTCATTAATTTCGACCGGTCCAACGAGATCGAAGGGAGGCGCATCGAGCGCTCTGGCAAAGCACTTGACGCACCGGTACATCGTTTATATGTAAGATCGAAGTCTACTACGGCTACGTCACTGAAATCATCGGAAGCCAATCATCGACCTTGACGAGCGACTTGGACCGCTCTGGACATTCTGATTGGATAGCTGCCTTGGAACCCGAATGATCGCCAGGCAGACATAGCGAGACCGACTTCTGAAACTACCATTCCGACGCCATCGAGTGATACCAACCCGGCTTCCTCAACTTGGCCGAGGGCTAACCGAACACGTCATCCGTCATTGACTGCGGCTGGTGAACTGGTTACAGGGGCTCCGAAACCGCTTGCTTGCTTCGTCGCGTAGACTAGCCCACCTGTGAAGAGCCCGATGCTCGCCACCAGGAAAAGCATCGTGAACGGAGACTTTGTGTCGACGAACACCCAGTAGAGCGGCGCCGCGATCGACGGCCCAGCAACAAGTACGACAATTTGAGCAACGATCGGTCCGCAGCACCCACACGCACAGGAGCCGACGATGGCACTCGTTCCGGCCGTCCCCTCGGTGGTTCCGGCGATCGCAACGTCCTCGGATCGCCACTGGTAGGCGATCAGTGCGGCGTTGAGCCCGACGAGTGTACTCAGGCTACCGACGAGTACGACTGATCCGATTGATGCGGCGACGAAGAACGGGATCTGTGGGAGGAATACCTCGAGGGTCGGCCACCGAACGAGCTGGTACTGGACGGTTTCGATTGCCACGATCGTGTGGTGAGGTGATCCCTCACTCGGGAAGAACGTCAGATAGCCGCTCAGTGCCGAGAAGTACACGGCGAGGAGGAATCCGACGCCGATTCCAAACCGACGGGCCGTCGTGTCGTGCAACGCGACACGGATCCCATCCTGCGCATCTTTCCAGATGATGTATCCTAGGAGTACGGGCGTGGCGAGCACGATCACGTACCCCAACGGGTTCGTCGTGCTGGCAGGGCCGGGAATCAACGCCGGGTACGCGACCCAAAGTCCGATCAAGATTCCGAGGGACGTGTACCGCGGTCGGCCTGGCCACTTGAGCCACCCGACGACGAAACTGACAATCGCGATTCCGACGCCGGTTAACAAGGCCATCGGCGGGTACCACGAACGGGGGATCGGCATCGTACTGGCGCTGTAGGACGCGTCAGGTGCGAGGCCATCGAACACCATTGCTCCGGTCGTGACGACGGCGAGACCGGCAAAGGCGGCGTAGAGCGCCGTCGTTGGGGAGATCCGTTCAGTGCGCTTGAGTGATCAGCGCAACGGATGAATACGCAGATGGCGTATTCTTCGTAATGAACGGAGCACGTCGGTTCGAGCTCGTTGAGCATCTGTCGGACGGAGAGTTGGATCAGGCGATTGATGCGGCCCAGAAGGCGGACGAGACGTGTCTCGTCCGACGATTATGCTTCGTGAAGAGTCTCTACGACGGACGAACGCAGCAACAAGCTGGTGAAGCCGTCGGCGTCTCCCAACCGACGAGTAGTCGCTGGGCACGCGCGTGGAACAACGGTGGTGTCAACGGACTTCGCCCACGCTTCGGCGGCGGCCGGCCGCCGAAGCTTACCCCAGCACAGTGGAACGAGTTCTGTGGGCTCCTTGAAGACGGCCAACCGTGGACGCCACGGGAAATTCACACACTCATCGAAGACCGCTACGGCGTCAGCTATCACCCGACGCATCTCGCTCGGAAACTTCGCGCCTCAGGAATGCACTACGCCAAGCCAC
>NZ_QPND01000043.1:0-13818 GCF_003344565.1 Saliphagus sp. LR7 | reverse complement strand
GAGCCGACGTTCAACATCCTGTGAGGAGGCTTCGTTGGACACACTCGTTGCCTCCTCAATCCGTCCGAAAAGTAGCTCCGATAAGCCGCCGCTGTCATGCGGTTCTTCTCTTAGCTAAAGACGGATGGGCGATTCAACAGAGCCATCTCAATGCGTTCACTGTGGGACGACCGGAGAATACGGGGACCTTCGGGGATTTCACAAGCTTTGTGAGAAAATAAAACAAGACGAGGCAGTTCGGCAATTCGCCAGGACCTTGTGCAACAAATTCTTTCTGTGAAAGGCAAAATATTGCACAAGGCGAGTCATCGTCACGACTATTACCCAGGATGAGCGACAGATAGCCGCACGGCACGCTTGTCGGACAGACTCGCTCGAGGCCGTGCCGATATCAGACGCACTATGAGCGGGTCCCATACCCCGCTCACCCTGTTGCGCCCACAAGCAACTGATCGACGATGGGCCACTGAGTTGGGCTTACTGAGACGCTCTTGTGAAGGACATTGTTGGTGGAGTAGCCATGGCTAAGAAAGCGTAGCGGGCAAGGATGACGCGGAAGCGTCACCCGGTAGGATGTTTCCATTCGCTGCCCTGAGTTCGGAGGAGAGCGCCGCGGACCTGCTCCAGCAGGTCCGCTGGCGCGACGGCCTCCAGTGCCCGCGCTGCCGATCCTCGTCGGTGATCAAGTACGGCAGCTACAGAGCCTTTCAGCGGTATCTCTGTAAGGATTGTGACCGAACCTTCAACGACAAGACCCGCACGATCTTCGCGCACGCGAAGATCGCGCTCGACGAGTGGCTCTTCGCGATCTACACGTTCGTCCGCTTCAACACCAGTATCCGCCAACTTACCGCCGAACTCGACCTCTCGTACAAGACACTTCACCGGCGTGTCGAGCGCTTCGCCAAAGCGCTCGACGCGCCTTCGATCGAGTTGTGCGGTCCCGTCGAGATCGACGAACTGTACGTTTCTGCCGGGTTGAAGGGTCGCGAGCGCGACGGGCTGTCGCGCTCGCGTGGCCTCTCCACGCGCGGGCGTGGAACCTACGAGGGTGACAAACCGCCGGTGTTCACCCTCGTCGACCGCGGGAGCGGGAAGCGGTACGTGATCCCCGCGAAATCGGCGAAGGAATCGACGGTTCGGCTCCTTCTCGCGACCTGCGAGAAGGAGCCACTCACGGTCTATACGGACGGATTTCGGGCATACGACCCGTTGGATGACGACGAGCGGTTCCACCGCGAGTCGGTCATCCATGCGGATAACGAGTACGTCGACGGAGACGCTCACGTGAACACTTGCGAGAGCCACGGGTCGCTGGTGCGACCGTGGCTCTCGCCTCATCGAGGGGTTTCGAAGGACAAGCTCACGCACTATCTGAGAGCGTTTCAGCTACGACGGCAAATCTACCGCAAACCTGGTCGAGAAGCGTTGAAACACGTTCTTCGAAAAGTGCTCTGACTCACCAACAATGTCCTTCACAAGAGCGAAGGTACTATCCACGAGATAGGTGGGATATGACACTGTATGCGGTCGATGCCGTTGGTGACGCTTTCAGCGCAACTCGAGAATTTCTCTTTCCGTTCGACCGGGATCGCTGGCTACGCCTCGCCCTAATCGTCTTTTTCATCGGTGGAGCAGGATCGGGATTCAACTTCCAAGCGAGCAGTCCCAATGTACCGTCATCGCCATCGACACCCGGTGGTCCATCGAGTGCTTTCGGAGTGAGTCCGGATACTCTCGTTGCAATACTTCTCGTGATCGCTGCTGTTGTGGTAATATTCGTTTTCGCGTTCGTTTTTATTGGATCGGTCATGGAGTTCGTTTTCGTTGAAGCGCTCCGCTCCAATGACGTGAGTATCCGACAGAACTTCCGCCGATACTGGCGACGGGGTTTCCGGTTGTTCGGCTTCCGGCTTTTATTCGGTCTTCTGACGCTCGCTGTCGTCGCTACTCCTTTCGTAGTGATGTTCGTTTCATTCTTTGATGGTTCTGATCCGAATGTTGGTGCCATTCTCGGTGCAGTGTTCTTGCTCATCGCGGTGGTGTTTCTCGTTGCCGTCATTGCTGGAGTGATCTATGGGTTCACGACGATGTTCGTTGTGCCGATTATGCTTGTCGAGAATCGCGGTGTGTTGTCGGCGTGGCGGCGGTTTTGGTCGACGCTTCGTGGCCAGTGGAAACAGTACGCGCTCTACGTGCTGGTCGAGCTCGGCCTGTCGATTGTGGCCGGTTTCGGCGTGTTACTCTTCGGCTTGCTCATTCTCGTCATCTTGGCGATCCCGTTTGGCTTGCTTGCCGGGCTCGTCCTCTTTGTGGGAGGGGGTTTCGGTAATCTTTCGACGGTCGGGGTAGTCGTGCTTGGAGTTTTGGCGGTTGTGTTCGGACTGTCGGTGTTCGTGGCATTCCTGTTCGTGCAGGTGCCCGTCCAGACGTACTTCCGGTACTACGCGCTGTTCGTGCTGGGAGATACGAACGAAGTGTTCGACCTCATCCCGGACCGTCGGATGGCAGTTCGGTCGGATGAAGATACACCGACTACGGGCTGACGCTGTTTGTGTAGAATGCACGATGCCGTGTTGAACGCAAGACAGCGTCGGGGTGGGGTCAGTAATTTACTGCTCAACAGCCTGAGACGCACGATCCTCCGATCAGAAGATGTAGCAGCTGTCGCTGATGACGTTCATCGAATAATTAGAAAATCGCATCTTCAAACTTATCTCTGTGACGACGGCGATGCCTCTGACCAATACGCTGGAGAAAGAGAGCAGGCGGCGATCGCAACTCGCCGCCTGCGATAGATTATGGACGATGCACTTGCGAGTGAGTTCGCGAAACTGGCCGTGCCAGCTCCGCGAGCGTAGCTTATCGCCGTCGTCTTCTTTCAGTAGTGAAAACCCGGTCTCGCTCATCCACCTCTGGTGGTAGCCATCATCGTCCATCCGCGTCCGAACACCCATGCGAATCGCCGCCTACGTCCGTGTCTCGACCGACGACCAGAACGAACAGCGACAGATGCGCGCCATCCGCGCGAAGTACGACGACGATCAGGAAGACAATCAAATCGACTGGTACTGCGACCTCGGCGAAAGCGGGGCCTCGACCTCACGACAAGAGTACCAGCGTCTCCGCGAGCACGTCGCGGAGTACGACGTGTTAGTCGCCCACGAACTCGACCGTCTTGTGCGGTCGTTTGCCGACCTCACGGGTTTCGTCGAGGACCTCCGTGAGAAGCAAATTTTCCATTCATAACGTGTGCTGAAATCACTCTCAGTAGGCTGGTTTCCGATGCAAAGGGTCAGTACTGAATCGTCCTCGACGATTTCGTCTCAGCTTGGATGACTATGTGTGGAACCACTCAGCAACATCTGGCCAAACGTCTTCATGCGAACTGTTCGAAAACAACAGTCCGATATGTCCGGTAGAGTGTTCGATAGTACTCACGTTGTCGGTACCGATTACGGCACTGAATGGCTGTGACGCTTCGGAAGGGATGAGATGGTCATCCTCACCGGTAATCTGAAGCACAGGCATATCGATCTCCGTAATATCGACGTGTTCACCGTTGAGATAGAAATCATTCGTGAATAGCTTGTTATCTTGATATATGTCCTCCACTAGTCGGATGTAGGTTTCGCCTGCCACGTCGATACCGTCTGAGAACCATCGCTCCATCCGAAGGAAGTTCATGACGAACTCTTCGTCGCCCAGATTCTCATACAGCCGGATGTACTTGCCAATCGTGCTATCGATAGGGTCCATCAGCGTGAAAATCACGTAGAGCAGTTCCGACGGCATATTTCCATATATATCGATCACGGTTTCGGGATCGTAGTACGTCTCATCACTCCACAATTCGAGCAGCCCGCCAGTATCGTCGAGATAGAGAGGGCTGGCTATCAACCCGAGTGCGTTCACTTTCTCGGAGTGGAGTGCAGCATACATCGCTGCCATCGTCCCGCCCGTACAGTAGCCGAGGAGATTGATCGACTCCTCTCCCGAGCGCTTACACACCTCGTCGACGCTATTGGCGATGTAGCGGTTGACGTAATCACTGAACGTCAGTCCCGCATCATACCGCGAGGGTTCGTTCCACTTGAGAAGGTACACGTCGTGACCGTCTTCCAGTAGATGGCGAATAACGCTTCGAGCAGGTTGTAGATCGAGGATATACGATTTGTTGATGAGTGCAGCGATCACGAGAATCGGCACGTCGTCTTGCTTGTCTGTCTTCGGCTCGTAGTGGTGCAACTCCAGCATGTCCTCAGTAGAGACGACCTCACTCGGTGTCTGACCCACCTCAACGGTCGAAGCTTCGTCGAGTCGCTCTTTTGTAACCGAGAGCTTGTGGAGCGGTTCTGTGATTGTATCCACTATCTCGCACGAGCGGTTACGCATCGGTGCGACCGGATTGAGTGGAAAATTAGTAAGTGTTGACATTGGTGTCTGGATATTGCGAAATGGCCGGGCCGAATGGGATTCGTGTCGTTTGTGCTGATTCAGCGTCGATTCACCGAATGGAGCGTCAATCCGCGAGCGAGGTCAACTCCTCAACGTCGGGGATGGATTCGCTCGCGACGGTAATCTGCTGCATGCGCTGTTCGTGTTTGTTCGTCGCGTAGTCGGTGAGTTCTGTCGGTGTGACGCCTTCGTCACCGGCGCGCTCGTAGCTCGGAATCGCCGCCTGCACCAACGGCAAGAGGTCACCGACAGTCTCCTCGATGACGGCTGGCTGTACGCGCTCGGTCTGGATGAGTTCTTTGAGCTTTGCCATCCCGAAGCCGACGTGGCGGCCTTCGTCGCTGCGAATGTAGGTGAGGCCCGAGACCAGTCCCGGCAGATGGGGAAGGTCAGGATAGGTGTCCTCGTCGAACTGGCGCGTGAGTCCGTAGTAGCCGGTCTGGGCGAGGATACCCTCGACAGTCATATGGTAGTGTGAGTACGATTTCGCGCGGTTTTCGGGCGTGTCCGCATCGAGCAGTGTGGCCATTGCAGCCTCGTTGCGCTCGAACAGCTCGTCGTATTCGTCCGAGAACCACCGCTCGTCAGCCGGCGAGGAGTGTTCCTGCCCACGGTCGTCCTCCGCCGCGTGGATCACTTCACGCCAGTACCGGTCGAAGAAGTCCGAGTGTTTGGCCTCTTCGTAGAGTTGGGTCGTGATGAACAGCTGGTCCTCGAAGTCATCGAGCGTGACCGCCAGCGGTGCGAGATCTTCCGCAACGGCATCCTCTCCCGCACCGAACAGCGCGAGCGCGCGCTTCAATCCCTCGAACGCTGCATCGTCGAGTTCGCCGAGTGCCTCACGGTCGGCGTCAAGGTCGATGTCGTGAGGGTCCCAGTGTTTCTCAACGGCGTGGCGGTAGTATCTGAACGTCTGTGCATCAGTATCGATCTGCATCGGTGCGTCAGTGGTCGCCATTACAGCTACGAGTAGGCCTCGTAGGTGAACGAGTGTTGAGCCTAACTCGTTGTGGTATTTATCAATGCCGTTCGTCGAGAGCGACAGTATGCCGAATGAGTCGGTCCTGTGCGCGGCGAAGTCGTTCGGAGACTGACGGTGCGGACACGCCGAATTCAGCCCCAATCTCCGCTAAGGAGCCAGTTCGCGGAATCGAGAAATAGCCCGCTTCGTGGGCAGCAAGCAACGTTTCGCGCTGTTTTGGCGTGAGGCCATACTCGTCGTCGGTCTCGGGTGAGGCTTCGAATATCTGGTCGAGTCGAAACGTAATATCGTACGTTTCACAGGAGTCGTAGAATTCGGCGAGTTCCTCACGGTCGGCAAACCGGATACGTGCTCGCCATCCCGTCGGCGTGATTGTCGCGTTGATTGGGGCGGTATCCAATCGAACGAACTCAGTGTAGATGGCTGGCGGTTGTTCGGATAACTCCACGCGATAGAGACGACGATTCTGTGTCGTTCCGAGTACACTGTACGTCGCCACCGCCGTCTCGTCGAGCGCCGGTTCGAGTGTATCGAATGTTCCACCTTTGGCCCAGAAAACGATCACCGGCCGGCTGCGCTCGGAGATCAGAATGTCATCAATTCTGAGAGTTGAGTCCGGAGCAGTAGCGGCAACCGCTGTTAGCGGTAATCGGTCCGAGATCAGATCGAACTCGACAACGAGAGTCATTGGTATTCGAGAGAAGAGAGACTCTCTTCAGCAATAAAAGAGCCTACGTGGTGTGAGATGTTCGATTCAAACCCTCTCAACGATAGACCCAGCGAGGGCGCGGGTGTAAACCAGGCCAATTATATGACTGTCAGCAGTAGTATCGGAGTACCCGACAAAACCTATGGCACAGCACTCACCGCACCACAGGACGTGATTGACTGGGCAACACTGCCCAGCGTCTGCTTGTCGGGTGACTCGTGGTGGCGGGTGAGACAGATGCCATGGGAGCGAACTCACATTCAGAGTCGGACGCGGATTCACCCGACACGGACGCACGTATCGACGCGAAACCACCTGCCGCGAACCGATTGAACGACACGGCGGAGATGGTTGCGGCGGCTCTCGTCGCTGACGCTACCGATTATCACGGACAGACTCGGTTTTTCGAGGACGAACTCGACGGGACGGACGATGCTCTCGACGGATTCGTTGCGGATGTTACGACTATCGGACAGTCGCAGTGCGAACGCGCGACGGACTACGGTGACATCGAGATGTTGGTCTCCCGGCTCCCGATTGAGCATCTCACGTTCGCCGCGCATGATTCGTTAGCGCCGTACTCGGGACCGTATCCGATGGCGCTACTGGTGCGGGCGTTCATCATCGAGGAGATCAACGGCTGGGACGAGACCGCCCTCCACGACCACCTCCGAGCAAACCCATCTCTCCGCCGCAGGCTCGGGTTCGAGACACTCCCAAACCAATCGACGTTCTGGCGCGCGTGGAACCACCGCTTCAGCGAAGCTCTCCGCGACGCCGTACAGGCGTGTGCTGAGGGGATTGTGAAGGCCGCACGCGCCTGCGATGTCTCCGTACCCGAGCGAGTCAGCACCAGCGAGGCGGGCGAATCAAACTCCGTTGACTGTCCGGAGCGCCAACTGCTCGCACAGAAAACCAACGAGGTGTGGCAGCAGGCGAAACCGTTCGTCACGGATGCGTTCGCGCTTGACCGAGGACCGAACTGGGAGATTCACGAGAACGCTTTCTGGGAGCAGCACGCCTACATGGGGATGCGCGAGGACATGTACGCGCGCAGCGGTCCAGCCTCGTTCTCGCTTGATACGACACGCGAACGTATTCCAACTGGATCGACCCACCGCTACCAGATCGGCAAGCACTCGGTTGCGGACATTCGCACAATGCTGCGGAACACCACGCGGATGATCATCGCCCGCGCCCGACAGAACGGCGAACTCACGGGCAAGCTCTGGGCAGCCATCGACGTGACCAAGGGATTTCCGTTCACTGGTGACACCGAGGACCATGAGGACGATATCCTCGGACACAGGGATGGAAACGAGTATTACCAGTGGGCGGTGCTCAAGATCGTCGGGATGGACGTACCGCTTGTCCTCGACGCCATCCCGCGCGAACGAGGTCAATCGAAAGACGAGATCGTGGAGAAACTGCTCGAACACACGACCGAGATGGTGAATCTCGACCTCGTGATGATGGATCGGGAGTTCGATAGCGGTCCAGTGAAGGATACTTGCGAAGAGTATGGCGTTCACTTCCTGAACCCGACGCGCATTTTCGAAGGTAGTGACGAGGCCGAGACCATCGCGTGGATGTACCGCAACGGCAAACGCTTCCACGTCGTCGAGGAGGAATCCGATGACGACATGCCGACACGCAAGAAAATCTATCTCCCGCAGCACTCGAACTCGGGCGGTGACGACGATGACGAAGACGACAGTCTCTCGGCAGTGTGGACGGAGCTGTGCGGCGAGTGGGAGTTCGAGGACGTGGACGGTGAATCAAGCGAGCGGATGTCGTTCTCGCGGCTGCTCGCGGACATCCAGCGCGAAGAGGAAATCGAAGAGCGCAAGGAGAAAGCGCAGGACGGAGACGTGGACACATCCGAGACGGTAGTGTTCGAGACGAACCACCCGTATGTGACGGCGCGTGATGCCGACGATCAGCAGATGGACGGGAAGGAATTCATCCACATGATCGAGCGGCTGATCCGGTGGTATCGCCGTCGTTGGGGTATCGAGAACGGTTTTAAGAAGCAGAAGCATTTCATGGTGCGGACCACCTCGACCGAGAGCGACTATCGGTTCTTCAACTTCGCGTTCGCGTGCGTGCTGTATAACGTCTGGCGACTCGTCGATTTACTCGTGAAGCTCGCCATCGACGGCGAGAACAGGTCGTACAAGCCACGAGTGGATGCGAACCAGTTCCTGACCGTGGCGAAGCAATTCTACGGTCTCGACCCACCCGACTGACGCCGCCACTTTCCCGTGTCCGCCCGACTCGTGAGCGGCGGCGCTGTTTCACGCCACTTTATTTCGCATTGCAAGGGTCCGATACTGAGATGATGACTTGATGGTGATTCCCGTTCGTTTACTACACGCGAGCGAGTATTAGAATGAATAGGAAGGCTGTGCATGACAAATCAAGCTAGCCGACATCAGATGTGTGCTGTATAACGTCTGGCGGCTGGTGGACCTGCTGGTGAAGCTCGCCATCGACGGCGAGAACAGGTCGTACGCACCGCGCGTCGATGCGAACCAATTCCTGACCGTCGCCAAGCAGTGGTACGGTCTCGATCCGCCTGATTAACGCCAGAACCCCCGTGTTCGCCCGACTTGTGAGCGGCGGCACTGTGTTGAGACACTTTGTTTCAGGACATTATCAGACAATTTCGGAATAACGAGCTGATTTGGATCGGTGTTAGTTTTCACCGCCGGAGAAATGTCCGGAAAGAACGTCTGGATTGTGCATTGCTGAGCTACCTGCCCGACATCAGGTCTTGTATGGGTATGTCCCGTTCCGGCTCACGTTGACGGGTGGGACCTTCCATGATAGATAGAGTGTTTCTCCAGAAAGGGTTAAGACTTCGTTTCAATGCACAAGAGCACGCGATCAAGAACCTCTGTATGCATCGGCCCCATAGAGGAAGTATCACCACCAGTGGGTAACACAGACCATTTCTCTCTTATGCCCTTTACCTTCTCTCCATACTATACCAGTATAAAAAATCAATTTGGAAAAGTATACAGCGTTATATGGTTTACAATGGTTGTCCACGATTAGAGCGGGATTGCTGTATATCTTGGTTGTCCGCATGCGACACCCTACTACACAAAATATTAGGCAAATAAACACAAATGCTGAACTAGCCAGTAATGCAACTCTTAGAATCCACCCAGAACAAAGTAATCCGCCTTCTCGACCTTCTCAGCGGTGATTCGCGTGCCTGAACACATCAACTGGTCACGGAAATCACTCGACGAACTGCAACATGTTTGGACCGTCGACATTGAACCAGCACTCGAACGCGCGGGCTATGATCTCGATTCGCGACCGACCTACCAGCAGCTGCTCGACGTCGGATACGGTGGTATCTGTTACACGCTTCGCGAACATCACGACCTCACACTTTCGGCGTTCCTCGCAGGAGTCGGCTACGATGAAGAGCCGTCTTCGGATTCCAACTCCTGGGATATCGACGACGAAACCACCATCAACGAACTGAACGCGTATATTCGAACGCTCGACCAGCGACGGAACCTTGCCGAATCAACGATCACTACTAAGCGATCCCGGCTCGTGACCTACGCGCGCCTGTATCACGATATCCACGGCAGCGCTGATCTCGTCGGCCGACTCACCGATCTCGAGTCCCAACCTGATGAGATCGAACGGGTGCTTGCCGCCTTCGATGAACTCGATCACGACCTGGAGAGTGACGCCTCGAAGCTCCGTTACCTTGGCGACGTCTCGCAGTTCTACGAACACCTCCAGCGGCGAGGGAAAGCTGCCTACAACCCGGCAGGGACTATCGAGATGGAATACGGCTGGCAACGTTCTGAACCCGATAATGCAGCCCTCTCGAGCGAACAAGTGTGGCGGATCTACGACGCCGTCGACGAAGCGAGTGATGAACTCCTCGTCCTGGCGCTGTGTGCATGGGGACTCCGTCGGAACGAGGTCGCGTCGTTGCATGTCTCCCAACTCGTTCTCGAGGGAGAGGATCCTCACATTCACTTTGACGAGCGCAAGAACGGACCAGGGACGGTCGCACTGATCTACGGCCGTGAGACACTCAATGATCGTCTCGACGCGTTAGGTGCGTCTGATCGAGACTGGAACGGGTACCTGTTCCCCTCGACGGCGGCCGCAAGCGGCCATATCGTGGGTGAAACGGTCCAGGCACGCTTCCAGCGGCTTGCAGAGCGTGCTGACGTCCGTGTTCGTGGGGAGACGCCCACGTCGAAGATGGGACGCCGGTTCTGGTACACGACATATCTCGACTCCCAAACGGATCTCCTCGAGAACCTCGATGCGATTGCGGTCGACCAGGGGAGTTCCGACCCGAGTGTTGTCCTGAAAAACTACCTGTCAGAAGAAGAACGGCGGCAGTATCGTCGAGAGTTCATGCGTGAGCGACTCGCGAGCGCCTTCGAGAGTTAATCAGCAGTGACTTTGTCGCTTCGCTCTCTGGATTCGTCTGTATCTGGACGCGGCATTGCTTCTAGTTCTTGCAGTTCTGGGTCTTTCTTCAGGCGGTCATACTGTCGTTTCCAGGCGCTTTCGGGAAACAACCCGTTCTTATCGAAGAGCTCTCTTGCTTCATCGGTCAGCTGGTAGAACTTGTACGGGTATCCTCGTGTTCGCTCTCCAACTGGGATGATGAGCTCTTCGACGACGTTTGCCTCTTTTAATACGGAGAGGTGTCCACGGATCGTGTCTTTCTTGAGACTTGGATTCGTTTTGGTGAGTTCATCAACGCTAGGGGCTCCATCTGGGTGCCCCACGATGTCTGCGATGATATTCGCTCGGCTCTCTTCGGTCACAGTTTGGAGGGTACGCCAGGTATCGTTTTTAGGGTCGGGATTGGCCGTTGGATTCATGCGTGTAGATAGCGGATCCTCCAGCATAAAAACTCCGATTTTTTAGGCTGCTAATTGAACCAGTAGTTGCGCGTCTAGATAGGACAATATCTAAACCAGTAGTTACAATACCTATGCGGCGATTCCATGATATAATGGATGACGACGAAGGGATTGATCCGGATTTTATTGATATCGAAGGCTTGGCGCTTGATTACGAGGAGCATGAGAAACTCAAGTCGCTCCTGCACAGCAACCAGTTCCAAACACTCGCATACGCTGACCGGCGATATCTTATTCTAGGGGAAGGGGGGGATACCGATGCCGCTGACCGCCGGATGAGCGTCTATAACTGGCTTGACGACCGCCCGAGTGCGACAGCGTTTCGGTTAGAAGACTTTGGGTTGACGCCTGACGATCTTTCACTCTGGGCCTCAATGTACGAACAGCTGTGTGACCGTGCGACTCATATTATACTCGTGGTTGAAGACTACGAAGGGGGGCACGTTTGGGAGATGGGATACTTGTTCCATCAGGAAATTCGTGAGACGGTCTGGGTTCTCAAGCGTGACTACGGTGATGCGGAAACGAACCGAGCGCACTTCAATAATGGAATGGCAGCCTCCCACCTCCAATTGCTCGAAAACGCTGACCGAACTATCCACTGGCAAGACACAGACGACCTCAAATCGGCTACCGAGCGCCTCCCCTAATCATCTCGTCCCACCCACATAATTATCCGTCAGATTGTTCAATCATACTGCTCATTCGACCAGTAATACTGGCCAGTGTTACTGGTTAAACTGTCTGGTGATGTCACAGAGGATGCAAGGTTGAACTCCCTGATTCGAGCGTTTTTGAACACCGTCTAGATATCTGCACCCCACTCACGAAGGATCTCCTCAGCATCATCGAGATTTTGCATTCCGGCACGATAGATTGCTTCACGAGCGTCGAGTTTGTAGATATCAGTGTCGAACCGGTCGTTGAGTTCCCGCCGTGCATCCGTTTCCTTGGTGTGGGTGTCCTCGTAGACGAACAGTTGATGCACGTCGTCACGATCGTCTTTCACCCTGTCTCGAACCACTATTCGTGGTAAGTCTGACCGGTCAAACTGTCCAGTATTACTGGAGGGCTGCGCTATTGTTTCCGACTGCCCTGCTTGGTCAGACTGGTCAGTCTTACGGGTCTGTGACGTTGGTTTGTCATCGTGGTCGTCGTCATTCGATTCATCAGCGAACGGATCCTGACCACCCTCTTTCATGCTGGCACCTCTGTGAACTGGTCAGTGATGTATTCGACCAGTTCGTCGAATTTCTCGAGAGTTGGTTGTTCGTAGTCACGGAGGTCGCGATACTCATCGTTTTCCGCGAGTTCGTAGATTGAAACTTGGTTGTCCCACGCATCGCCAAGCATTGATCCCCGCTCGCCGATCGATATCGGTGCGATCGGGAGTGATTCATCTTCTAGGGCGTCAAGATATTTCTGGTTGATATTGGTCCCTTTGAGCTTGTTCGGCACTGCACCAATCACGCCAACGTCGATATTGCCGAGTTCTGTCTCGAGTCCATTCACCACATTGCGAAGCCCCTGAATACTCCGCTCACCTTTTGGAGAGGGTTCGAACGGGATGAGCAGGTTCGACGTTGCATAAACGGCATTGTAGAGATGTTGTCCTTCTGAGGCTGGCGGGTCGATGATGATTGTGTCATACGTCGACGGCACGTCGGCATCGACGAGCACGCGGCGAAGTTGCGTCTCCTTTTCGAAGGTGTAATCGGGGTCAGGGTGAGTGTCTTCTTCGAGTTCAGCCGCCTTCGAAAGCAAGTCTGTGAGATTCCCGAGAGTATTGTGACTCGGAATTACGTCAATACCTTCGCTGGTTCGGATAAGATCGTCAAACTCGCCACGTGGCCGACCGATCATATGGAGCACGAGATTGTCGGCTTCAGCGTCGGACTTGTGGCCGTCGAGCCCGAAATGATGAGTCAGACCACCGTCCTGTGGGTCCATGTCAATTGCGAGAACCTTCTGACCTCGGTTGGTGTGCGCGCGAGCAAGGGTTGCAGTGAACGTCGTTTTCCCGACGCCACCAGCCTCCGACCAAACCGTGTACGGTATCATCTAATCTAATAATCTTGCCCCACCCACATAAATACTCGTCAGACTGTCCGATCATACTGCGCATTTTGACCAGTAACACTGGGCAGTATTACTGGATATACTGATTGGGGGTGGTATAGGGGCTGTGAGATTGATCTCTCCGGTTCGAGTGTTTTGAGGAACGTTGATTCTCCAATGCTTGGATTACTCGGGTCTTGCTGATCGAAGTACTGTGTTCGGAGTTGGTCATCCCCTGTTTCTTGCGGGGGGTCATCGATCATCTGAAGATCGTCTCTTTGAGGACATTGTTCATCGAGTAGCCGTGTCAGTGTAGGTTTGATCCGCACCGGATTGGGGACATCCTGGAACGTGATATCTTCCGTACTCGTCCCGGCGGTGTATATGCGGATATCGCCGAACGAGAGCACTCGCTCGAAGATGGATTTCAGTTACGATTGCTATCTTCCGTATAACCACATGAGAAGGGCAATTATCCAGAGGACGAGAATGTAGCCAACTACAGGAAATATATCGATAGCACCGCCGAGTTCTGCCGTACCCAAAGCGAGTAGAACTAGACTCAGTCGATCACATCGGGTTAGAGTAAGCGTCTGCTTGGATGCGGTGTGAAGCCTACCCAAGCAGACAACAAGGTAGAGGAAGAGCACCTGCTTAATTTTGTCGTCAACAGCCTCGGAGACGATCTC
>NZ_QPND01000042.1:0-14578 GCF_003344565.1 Saliphagus sp. LR7 | reverse complement strand
TGCCCGATTGAGTGTGGCTGATGGCACCGCCCGTGGGGTGTTAGCGAGGCAGTCCGAACGCGTTCGGACTGACGTTGCCATGCGTTCATCGCCTCGACGCACTGCCTACAAACCGGGACCAACCACTGGGGTTGGGAAGTTGCCTCCGTCGGGGTGGTCAGCGTGACCGGCCCCGAGCGCGAGGAATCCCACGACTTCAGTCGTGTGGAGGATGTCAAGCCCTCTCTCTCACCTCGGGCCGACCCGACCGAGCTCATGGCCGATCCCCTTCCTTGGAGGAGCGATGTCTGAGCGGCTCCGTCACCCGCTCGTCGCGGTCGCTGGCGCCTGTCTGTTGACGCTGCCGTTCGTCGCGCTGTTCGTCACCCGCGGCTTTCATCTCGATCCGACGGCGAACGTCGTCCCGCTCACTGCGGTTCTCGTCGGCGGGCTCGCGATTCTCGGCGCGGCGTTTCTGCTCGCATGGGGTGCGGAAACGGCGGAGAAGGACGTCCCGACGGCGTTCGCGATCGCCGTCCTCGCCGTCCTCGCCGTCGCACCGGAGTACGCCGTCGACGCCCTCTACGCGTGGGAGGCCGGGGCGTTCGAGGGAACCGAGCGCGGAGTCGAGGCGGCCAACCTCGCGATCGCGAATATGACCGGCGCAAATCGGATCCTTATCGGGATCGGCTGGGCCGGAATCGCGCTGCTGACGATCTACCGAGCGAACCAGGTGCGCGACTCGGCCGTGGTTCAACGCCCCGGACTCCTCGCGGATGCAGTCCGGATCGACCGCGACATCTCCCTCGAAATCGTCTTCCTGCTCGCCGCGACGGTCTACGCGCTGTTCATCCCGCTGGGGGGCGGGATCGGGGTCGTCGATACGGTCGTCCTCGTGGGCCTCTATGTGCTCTATCTCGGCATCGTCGTTCGTGGCGACGTCGAGGAGGGCGACGCCCACGTCGGCGTCCCGGCGTACTTCCAGACGTACCCGAAGGCGCCCCGGATCGCGGTCGTACTGGGTCTGTTTGCCTTTTCGGGGCTGGTTATCTTCGAGGCGGTCCACCCGTTTGCATTGGGCCTTGAGGAGCTGGGAACGGGACTCGGGATCCCGCCGTTTTTCATGATCCAGTGGCTCGCGCCGCTAGCCAGTGAGAGCCCCGAGCTCATCGTCGTCATCTATCTCGTCAACAAGGCGCGCTCGACCGCCGGCTTCAACGCGCTCATCTCCTCGAAGCTCAACCAGTGGACGCTCCTGATCGGGACGCTCGCCGTCGTCTATTCGCTCGCGGTGGGTCATATCGGGACGCTCTCGTTCGATCAGAAGCAAGCCGCCGAGATCTGGATCACCGCCGCACAGAGCTTCTTCGCCATCGCCATCCTGATGAATTTCGAGATTAGCGCCCGTGAAGCGGTGGTGTTGCTCGTCCTGTTCGTCTCGCAGGTCGCCGCCGAGTTCTACGTCATCCAGGCGTACGCCGGCGCGACCGAAGCAACGCTCAGCCTCTCTCTCCTGTACGTGTTCACGGGCGTCTACATCCTCCTCGGACTCGGGCTGTTCGTCTCCCGATCGGGAAGCCTTCGCGAACTCTTGGGGCATACGGCCGTAACCGTTAAAGACGCGTTCGGGAGGTCACCGACGTCCGAGCCAGCCGATTGATGGACGAACTCGTCCTGGAGTGGCCGTGCCGGCGTCGGTCCTCGCTGCGACGCGATCCGTCAGACGCCTGGCTGTCGCCCGTCAGACGGTCCGTTTCGAGTGGGACGACTGGAGATCACGGTTCCCGTGGAACACGTGGAGAAACTGGCAAATCGAGAACCGTCTGACGGCCGTGCGACGTGTTTCGAGTGGAGACCAACAGAGGGAACGGGTGTCGGTCCCGACTTGCGTCTCCTCGGGACTCCGGGACAGGGGTCGGGGGCGGTCTCGATCCCGTTCGCTGTCGCCGACTCACCGCCGGCCGTCGAGTTCCTCGAGTGCCCCTCGGAACTGCTCGGCGTTGACCGACGGCTCCACCGAGGCCTGCTCCGCGAGGACCCCTGCGTACTCGTCGATCGTGTCGGGATCGGGGTCAGCCGCCAGCACGCAGTCGACGTAGCCCTCGAGTGCACCCCGAAGGCGCTGGGCGTAGTGGTCGTAGGCGGCATCGATGCGATACTCGTTGTCGTCGATCCCTTCGAAGACCGCGAGATAGACGGTTGCAGCAGCTAGGTAGCGCTCGCGCTCGCGGTACTGGTCGGCCAGCTCGAAGAGGTGCGAGAAGTCGATGGCCTCCGTGACGACGGGGTACTCCCGGGTGTGCTCGTCGAACAGTGCTTCGACCGCCTCGCGGTGCTCCTCGACCGACGGGCTGTCGTCGCCGAACCGAGCACGAAACTGCTCGCGTATCTCCGGGTTCGTTGCGAGCACGTCGTCGAGGAACGCCCGCAGGTCGTCGGCCGGGACAGTCGTCAGGAGGGTCTCGATCCCCTCGCTCTCGTCGGCGGGCGGGTCGGCGATGACCTCGAGCAGGGTCGCAACGACGTGTTTGCACGCGCCCGCTCCCTCGTAGGGGCAGGTACACCGCGTCTCGATCGGTTCCTCGAGGTCGACGCGAACGTCGTAGGCACTCGACCCCCGGACGACGGCGGTAACGACGTCCTCGAACCGCTCGCAGCGCTGGATCCGCCCTTCCGTCCGGTAGTTCCGGCCGCGCTCGAAGACGGCGTCGGTACACCGCTCCCGAACGGTGGCTTCGTCGAGATCCATATGCGGATGGACGTGTTCGAGCGTCTTGTGTGTCGGGTTCTGTCGGTTCTCGACTCTGGCGGGTGCCCGCAGGCCGTCTAGATGCCGAGCCACTCGTCGTTTCGGATCTCGTACCCGTTCGTCCGGCAGAACTTCGCCGCTTCCCGGCGTACCGATCGGGACCCCGGGAGTTGTTCTTTGTCACGGATTCGCTCGACGATCCAGTCGCTGATGACGTGGACTCCCTCATCGTCGTCATCGGCGTCGATCGCTTTGAGTTCCCGAAACGTCTTCTCGTAGGCTTCACGCTGTGACTCACTGAGATCCGCGTCCGGAAGCGTCTCGCTGGCTTCCACGACTCGTTTCATGGCCGCGGCGACCGTCGGCCGCTGGACTCGCGCTCGGACGGCAGACGGAGAGTCGAACGTCACTGCATCCGTCTCCGGAACCAGTTCCTCGATAGTGTAGCCCCTGTCGCCCGAATTGACTTCGCGGTCGCCGATCACCGCGACGACCTCCGACCCCGCTGCCGGGAATGTCAGCGATTCGAGTTCCGAACCGAGATCGGCGAACTCGTCTGAGTCAACCGGCGGCTCTGTTTCGTCTCCTCGTTCCAGGTCCGCGGCAATGTCGCGCTGTCGCTGGCGTCTGTCAGCGTCGCGCGCTTGCTTCTCTCGGCCACGCTTGTCGTCTGCCATCCCCGAATGGAGGCTTCCCAGCGGGATAGTTCTGTGGTTGATCGGCTCCGGAGCGGTTCTTCATCTTACCGGTAGGGTGCACAGACTCGTTCGAGACCCTCTTCGAGATCAATCTGTGGTTCCCAACCGGCCTCGTCGCGAATTTTCTCGATGTCCGCGCAGGTGTCGTGGACGTAGACGTCCTCGGGGATCGGATTCTCGACGTACTCGGGGTCGACGTCGGTCTCGAGCTGATCGTTCAGCCGGTTGACGAGCTCGTTGAAGCTGTAGGGGTCGCCCGTGCCGAGGTTGTAGACACCAGTGAGTCGGTTGTCGGCGGCGGCCTCGAGCCCGCGGACGATGTCCTCAACATGAGTAAAGTCTCGCGTCTGGGTGCCGTCACCGTACAGCTCTGGGGAGCGCCCGTGAGCGATGTCGTCGGCGAACTGGGCGATGACGTTGGCGTATTCGCCCTTGTGGCCCTCGGCGCCCTCGTAGCCCTGATACACCGAAAAGAAGCGCATGCCGGCGGTGGCGATGTCGTAGTGATTGTGGAAGTACTCGGCGTATCGTTCCCGGGCGAGTTTTGAGGCCTCGTAGCCCGTGTTCACGGCGACGGGCATCTCCTCGGGCGAGGGCTCCGTGCGACTCCCGTAGATCGAGGAGGTCGAGGCATAGACGACGGTGTCACAGCCGTCTTGTCTCGCTTGGTCGACGGTGTTGACGAACCCTTCGACGTTGACGCGGGCACCCCTCGTCGGGTCCTCCTCGTGCATCGCGTACGAGGAGAGCGCGGCGAGGTGAAAGACCACGTCGACATCGGTGGGAAGGTCGTCGTCGAGGACGCCCACCGGACGGTAGTCGACATCGCTCGTGAGATTGTCGGGCGTACCCAGATATTCGTCATCGATGGCGATCACGTCGTTGTCGGCAGCGAGATGGGTCGCGAGGTTCGAGCCGATAAAGCCCGCTCCGCCCGTGACGAGCACGCGTTGGTCCTGCATACGCGGGTACTGTCCATCGGCTGGGATAGTAATATCGCTGTCCGCTTGAGCACAGCGCTCGATCGCTTTGCCGCCCTCGTCCCCTCGATCGTGATCACCGAGTACGACACCTGTTGAGGTTTTCATTGAAAATATGATCGGCACTACCTCTACAAATGTTGATCCTTCAATGTGGACAATCGGTCCGTTCGGCGTGTCTCATTGGTGGCTGAAAACGCCAATGGGTCGAGGGGTGGACCGAGGCCATGGAGGTGGCGTACCTCCGTCGGTTTCTGAAGACCGTGTTCAGCCCACCCCGCCGTCGACGCCTCCGTCATGTGGGGGCTCTGGGACGAGATCCACTGGCACGAGAACGCGCCGCTGTTCCGGGCCGACTGGTCGCCCAAACCGGCGTCCGACGTCTCCACTGACCTCGTCTTCGGGGAGTGGTGGATCGACCGGGCGGGTAACGCGGATGGTGTGAGGTGGTATACGGCCGACGCCACCCTCGGGACCTACGACCTGGCGGCGCGGGCCAACGGGCGGACAGCGAGTAAACTACCCCGCCCTACTCGCGGCTTCGCCGCTCGGTGAGGAAGGGGGCTCCGCGCTATCCGCCAAAGCTGATTCTCGAACGGGTTGTACGTCGTCGAGGGCGGCACCTTCTCGAGCACGGACTGTTTCCACGATGACTCCGATCGGCCTCTCCAGACGATCCCGTGACGGATGGGTGGGGACTGTCGAACGGTACCTCTGTTCGGTAGTACTATCCGCCTAGAGGAGTAATAGGCGTCGCTGACAGCGTATTTGCTAGTACATAACAATATCTCGTAGTGGGACAACAGCGTTTCATGCACGATCTGACCGGCTTCCAACGTGACCTCCTCTATGTCATCAGCGGATTCGACCAGCCCTCCGGCCAATCGATCGGCGAGGAACTCCAGGAGTACTACGAGACGGAGATCAATCACGGACGGCTCTATCCAAATCTCGATACGGTTGTCAACAAAGACCTCGTCGAGAAAGGCCAACTCGACCGACGGACGAACTACTACACCATCACGGAGGCAGGCGAAGAGGCGATCCAGGAACGGCGACAGTGGGAAGAGCAGTACGTCGAGATGTGACGGAGCCGCAGATTCAGCCGCTCGATACGGTCCTCTCATTCAACTAATCTGTCAACAGGAAGCATTATGGTGGCGGGGTGGGCTCGTCGGAGCATGGCATCCAATAGCAACCTACCAAATCAAATCACAGTCATCGGTCGCGGAGTTCCAGCAAACTACGAAATTAGCATCGATGGAGCCATCGAGGAGATCGACACCGAATCCCGTGAAGACGGGACGATCGTCTCCGGACGGGCGGCCGAAGGAGTGATCGAGACCGGCGTCCAGCGATTCCGCTTCTCGGGAGAGATGGCGAACGTACATCTCGTCGATTGGAACGGGACCCCGGCGCCAGAGTCGTCGAGTACGCCCTTCGTCCATGTCGATTACGGCGTCTCCGATCGAAACGACCACAGATAAACTACCCCGCCCTACTCGCACCCTCCCGCCTTGCGGCGGTCGGTCACTCCTTGAGGGCGGGGCTTTACCGCAACGACATTGTGCCCCGCGACCCCATGCATGGACGCGGCCCGGCTTCCTCTTCCCGTCCACGCTTCGAGCGGGGGCTTTCAGGCCCACCTTCGACCGTCCGCGTGGATTGTCCCGCCGATTCAATTCCCGGTGTTCTCACGCTCTACCCTCAATTGAGGGACGGGAATCGAACCCGTTCGCGGTCGTCGTTCCCGAGTATAGGGTGCGAGGACGGAGTGATTGGCGTAACCTTTGAGCGTTCCAGATCTGCAAACTCCATCTCGTCATCCCGTGGGCCCTGACCTCCATGAAGGGATGTTCAAACGTCGCGCAGACCACTCTTGCCGCTCGGTGAGGAAGGGGGCTCCGCGCTATCCTCCAAAGCTGACTCGGCTGCGATCTCTTGGTCTCTGCATAGTAAGCGCTCTACAGGCGGAGCAGGCCGAGTGCCTCGGGGCTTGACCCCGAGGCGGTTCACTCATGCGGGTCGCGGTTCGACCCGAGGTATCGCCCGGTTCGCGTGCGCTCGCTCACTCCGGAGGCGGTTCGTCCCGATACAACGTCGCGAACAACACGCCCGCACAGAGCGCGAGGGTAGCGGCGGCCCAGAACGCGGCCGTATACGAGAGGACGTCCGTCATCACGCCGACGGCGACCGGCCCGATCGTGGCCCCGATCTGCCAGGAAAGGCTCCGCAGCGAGATGCTGCTCCCGACGGCGTCCTGATACTCTCCTTCCCGAACGAACATCGTTACGCTCGTCGGGATCCGCAGGCTGTCCGCGATACCGAGCAGCACGTAACAGAAGAAGAGCACGAAAAAGGCGCCGGGGATGGTTTCCTCGCGTCCGGCGACCGTCAGCGCCACCGGGTCGATGAACTCGTCGGCGTGGACGGCCAGCGGGATCATCGCCGTTCCGATCGCATACAGCACGATCCCCATCAGGATAAACCAGTGGAGCCGTCCGACCCGATCCCCGAGCTGGCCGATGTAGCCCTGTGAGATCGACTTCGTGAACCGTCCCCCGGCGAGGATGCCCCCGATCAGGAGCGCGTTCATCCCGAACTCGAGGCGTGCGAAGACCGGGAGAAAGATGAGTACAGCCTCCTTGCAGAAGCTGAACGAGAACCGAAACGCGACCAGCGCCATGATTGCCCGCCGTTTCAACAGCCCGAGGAGTTTCCCGGCAGTGGAACTCGAGTCGTCGCTCGGAACCGGCTCCGCGGGCAGATGTTTGAGCACGTAGCCGACCGACAGCGTCGAGAGGACCACGAAGATCGCCCACGTCGACTCGAAGCCGACGAAAAACAGGAGGCCGGCGCCGAGCAGGTCGCCCGACAGCTTCGAGAACGCGGTGACGTTCTGATAGGTGCCGACCCAGAGTCCCCGGTCACCCTCGGGGCCGAGACTCCCCACGATCGCCGTCCCGGCGAGATAGACCGTGATCGAACTGACTCCCTGGAAGGCCCGAATGCCCACGAGCTGGAGCGCCGACTCGACGAACACGTAGCCGGCCAGCACGACGACCTGGAGAACCAACCCGATCACGAGGAGCCGTTTGGCGTCTCGCACGTCGATCCAGCGCCCGACGGGGACGACGAGCACGAGTCGGACGAACGCGTAGGCGGTGCCGAAAAGTCCCGCGACGAAGCCGGACGTCTCGAAGAGATCGGCGTAGAGCGCGAGCGCGACGATGATCGTCGCGAACGCCATCCCCCGCACGAAGTTCATCACCGCGAGGGCGGCGAACCCCTGATTCCGAAACAGTCGGAGCTGGGACCGTGTGTCCCCGGCAGCCATCTTATGGATGCCTCCGGCTCGACCGCGTCTGAGACCGTCGCGGGTTCTGGGATGCCCTGCCTGCGGCGTCCAGGCGGCCGAATCCGCCGTTCGATCCTCTCACTCGTGGCTCACGGACGCGGTCGGCCGTCGGTCGAACGTGGTCCGGACCCGGGCCACTGGCGATCCGATCGGTATGCTGTCCATACCCGGGAGCGCGCTCGGCGACCGAGATAAAGAGCCGGGTAGGAGTAGCGATCGCCGGTGGTCGTGATGCTCTCCTCGTTCGACACCCACGAGGGATGCCTCGAGCGCCACGATCGCTCTGTGGACGAGAAACGCCGGCTCCACGGGCTCGCCGAGGGGGGCCGCGGAGAACGGTTGGCCCTGACTACAGCGACCGTTCGGTCACGCGCGTTCCGGGGCCTGATGCCAGGCGGACGCGATGTTCAGTCTCTCGAGAAAGCTCACGACAGCGACGCTCGGGGACGCTCGGGGACGCGAGAAGGGACCCGTGACTGGGTATCGGGCTCGCGGCCGCGGCTAGCGACCGTTCGTTATCGACGGAGGGCGCCGAGTCCCGGCACGCTCCAGCCCTCCGTTCGGGGCGGGATCTCGATCTCGACGCCGGTAAGCTCCTCGGAGACGGTCCAGAGGGCGCGTGCGGTCTCCCGGTCGTGAGAGCGCTCCGTCGACTCCTGGCGTTCGGGGGCCCCGCGCATCCCGAAGAGGCCACCGGGGCCGTAGTAGGCACCGCCTTCGACCTCCGGGTGGGTCGCGGCGTACAGCGTCGGGAGCGCCCCGTCGGCGGCCGACTGGGCGACGATGGCGTTGATCGCGCCCATCGCGGCCAGCCGGAGTTTCGAGCCGGCCGCTTTCGGGCCGCGGGCCTGGAGGTTCGTGTCGGCATACCCCGGGTGACAGGCGACGCTCGTGACGTCCATCTCCGCGGCCTCGAGCCGACGGTCGAGTTCGTACGCAAAGAGGAGGTTCGCGAGCTTCGACTGGGCGTACGCGCCCCACTTGTCGTAGGCGTCCTCGTGATTGAGGTCCGCGAAGTCGATCTCGCCGCCCTCGTGGGCCTTGCTCGAGACGGTCACGACGCGGGCGTCCGCGGCGAGATGGCCGAGGAGCACTCCCGTGAGTGCGAAGTGACCGAGGTGGTTGACCCCGAACTGCGTCTCGAAACCGTCCGCGGTCTCCGAGCGGGGGATCGCCATCACGCCCGCGTTGTTGATCAGACAGTCGATCGTGGGGACGGACGCGCCACCGATCGAGGCGTCGGCGAGTCGATCCGGAAACGTCCGGACCGACTCGAGGTCCGCGAGGTCGAGGCCGGCGACGACGAGCGTGCCGGGGACGTCCGTCGACTGAACTCGTTTGGCGGCCTCCCGACCCCGGTCGGTGCTTCGACACGCCATGATCACGGTCGCGCCGCGCTCGGCGAGGACTCGCGCCGTCTCGTAGCCGATCCCGCTGTTGGCCCCGGTGACGACGACCGTGCGGTCGTGTTGGGCGGGGACGTCCGCTTCGGTCCAGCTCATGGCCTCCCTCGGGGAGTCGGCTACTTGGGTTCGTTGGCTGCAATCGGCCCGTGGCGTTCGGATCGGTCTCTCCGGAGGTCTGGGAAGTAATTGAGACCGCTATATACGGAAAAGGGCAGTGTTTCGTGTGGAACGCCTGGAGCGCAGGGCCGTTCGACCGACCGCCTCTACGTGGGGTTATTCAAGCGAATATTATTTATTAGGACCGCTGATTAAACAAGCGAGTGCAAAAGGGAATTAAATACTTGCTCGAGGTGGGTGGTCGTGCGGATCCATGAAACGAACATTCACCGCACTCCTGACCCTTGCACTGCTCGGGACCCTCGTGTTCGGGGGCCTGGCCGGCACGGCCGCTGCCCACGATCACCACGACAAAGACGACGAGAAACAGGAGTCCGAGCAGGGTGCTGCGGTCTTTCAGCAGTCCAATGCTGAAGTGACCCAGATCCAGTATAGCGCACAAGCTAACGTAAACGATGGCGACCAGACCGCTGTCGCGCTGAGCTACCAGGGCTTTGCGGACGCTTCGAACAGCGTGACGCAAATCAACGCCAACTCCCAGAGTGCAACCGCCGTCAGCACGAACATCGCTGACGTCGACCAGGACAGCAACCAGAAGCAGTAAGTCGTCCGACCAGCCGTCCTCATTTTTTGCGTCGGAACGCTCAGCGGAGTGAGACGTCGAAAAAATCTATCTGTCAACAGCGAGAGAATCCCGTCCTGAGGCCGGAGGCCGAAGGTCGGGCGTGACTCGCGTACACTCCGTAATGCAATCACCGTTTATCGCTGGCCGGATATTCACTTTCACCGCGCACGGCCAACCTGTAAGTTTAAACGATGACATAAGCTATGTATGGCGAAAAGGACCGTCACCCGGACCCACGTTGCGTCCATACGCAACTACCAACAGGTCCGTGACGGTCTGGACTCGCTCGGATTCGCCGCCTCGAAACTCTGGAATGTCGCCCGGTGGACCATCGGGCGCATCTGGGACGAAACGGGGACGATTCCCGGCGAAGGCGCGCTCAAGTCGTACCTCAAAAGCCACGAACGCTACGCTGACCTCAACGCACAGTCAAGTCAGGCAGTTCTCGAAGAATTGTCTGAGGCGTTCACCTCGTGGTACGGCCACCGCCAAAACGGGAACCAGAACGCGAATCCGCCCGGCTACCGAAAACACGGCGACGACCACCCACGCTCGACCGTCACGTTCAAAGAAGACGGCTTCACGCACGACGCCACGAACGGACGTCTCCGCCTTTCGAAAGGGCGGAACCTCAAGGCCCACTGGTCGGACTTCCTCCTGTGCGAATACGAAACCCGACCGGACGTTGAGATCGAGAACGTCCAACTGGTTCGTGCGGTCTACGAACGCGGCGAGTGGTGCTTGCATATCGTCTGTCGGCATGAGATCGAGACCGAATCACCTGGAAACCGAACGGCTGGTATCGATCTCGGGATATGCAACTTCGCCACCGTCTCGTATGGCAACGAAGCCACGCTGTACCCCGGTGGCGCGCTCAAAGAGGACAGCTACTACTTCACCAAAGAGCGGGCGAAGTGCGACGATTCTTCCTCTCGGGAGGCACGCCGACTCGACCGAAAACAGACCGAACGTCGAAGCCACTTCTTGCACGCGCTCTCGAAACACATCGTTTCAGAGTGTGTCGAGAGGGGTGTCGGCACGATCGTCATCGGCGACCTCGGTGGTATCCGCGACGACGAGAACGGTGACGCCCGCAACTGGGGCGACCACGGCAACCTCGACCTTCACGGGTGGGCGTTTGACCGCTTCACGTCGATGCTCGAATACAAGGGAGAGGGTGCGGGTATCGAAGTCGTTCGAGAGCCCGAGCGCGCTACCTCACAGACGTGTTCGGCGTGTGAGATGAAAGACGGCAACCAGCGCGTCGGGCGTGGGTTATACGTCTGTGACAGCTGTGGAACGGTCGCCAACGCCGACGTGAACGGTGCCGAGAACATCAGACGAAAGGTACTCCCGAATCTCGCCACGGATGGCGGTGATAGGGATAACGGCTGGATGGCACAGCCAGCGGTTCGCCTGTTCGATCGGAGCGAGGGCCGGTTTGCCCCGCGAGAACAGGTCGCCGACCGCGAACCATAATATCCCACCGCAGTACGGGAAACCCCGGCGTTCACGCCGGGGAGGATGTCATCTCTAACTGGTATTCCCCATGCAGGGAAAGCCTCCTCGTTTACGGCGAGGAGGATGTCACCTCATCGTGTGATAGGGTATGGCTCTCCCGGCCGTCTGTCGATTCCAGCTATCCGTCTTGTCCTTGCCGTTCTTGTCCTTGCCGTTCTTGTCCTTGCCGTCCTTTTTCTTGTCACAATCGCTGTCACCGCTCCCGACGCTGGCTGCCCGTGCCTCGGCGAGCTGGATGTTCTCGTTGGTCTCGTAGCTCACTTGTTCTGCGGTCGCCTCGCCGGAATCGCCGGCGATCGCGATTGCCGTGAGCTGTTCGTTGACGTTCAGCTGCTGGACGAACTGGAGTTGGGAGATCTCGGCAGCAGCGGTCTGCTGGTCGACGTCCCCGTTCTCGTAGGCGAGCGCCCAGGCCTGATCCTCGCTGGCGTTCGCTCCGTTGAGCACCGCACGGCCGTTTGCGCTGCCCTCCTCGACGGTGAGGGCCTCGGCTGACGCGACCTGCGCGTTGAAGTTGGCCTGGTAGCTCACCTGCCGGGCCGTCGCGGAGCTGTCGTCGGTGGCAGCCGCGACCGCCGCGTTCTGCAGGTTGATGTTCTCCTGGCCGACCTGCTGGCCCTGGACGATATCGGCGGACGCCTCCTGCGTGTTCGACTGGTTCTTACAGGTGTCCGACCGCGAGACCACGTCCTCCGGAAGCTCACCGACCATATCGCCACAGTCGAGAACGTCGGTGATCGATCTCGCATCGAAGGCGATCGCTGCTGCTTCGGCGACCTGTTCGTTCAGGTTGGTCTGTGAACTCTGCTGATAGGCTTCGGCGACGCTGTCTTTCCCGACGGCGATCGCGATGGCGACGCCCTGTTCGCTGACGTTGAGCTGTCCGACCTCCTGGGCCTGTTCGACCTCGGCATCGGCCGTCTGTTCGTCGGCGTCGCCGATGGCGGCGGCAACGGCGTCGGCGTGCTGGTAGTTCTCGTTGGTCTGCCAGCTCTGCTGGTAGGCCTGTGCGTGGCTACAGTCTTCGGCGAGCGCAACCGCAGCGCTTTGGCTGCTGTAATTCAGCTGGTCGACCTTCTGATCCTGGTCGATCGTCGCCCGGGCGGACTGTTCGTTCTGGTAGCTGTCCTCCTTGGCTACCCAGCCGGTGAACGTTCGGGTCCCCGTCTCTTCGGCGAAGACGACGTATACGGTGGTCGGATCGGTGAACGTCTCGTCTCGGGTCTCTTCGTCGATCGCGATCGATTCTGCAGTGCCCTCCTGTGTGTTGACGTTGCTCTGTTCGGCCTCCTGGATCGCCGTCGCCTCGCCGCCGTCGATCGCGATACTGACGGCGTAGCCTTGCTGGGTGACGTTGAGCTGGGAGACGTCCTGATACTGGATGACGCTCGCGAGCGACTCTTGGCCGTTCCCGTTGATCTCCGCACAGTGATCGTCGACCCAGCCGTCGAGATCTCGTTCGGATGAGTCGGCACCGAAGACCAGGTATAGTTCGTCGCCGTCGAGGTCGTGTGTGTCCTCCGCTGATTGTTCATCGCCCGAGCCCGCACGTGCGCTGCCGGTCGCGACCGACAGTGCGCCAACGCCAGCGCTGCTTGCTGCGAGCCCTTTGAGATAGCCCCGTCGATTCATCGTGACATAGTCCGCGTCTTTCTCTACCATGACGCACTCGGCCCGACGAGAATGTCTTACCTTGTAATGGATAGACTGACAGGAATAAGTGACCATTTAATCGGCGGATGGCAGGACCTACCCCGTCGTGGAGGGTCCGTGTCACTTCTGAATGTTGGGTACTGAGAAGCTCTACACACCGATTTAGGCATCCCAAAAATGTGCAGTACCTGAAAGGTATAAGACGGTGGAGCGACCACTTCCGTCCGTGATACATTCTCAACAGACGACCATCCGTCAACGGACCGGCAGCGTCGAGGAAAACGAGCTCCGGCTCGACCGCGAGAAGGCAGAACAGGTCGTCGACGCGCTCAACACCGAGCTCGCGAACTCGTACGTGCTCTACCACCAGCTCAAAAAGCACCACTGGGTGGTCGAGGGTTCGGAGTTCCTTCCCCTTCACGAGTTCCTCGAGGAGTCCTACAAGCACGTCGAGGAGGGCGCGGACGTCATCGCCGAGCGCGCCCAGGCGCTGGGCGGCGTTCCCGTCTCGGGACCCTCGAACCTGGAGGACCGGGCAACGGTGGAGTTCGAGGGCGAGGACGTCTACGACGTCCGGACGATGTTCCAGAACGACCTCGAGATGTACGGCGACATCATCGAGTCGCTGCGCGGGAGCATCGAACTCGCCGAGAACCTCGGCGACTACACCACCGCCGAGATCCTCCGGGAGATCCTCGTCACCCTCGAAGAGGACGGCCACCACTTCGAACACTACCTCGAGGACGACACGCTCACCCTCGAGGAAGCGACCCACTGACCGGGTGAGTTGAATGACACAGAAACGCGGTCCACTCGTTCGGGAGACCGGTGCGAGCGGGCGCCGTCAGGAGTGGGGCACTATCGTGGAGAACCCGCTCCGGATCGACCCCGCGGCTGCCGAAGCGATCATCGAGGCGTTGAGCGTCGACCACGCCGGATCGTTCAACCTGTTCTACCTGCTTCGCAAGCATTACTGGACTGCTGCGGGCGCCGAACACGAGGCGGTCGCCGACTTCCTCGAAGAGGCCTACAAGCGTGTGCGGGAGATCAACGACGACCTCGCGATTCGAATCGTCCAACTCGGAGGGATTCCGCCGAACACGCCCCCGACGATTCAGGAACGGGCCGACGTCCACCTCGAGGCCGAGAACCTCTACGATATTCGTGCGTCGTTGGACGGCGATCTCGAGGGGTATGCGACCCTGATCGTCAGTCTGCGCGACCACATCGCGCTTGCAGAACGACGGGGCGATCCGGGCACGGCCGAACTGCTCCGTGACCACCTCGAAGCCCTCGAAGCGGACGCCCACGTCATCGAGCAACTACTCGAGGCCGATACCCTCGTTCGCGCGGAGGTGCTGGCTGACCGATGACACGAATTAAGCGGAAGCCCACGACTTCAGTCGTGGGTCTAAGCGGTAGGCAGAGACTCGAAACCGCAAGACTTAGGCACTCTGAGGCCGTTTATGAGTCTAACTCGACTGGGAAAACT
>NZ_QPND01000041.1:0-15705 GCF_003344565.1 Saliphagus sp. LR7 | reverse complement strand
GCGCAGCGGGTTCGTCCGGATTGTCAACGTATTGTTTGGCAAGATTCTTATACTGTCGTATAGTCGATCGTTTCGACCTCATATCGCAAGACGGCGTCCATTTCCCCACAAATCTAACGGAAACCAGCCGGAAACAGGGGTGAGACCGCCATTACTTTGCGCCGCAACGAAGCATCGCGTCGACAGCAATTACCCCTCGTGTAAGCCACTCCAGGCGTTTTCGCTGGACAGCACGCTGATGATACAGCTGTGGCGTGTGGAGCAACGCGAACAGCATGCGAACGACCGCGCGGTAGTCGCGGTCGTTCGTGAGTTCGGAGAACCGTGACTCGGGCATTTTGTCAAGAGAGTCATCAACAGCGGTCTTATCGGCGAGTTCGGCGAGCGAACTAGATGGATCAAGTCCTTCACGAATGGCTACTTTGAGGTGGTTGTCGAAGTCGTGTTTGTCGGTGTGGATGCCGATATCGAACTCCTGAGCAATGGACTCGCTGTCGCCTGCGGCGAGCAGCGAGTACAACTCATCGGCGACAGTTTCGGCAGAGTTGAAGTTGTTGGCGTCCGTTGCATCCGGTGACGGCCTATCTGCCGACTTAGAGGTCACAGACATCAGGCCGTCACTACCGGCTCACGCCGGTTTTAAATAGTCGAAACGCCACAGTCTGAGAGCGTGAAGATGTTGAACCGCGGAAGTAGGACTAACTAAAGACGGATGAGGCCAGGCTGACCCGCTTCGGAAACACGTTTCCGTCCCCATCTCTGAGACCGACACACGTGCGAACCTCACCGATGGACGATACACATCCCGATGCCACCTGCGAGCTATGTGGTCGGCCAGTCGACTTTGGCTCAGGAATTGCGGACGCTCCGTCCGACGAGTGGTACTGCTCGCAGGGCTGCCGCGAAATTGACGAGACACTTGACGGATCGATCCAGACCAAGGGCTCGGATTGTTCCGAAACGTCTCCACCAGCGACCGAGAGCTCGCCACCCAGGGAGTCGGACCAGCAAGAGCAGACCTTCTTCCGGGTTGATGGGATGCACTCAGCGACCTGCGAGAGGTACCTTGAGTCCCGGGCAACGGCGCTAGACGGAGTAGCCGACGCGACGGCCAGCTATGTCACCGAGACCGTGCGTGTGGAACATGATAACCACGTGGCCCAGCAGGACCTCATAGACGCGCTCAGCACGCTCGGCTACGACGCTTACCTACGAGGCGACGCTGCAGGTTCTCGCCAGGCCGAGGCGGACGCCCCACTCCGCTCTAGAGAGATGGAGGGAATGCGCAAACGTCGATCAGATGAGTTTCTTAGCTTTCGCTATGCGGCTGGCGTCCTGTTTGGGGCGTTTCTTCTTCTCCCCTACGCCGTCCTCGTGTACCCTGCCCACCTGGCGGATATGGTTGATACGACGTTCCTCGAACTCTACGAGAACTCCTTCCAACTTCAGGGGTCTTCCGGTGCTCTCTTCCTACGTCTCTATCTTGGCTTCACAGGACTTGTGTTGCTGTTCACGGGACTGCCGGTACTGCGTGGAGCATACGCCAGCCTTCGGACGAAGCAGCCGAATACGGATCTTCTCGTCGCATTTACCGTCTGCAGTGCGTACCTGTATAGTACAGTCGCGATCATCGCCGGTGAGAATGACGTATTCTTTGACCTCACGTTGGTCGTCGCTGCAGCTGTCACTGGTGCCGCCTTTTATGAAACGTCGATCAAACAGCGCGCGCTCGAACGTCTTACGGACCTCACAGTCTCGCAGGTCGACGAGGCACGACGCTACAGCGAAGACGGGACGACACACGTCGTTCCCGTCAAGGAGGTGACGGCAGATGATCGAGTGTTGGTCCGCACGGGAGAACGGATTCCTGTCGACGGAACACTAGTTGATCAGGCCTGTACCGTTGACGAATCGATCGTAACTGGCGAGTCGGTTCCAGTCAGGCGGTCCCCTGGTGAGGACGTCCTTGGAGGATCAATTGTCACAAACGATGCCGCGCTCGTCGAAGTCAATGAAGCGCGGACAAGTAGTATCGACCGGATCATGCAGTCCGTGTGGAACATCCAGAGTACGGATCATAGGATCCAGCGGCGTGCAGATCGGGTAGCTACATTTGTCGCTCCGCTCCTCGTTCTTGCGGCGCTTGGTATTGGCGCCGGTATTTACGTCTCGACCAGTTCAGTAGCAAGTACGATTCTTGCAATGCTCGGTGTATTCTTAGTCGCCTCTCCGTGGGCACTGGGGCTTGCAACACCCCTCTCGGTCGCCAGCTGTCTTCGTATGATGATGGAGCATGGCATCATCGTCTTCGACGAAACGATTTTCGAACGGCTCCGTGAAATCGACGTAGTGGTTTTCGACAAAACCGGGACGCTGACGACGGGTTCAATGGAGGTGCTCGAGGCTAATGCGCCGGCGGACCTTCTCCAAGACGTCGCTATGCTGGAGCGTCGAGCATCACACCCAGCAGCTGAAGCCATTGTCGCCGCATTCGGTCGTTCCGAAGACCAAGCCGATCCGACGGAAACCGATGGAGCCCCCGATACAATCGCGGAGCCAGAGAGCGATCCCGTTTCGGAGTTTTCGAGCCATGCGACCGGGATCACTGGGACAGTCACCGGCCCATCAGTTGCAGTCGGTTCACTAGACCTGTTCGCTGCGGAGGATTGGATAGTGAGTGAAGAGATCGAACAGCGTGTCAATCAGGCCCGCGGATTCGGTCATCTGCCAGTTATCGTAGGCCGCGATGGCCGAGCCGAAGGCGTCGTGATTGTCGGAGACGAACCACGCGAGGACTGGGAGGAGACCCTCAACCAACTTGACGAGCGCGGCGTCGACGTGGTCGTTCTGACCGGCGATGATGCAGAGGCGGCGGAGTTCTTCGACCGACATACAGCCGTCGATCAGGTGTTTGCAGGCGTTCCCCCAGCAGGAAAGACAGAGACGATCCGTCGGCTGGCGAACGATCACAACGTCGCTATGGTCGGCGACGGAACCAACGACGCCCCGGCACTCGCGGTAGCAGATCTTGGAATCTCACTAGGAAGCGGAACGGCACTTGCAGCTGATGCTGCCGATATAGCGATTTCGACGGACCACCTCGGAGCCGTCGAGACTGCATTCGAATTAGCACACGCCGCGCGCTCACGGATCCGGCAGAACAACGTGCTCGCACTCTGTTACAATGCGATCACCATTCCGATTGCAATCATCGGCCTTCTAAATCCCGTAACTGTGATATTTGCCGCGATCGTCTCTGCTGGCTTAATTGGTGTGAATAGTTCTCGTCGGTTGCTACCCAATGACAAGAGATGATTATTTAAATCTATATGATAACTGGTTTGTTCTCCCACTTCACTTGAAAGGAGACATCAACACGTTTCTTCCAGTATAGCGCGTCAGCTACGGACATTCAGAGTATGGTTCGAGCAGACTGTCGACGAGTCTTGTGAACCGGTCAATGAATCGATCGGGAACTGTTGGCGTCACTTCCATCAGCAACGGACCAATTTGGTCTGGTTGGGCTAAACAGAGTGTGACCTGATTTCGTGTGTTGTACTGCTTTTCGACAATCTCTTGTTCAACAAGATGAGTGATGTGGTACTCAAGAGTGCTTCGGGCAATACCAAGCGCCTTGGCCGTCTCGTTGGGGTCGGCCGATTCATGTTCGATAAGATGGACAACAATTTCACGAGCCGTTTCACGTCGGAATAATGCAAGTGCTCCACGTTCCCACTCGTCGTATTGAGGTGGATAGTAGTGGGTTCGGCCATAGAATTCACTACGAATGAGAACGTCCTCATCGATTAAACGGTGGATATGATACTGAACCTGACCTGGCGCACACTCTGACTGCCTAACGAGCTCGTTGAAATGTATACCAACGTTTTCGTTGACATGCATTCGAATTTGTTGTCTCGTTTCGGACATAAGATTATTTGGAGTGGTTTGAAGGGAAGCTGATATCGAAGATAGTGAGCCAGTGGAATAATGGCTTTCGCTGATTTTTATCGAACGGGATGACAGTGATAACGTCTTTCGCATAATTTTTGATATCAACGCAATCATTTACCCGGTGTTTCCGGCTTTCCAGAGGAGTTGCACCGAAGCGAATAGATAGTCTACCACTCGAACCCCTATCATCCATGTTCGCTGTAAGCTCTCGTACTAGCGAATGGCTGGATCCGCAACTTGCCCCAGTTCTCGTTCTTATAATCGTTCTTGCGGTAGTCGGGACGATCGTCTTGTTTGGGCTCGGTCTTATAGCGTACTCAAGACGACAGACGCTCCGCTACCTTTTAGTTACGTTCGTATTGGGGATGCTTGTGGCTCGCTCCATTGTCGGACTTGGCACCGTTCTTGGAGTCGTTCCGATGACAATCCATCATTTGATTGAACATAGCTTCGATTTTCTCATTTCAATTGTAATTCTTTATACAGTGTATCGAAGTGGATCACCAACAGATACCCCCTCTATCAAAAATGAACAAACCTAATACCTCTCTGAGCTTCGAACGTGGCCGGTGAGGATAGAGAGATGCAACACACTGCCCGCATTATTTCTTTTGCTTCCCTCCTTATGGCGGATATTTCAGCTATCTCAAAATGGTGCGAATCTTTCGAATCGTGGGAATCTGAGATCGTTTGCAGAATCACTGGAAGGACTAGTCACAGTGATTTCGTCGGTTCCGGCGTACCCGTGTTCGCCAGTTTCGTCACGTTCCCAGAGGAGTTTGCCAGTTGTCTCATCGCCATCAAGATCCATGTCTTCGACCGGGAAATGGAGAACGAGCGTTCCTTCATCAGTACAATGGCCATTGTGAACAGGGCGTGCACCGGCACCATTCTCCACAGCGTCGGGCGCACCGAACCGATAGCGAACATCACGCTCTGTCGGATCGAACATCACGGTCTCTCCATCTCCATCGACGAATTCTGTTGAGAGGACAGCAACTGGGACGTCATCGTCGTTCTGTACGTCAAGAGGGTTGTCCGCACAGCCAGGTTTGACATCAAGTTCAAGCTGATCCGGAAAGTGAGCAGCTGCTGACTCGATGGAAATCCTGCTACCCTATGAGAGCGTGAGACAAGTATGGGGCGCATGAGACCGAGCGCGGAACCGTGCCGGAGAGCACGTGTTGCTGACTGGTCCAAGTGCGAAGGAAGCCGAGTCTTGGGCATTACAGCCCGGGTGCCGCGCGCCGCGGCACCCGGGAAAGCCCGCATAGGTGTCTCTCTTCCTCACGCACTGACGTCCCAGAGTGATAACCCATGTATCTCGGAATAGACATCCACAAACGGTATGCGCAGGTTGCTGTGATGGACGAGAATGGGAAGATTGATCGAGAGGTTCGCGTCGAGAACGCGAACCTCGACAAGATCGCCCAAGAGTACGCTGGCAGCGAAGCTGCAATCGAAGCTACCAGCAACTATTACCCCATCCACGATACTCTTTCAGAGTATCTGGATGTGACCGTAGCTCACCCTGGCAAGTTGAAACTCATCGCTGATTCAGACAAGAAGACCGACCGCGTTGACGCCAAAGAACTCGCGCGGATGGTACGTCTTGGATCTGTTCCCGAAAGCTACGTTCCAACCGATGAGATCAGGGAGTGCCGCGCACTCGTGCGCGGCCGGCAGAAGTTGGTCGAGAGTCGAACGGAGTACGCGAATAAGATCCATGGCTTGCTCGCCGATCACGGGATCACGCGGAAGGTGAAGCCGTTGAGTGTGGAGGGACGAGAGTTCCTGCGGGAACTCTCGCTCTCAACGCCGTGGGACGCACTACTGACGGCGCATCTAGAAGTAATCGAGACGCTCACCGAGGAGATCGAGCGGCTCGAAGCGACAATCGAAGAGCGCGCTGGGTCTCTGGAGGAGACCCAGCTGCTCATGTCGATTCCGGGTGTCAGCTACTATTCAGCGCTGATGATATACGCCGAGCTCGGCGAAATTGATCGGTTCGACCGAGACAAAGAGGTGGTGAGTTACGCAGGATTGAACCCGGTGATCCGCGAGTCTGGCGACTCGCGGTTCGAAGGTGGCATCTCGAAACGAGGAGCAAGTGGGTTACGTTGGATCCTCGTCCAATGCACAAACGTGGCTGTTCACACCTGCCAAGACACGTATTTGAGTCGATTTTACAATCGCTTAGCGAATCGCAAGAGTTCGAAGGAAGCAATGGTGGCAACGGCACGGAAACTGTTGGTGTCGATTTTCCACATGCTTGATCGAAAGGAGGTGTACGATCCACCAGGGGTGAGTGCGTGAGGGACGCCTAAGCGGCGTCCCTCACTGACGGGCACTCGAGGTCGATGAGCGGCTGGTGATCATTCCAGAGCCATAAACAGCACCGCACCAGCCCCGCCCGCGTGAGGATAGACAGCAACGCTCTCCAGCGGTTTCCACGCTTAAGGGTATCAACAATTCGGATCACCCTAACAGCTATACTGACAACGGTGGTTTACTCAGCCAGCAGGATTTCCATAGGTGTTCCGCTTAGCACCGGAAAAGCACTTGTGGCTGCGACTACACCGGCGCTCGTTTTAAGAACTCGGCGTCTAGTTGTGGAATTGTTTGTCTTGTTGATACGATCAGCCGAGTGGGATGAGTTGAAATTCATACGACAGGATGATATACAATGAGAGCTCATCTATCGTTTCGGGTTCGATTGTCGAAATGCTGTGTTACCCTATATACAATACTGACGAGACATGACATGGGCGTCACTAACGTCGCCCTCGCTGAACGACACACGGTCGAGTTCACAGCGGATGCGGACTTCGGAATCTATCCAGAGAACTCGCTGTATGAGACGCTACCTTGGTCGACGATGGTTTGACTCTCAGGAACATCTCCGTCCGACGGCATACTCCCTTCAGCAGGGCCGCCTGGTTCGCCGACGACGATCCGTCCGAGCATCCCCTGGGTCTTGTGTGGAATACAGAAGTAATCGTATGTACCGGTGGTCTCAAACGTGTGCTCGTAGGTTGCGCCCTGTTCACTCAGCGTTTCGCTATTGAACGTTTCTGCACCGTCAGGTATCCGGGTTACCGATGCCGAACTCGTTCCTTCCTTGTAGGCAGTCGCCGAATGACTTCCACTTTTGATTTCGAACGTGACTGTCTCTCCGGATTCGACGAACAGGCCGATCGGATCGAAATAATACTCGCTTCCCTCGGTGACCATCATGACTGTATTCGAACTGCCCGAGCCATCGATCTCCTCTGTCTCAGTCGTAGCCGGTTCACCGCCCTCAGCATTATCGTTTCCAGAACCACATCCTGCGAGACTAGTTACGCCACCTGTAGCGAGGATTCCGGCTGTCTTGAGCATCTGTCGGCGCTCCATACTCACTTAGCCTGTTGCACGGTTTCGAAATTAGCTCCGACCTATCGCAGTGTAGTCACTACTATCAAGAACAGTCACTTTAACTAGATTAGAAGTCGGATCGGTAGTATGTCCACTACTAGATCCGACGTGAGTAAAAATACGACTCCCACCCATAAGATTGCTGTTCGTGAGCTCCTCCGCACCCATGGTGAGGTCGCCTCCAAGGAGCAACTCCGCGCTGGCACCTCGGTGCCAGCGTGGTATATCGATCAGATCGCCTCCGAAGATCCGTTCTACACCTCGCTGAACTCTGACGGCAGATACGTCGCCAGCAAACACGTCGTTGGCCATCGATCAACCCACGACGGCTTCTGGCGGCCTGAGGTGGACGACGGCGTTGCCGTCTTCCACCGCAAAGAAGACACCAAATCAACGCTCAAACACCTCGCGTTCAGGCGTCCATCCGGACTCACGCCAGCCGAAGCCAACGATCTTCTTGGGCGCCGCTGCTATCGGCCTCTCCGTAACCTCGCTGAACAACAAGAGATCCATGCCGTTGACTGGCAGAATACGACTCTCTACCTCCACAGCTGGCCGTCCCGCAGGGACGACCAGCTGGCACAACGCTGCACCGACCAGCCGACCGATGTCACACCCGGAGAGCCAACCGAAGACGGCTACCTCTACCGAGATGAACTCGTTGCGACGTTCCTCTCGGTTGCTGTCTCACAGATCCAATCCATCCCTCCTGAACGAGCAGCTGCACTCGTCCTGCGGCAGTTCGAGGGCGACTCGTTTGACGCCCTCGAACGCCGCCTTCGGCGCAATCACTCGTTCAGGGAGGCTCTCGACTACGTTGAGCCAGAGGATGTCCCCGACGGGACATCCCTCTGGCGGGCCTTCAACGACCTCCAGCCTGACGAACTCCGTGACTGCCTCCAGTCGATGTGTGGGGAGTTGCTCGCTGATCACGACCATGCCGGAGAGTTCATCATCATCGACGGCACTCACATTGCTGCCTGGGCAAACACACGCGACGAAATCGAAAACGGCGACGTTGAAGGAGCGAGCTGGGGCAAACACGAAGGCTCGTTCTACGGCTACAAGGTGTTTCTCGTCGTCGACGCCGCAAGCGAGTTGCCGGTCGCCATCACGATGGAGACCGGCAAACGGAACGATACGACAGCGTTCGAACCGCTCATTGAGGAGTTCGATGAGCGGTACGACACCGATGAACTCCAGGCTGCACTGGCTGATGCCGGCTTCGACAGTCAGGACAACCGTGGGTTCTGCCACGAGCGTCTTGACTGTCCGCTGCTGACGTCGATCAATCCCCGCAGATCGTCGCCGTTAGCGACGATCAAGGACGAAATCAAGGAGCTCTTCGAGGACCACGGCGAGGAGATCGACACTCCCTATGACGCTCTGGAGCGACTTCCACAAGAGCAACTCTCGAAGTACGGCGTTGAGGTTGGCAGCGTCGAGGAGACCTACATTTTCCAGGCAATCAAAGAGCGGATGCATCGACACCTGCGCGCAGGTGTCGAGCGGGTGTTCTCCCGAATGAAGTCGTTCACCGGTCTTGACCGCGTTCGCGCACGCAAGGAGAACAACGTCGAGACGCACGTTGTTCTCTCTGCAGTGGCACTTGTCGCAGCGTCTCTCACTGCACATCGCCAGAGCAAACCAGGGCTGATACGCTCACCAAGTCGGCTTATCTGACCGCTGGGCCACCTGTCCAAAAAACAGGTGTCGCCGCCTGAGAGGCGTCGCTCTCAGGCGGCTCTCTTTCGCGATCATCTCATGATCATCAGGGTGATTCGCCGGTTGATACAGGTGCTTCTGTCAAGAAACGTAACAGCATTCGGTCAGCACCGCCGATGGGTGGTCAGTTTGAGGCCCGCCCGTCCCGTCCGGCGAACTAATTTTGAACGTGCAACAGGGTATATATAAGAGCGTGTCATACAATGGTTCTCAACAGACATAATCCACAGATAATAATCTGAATAGACACCTAACTGCCGAGATTAACGGAGTCAGGCACGATATGGAGGCGTATAATCCCCGGGTAGAGGGTGTGAGACGAATTCTATTACACGTTGGTGAGAATATATCAATTCGATAGTTTCCGTTAATATGATAAGCTCCCGTGTCTATATTTCACGCTGAGAATCGAGATCCACATCCTTAATGCGGTACTTCCAATTCGCTACCGGCCTGTGTCTACAGATGATCCGAGTATGTCCGTGTTCGGTATGACTCACCGAGAACACTTTTGAACGAACAGCTGACGTTTTAGCTATCAACCTCAGTTCTCAGCTTAGAACAAATACAGAACCTATAACAATCCTCCCACACTGCTCTTAAGCAAATGGTTCCCCAACCGACGACACGACGCCAAATGCTCGCACTCTCCGGGGTCGCAGCTGTCTCCGGAATCGCCGGCTGCTCCGCCTTCGGCGGTGGCGACGACGGGGAAGATCCCAACGAAACCGACGATGAGGGTAACGATACAAACGAGACTGGCGAAACCGACGACACCAACGAGACCGACGCCGGAAACGAGACAGATGAGGACAACAGCACGGACGAGGGCAACGAGTCCGACGACACCGAGGACGGGTACTCACTTTCCGTAACCGTCGAGACCGGGGACGGCGATCCGATCGAGGGAGCGACCGTCTGGCTTGAGGGCGACCAGCTCGCGGATGGAGACGCTCCCGAGGAGGCGGGCGACGCCGGGAACGAGACGACTGCCAACGAGACCGGAAACGAAACGGACGCCAACGAAACCGGATCCGGTAACGAGACGGCCTCCGGCGGAGATACTGACACTTCTGGCGAGTACGAGAGCGAAACCGGCGGCGACGGTACGGTTGAGTTCACCGGGCTGGCCGACGGCGAGTACACCGTCCTCGCCAGCGCCGAGGAGTACGCCGACAACGAGGAAACCATCGAAATCGACGGCGACGACACCGAGACGACGGTCACCCTCGAGGAAGGTGGGAACGAACTCGCCGTTGAGACGGAGTACAACAGCCGCGAGGAGTACGCCCAACCCGGCGACTCCTTCGACGACTTCGAGGACCTCTCGGCGTGGTCGATCACGGAAGGCAACGCCGAGGAGAACACCGACGTCTCCTTTACCGGCTCCCAGAGCGTCCGAATGTATACCGAAGAGGAGGGCGCGAACATGGTCATCGAGCGCGACCTCGAAAGCGACAACCCGGACCTAACCGATCTCGACTTCTCGATGGCTGTCCGGACGACGACCCCGAACAATATCGCCGTCGAACTCCGCTTCGTCGACGTCTACGGCAGCGCCCGAGCCTATCAACTCCGCTCGATCACCTATGGCGGCGACGATCCCGGCTGGTTCCGCATCTCTCCCGGTGTCGTCGCCGAAGACGAGTATCCTCCCGAGATGGACTTCCTCTCGACCCTCGAAGTCCGGGTCCACCATACAGGCGAGGAAGCCGAAGTCTGGGTCGACGACATCCGTACCCACGACCAACCCGATTCTGGCTACGTCATACTCAGCTGGGACGACGGGATGCGAGGGTTCTACGACGAAGCCTCACCGCTGCATGATGAGTATGGTGTCAACGCGGCCCAATCAATCGTTCGCCAGTGGATCATCGGCGGCCGCGAGGACGTGATGACCCGCGGGGAACTCTTAGAACGCCAAGAGGCCGGTGATCAGATCGTCGGCCACGGCTCCCACACCCGCCTTGGAGAGATGGACCCTGACGAACTCAGGGACACCATCGAAACCGACAAGCAGTTCAAGGTCAATAGCGGCTTTAAGGGCGCGAACTTCCTCACGTTCCCCCATAACGACTTCGACGCGACCGTTCTCGACATCGTCAGCGATTATTACTATGCTGGCGGCTTCAACCAGGCCGGAAACACCAATCTCACGGGCGTCTATGGCTTCGACCCCCTCGTCCTCCCCCGGACGATCGGGTACGACTTAGCAACTTGTAAGGAATGTGTTGATATTGCTGCCGAATACAACCAGTGTACGATCCTCAACTTCCACGACTTCGACCTCGATAACACCATCAATGAGGGTGAGTACGAGGAATTCCTCCAATACATCACCGACACCGATAACGTTGAGGTGATCACCTTCGACGACCTCTGGCAGATGCGGACCGAGAATCAGTAATCGGCCGGCACCACGCGACTGGCCCAAGCGATTTAGCTCCGGTATCGACGACGAATAGCCCCGTGAGAAGCGTCACACAGTCGATCGCGTGATCGACCATCCGATCGTCGTCATCCCGATCACGATCGTGAGGTACGATCGGATCGGCGGAGGTCGTCTGGTCCGCCTCTCGAAGACCGGCCCCGGAGACGCCGGTGAGGACGAAACCCATTACCTCGTCAGGCCGATAGCCGAAACAAGAACCGGACCGTGGACGTACTAAGCTTCCTCGGGGTCGACGTGGCGCTGTTCTTAGTTATCGGCCTCCTCGCCGGCGCCCATTGTCTCGGGATGTGTGGCCCGCTCGTGACGATCTACTCTTAGGGATCGGCTGACTAGTTCATATCTCTTGGACGCGTAGAGAGACTCATGACGACGTGGGGCGGAAAGTTGGATGGTGTTGATGAGGAGCAGTTGCGCCAGCAACTGCGCACGGAGACGGATGCGAAAGCGGTCAAACGCCTCACGAGTGCTCTGCTGTATCGACAGGGAAAGTCACCGGCAGAGATCGAACAGCTGCTCGGATTCCCCGAACAAACAGTGTACACGATTGGCTCGACACCGTCGCCGAGCGCGAACCAACCGCGCTCGGCGACCTCCCTCGTCCCGGTCAATCCACTCGTCTCACCGACGACCAATGGACAAAACTGACGGCGACGCTGGCGGCGTCGCCGTCGGATGCTGGCTACAATCAACCGACGTGGACGCCAGCTCTCGTCCGCGAGTACATCGCTGAGACGTTCGGCATCGAGTACTCGCTGGCACACATGTACCGTGTGATGAAGCGGGCGGGCCTGTCTTACCAGACAGCCCGCCCGCGTCACTACAAAGCAGATCCCGCTGAACAACGGCGCTGGCGTGAGGAGTTCAAAAAAAGTGGCCGACGCTAAAGGAAACTGGCCGCCGAATCGTCGTCATCGATCAGCATACGCAGGTGATCAAGACCACGCAAAAACGCGGATGGTTCCCGGTAAACTCCCGCCCGAGACTGCCGGTCTCGGGCGGTCGAGCGTCGATCAATCTGTTAGGCGCGGTCACCGACGACGGTGACCGCTTCATCTCATTCGTCGACGGCTCGTTCACTGGAAAAGTAGCCGCGCATTTTCTCCGAGCACTCCAAGAAGAGTTCGGAGAGAAGTTGGTGATCGTTCTAGACAACGAGTACCTCAAGAAGCAGGCCGTGAAAGCGGGCCTGCTTCTTGAATATCTCCCACCGTATGCACCGGAAATGAATCCACTTGAACAGTGCTGGCGTCAATTGAACAAGGGGCGTGCCAACAAACTCTATCGAACGCTTCCAGAGCTGAAAGCGTATCTCACGAGTCGATTTCCGACTCTCAGCTCACCGAGAATCTATGAGTATCTCTGCTAATCCCTATCAGTTAGAAATTGAGGTGACCCCACCGTCCACGAGTGAATGATGGGGCTTCCGTGCTAGTGGCTCCTCTCAGCTAGCGAGGAGTCCACCACCGAGGTTCGCAGATGCTACTCGAGTAGTCCGAGGTCGTCCAATCGAGTCTGAACTGCAGTAATGGCCTCTTCAGCGTCAGTCGGTTGATTCCCTCCGGTGATGACAAGCTTTCCACTGCCGAACAGCAAGACGACGACCTCCAGTTCGTCGGCCCGATAGACGAGTCCGGGGAACTGTTCGGGTTCGTACTCGATGGCCTCCAGTCCAAAGCCAATCGCGATTGCATTAAGGTTGAGCGACGTGCCGAGATCGCCACTCGTCACGATGTTCTGGACCGTGACGTCCGACTCCTCTGGGACATCAAGACCTAATCGACGAAGTTTCTCGAACGTCAGCCCGACTGCTGTCGACAAATCCTCGACTGACGAAGCACCAGTACAGACGATCTTCCCTGAACGGAAGATTAGTGATGCGGCCTTGGGATCGGTCGTTCGCGTGATGACGCCCGGGAACTGATCTGGCTCGAACGAGGCGCCGTCGAGATCGTCCGCAAGCGACTCGAGATCGAGTTCCTGGTCGATGCTCGTCGACCCGACGACGTTCTCCGTCGAGAGTGTGTGTAGAAGATCTCCCATTCCTTTCGTTACGACACTCAACTCGCGATATATAATGCTGCTGTTGCTATTGACCTGTGAACCGTAGCAGAGCTAGGTGGGGACGACATAGGTGCGAGGTCCTGTCGGTCCCGAGCGGATGGTTTCTGCAGTTCGTACACCAGCGATGGACTCGCCACTTGTGAAGATCTATCTCTCGAGTAGAAAGTTGATAAGAGATTCGTCCATAGAAGCCGGATATGGACACATTGACAGGCTTTCAGCGGGATTTGCTATATGTCGTCGCAGGAGCGGACCATCCGTCTGGGCAAGACGTCTCGGACGAGCTCGAAGGTTACTACGGAGCAGAGATCAACTACGGTCGGCTGTATCCGAACCTCGATGAGCTCGTTGAAGCTGGGTTCGTCGAGAAAGGGGAACTCGATCGGCGGACGAACTACTACGAAATCACTGACGCCGGTCTCGAAGCGATTGAGAGACGCCGTGAGTGGGAAGATCAGTACGTCAACCTCTAACTCCCATAGATGACGTGAGCGAGGAGGAGACCCAACGGACGCAGCGTCTAAGACACTGGCTGTGAGTTACGAGCGTGTGCCGACCTCTGTTCCCGGACTGAACTCGGTGAGCTCTTCGATCCGATCCTCGAGTTCGTCGACTTCTTCGCGGAGGTCCTCGGCTTCAGGCTCGTCGCTCAACGCGAGCTGGTCTTTGAGTCCCTGGAGGCGGCTCTGTTTGGTCTCCTCATCGACGTCGGCTTTGCGGACGTACTCACGCTCGTCGATCTCGTAGACGGCCGAGTCGGCGAGTTCAGTCACGTCGAGTGCTGCGTCGACTTTCTCGCGATCGACGGCCATGACGCGTTCGCGAGGGATGCCCTCATCTTCGAGGACGCAGAGGACTTCGTCGTCGTCTTTCAGCGAGCGATTTCGTCGAGTCGTCCGCTGGACCGAGCCGTACTGGCCGTGGACCGGCTGGTCATGGTGCAGCCGGTCGAGGAGGATCTCGCGGACTTCGGTCCGGAGATCGCCTGCGTTGCGTTGGACGTCCGAGAGCAGCGTATAGAGGTTGATGAGTACTGGCGTCTCCCACTCGTCGAAGGCAGCGGGATCGTGGCGCTCGAGCGTATCGATCAGCAAGAGCATGTCGGCGTAGACGTCGAGATCCGGTTCGCTTCGATCCTGGTCATCGTCGCTAGTCGACTGTGTGGCTCCGGTAATCAACTGGGAGGTGCTCGGCTCGTCGGTTTCAGTGAGCGTCCCGGCTCGCGTGTCACACTCGTAGCGAGGATGAAGGCTCAAGACGGCTGCGTAGGGTTCGGCATCGGGCGGAAGACGCTGGAGGTGGAAGGTGCCGCCGGCGTCGGAGATCCGGTCGGCGAGGGTAGCGAACTGCTCGCGTTTGAGAGGCTCTGTGTCGCCTGTTGTGGTTTCCGTGATCACGATGCGGTGCTCCTGGACGTCGGTGATCCTGGACTCGGTCTCCGTGAGTGGGGTGACGAGCGTTGCGTCGTCGTCGAGGGTGTCACACTCGTCGAGGAGTGTATGCCAGCTCGTTCCAAACGGCATAGCAGGATATCGGCCCTGGGGACCAAAACATCTTGCTCGTGACGGTGAGATGGCTGATCTGACCACTCGATTTCGTCGGGGAGTGTTCCATCCTCTTTTGAGGCAGACCTCGCGTTACATTCGGGGGCGCAGGTGGCGACATAACGACCGCAGCGTGTGCCCGTCAGAAGAGCCCGATAATGAATCCGAGGCCCATGATAGTGAGGACCACAGCGGAGAAGATGGGAAGATACGGCGTATACCGCTCGACTCGTTCTTCGGAGTGTTCGTAGCCCGCAATCAATAACATCGTCAGGCCAACGATTCCGAGGATAACTGTGAGCGCATAAGCGGTCATCAGTTCGAGGCAGTACGGCGAGCCAACGCAGAGGGCGATGATCTCGAACTCCTCTTCGTGAGCGAATCCGAGAACGAACGCGAACCACGCGATTCCGACGAGCCCGCGATCGGCAGAATCGTCAAGCGTGTCGTGTGAGTGCTCGTGCCCGCCGAGAAACGGAACCCATGCTGTGAGCCGGCTGAATCGATTCTCATCGTCGTGGTCGTGTGAGTGTGGGTGTTCGTCCTCGTGAT
>NZ_QPND01000040.1:0-16477 GCF_003344565.1 Saliphagus sp. LR7 | reverse complement strand
CGACTCGCCCGCTGAGGTCGATGTCCTCGAGTTCGACGCGGAACGGATTGACGACGTGTACGTGGATCTCGGTGATTGGGCTACCGTCATCGAGGAGCGTCACCTCCACGAACGCGCCCGAAGAAAGGCCGCTGGCTCGACAGCCCCGTTGCACGGCTAAGATGGTGCCGGTGGATGACGGTGCGAGTCCCGCACCGATAGATCGGGCCGTGTTGGAGCGTATGCGTTCCCGATTCGTTGGGAATCGTATGTTCGAGTCGGCGAAAATCGTTGAGAAGGGGAAGTTGCACCTCCGCGTTGAGCTGTCCGGCGACTATTACCCGAACGAGGTGTCTGCTCGCTTCGAGATTCGCTGGTATCGCAACGACGACTTCACCTTCCACTACCAGGAGGAACGGCGGGACAGCGCGTGGAAGTGCCGATGGGACCGGCATCCGAACGCGCACAACTCGCGAGATCACTTCCATCCGCCCCCGGCCGCTAGCCGCACCGACGCGGAGAACGCACAGTGGCCGGACGACCATCGCGACGTGAGTCGGCTCGTTCTCGATCGTCTCGAGGAGCGTATCGAGGCGCTGTGGGAGCAGCAGTAGGCCGAGACATCACCGGAAACGGGGCCGACTCAGGGCCGTGGTCGTCGATCGAGTGGACGATGCGAGCCCTCAATGGAGTGTTGATGATATCAATCAAACAATTCCCAATATTAGTCCTGATCTGGGCGTGGGGCTGCTTCTGCCTCTTGAATCTCCTCAGGCTTGTCGACACGATCGTAGATCCCCTTCCAATGGTCCTCGGTGAAGACGTTATTCCGATTGAAGATCTGTCGAGCGGTATCGGTTATCGCGTAGAATTTGCTTGGTTGACCTTTGGTCTGCTGACCAGGAGGGATTTCGACCGGTTCGACGATTCCCCCCTCAATAAGTGCCTCAAGGTGCTGGTGAATCGTCGTCCGGTGCAGCCCCGTTGTGAATTCTAACTCCTTCATCGATGGGAGGCCCTCCGGATGGGCGACGATATCTGCCACGATGTCCCGCCGTGATTCTTCTGCCAGGGTTTCTGCGACGGCGAAGAACTGTTGGGCGTCCTGCCCTTCAGTCGCCGGTGGTGTGTGGGACATTTTCACTTGGATTTCGGTTCTCCAGCCCTATGACAATGTGGGTGGAGAACAACATTGTTCTTCTTGGAGAACGATTGATGCGATGATCGCTCGCTCATGTCTGTTTGCCTCCGCCGCTCTCAAGGGAGGAAACAACACCACCTACGTGCGGTCACGCCGAACTCGACGGCTCGTGACTGTCTGGATCGTCACACGAACAGCCGATCGCGGCGACGTCGCCACACGCAGGGCACTCATAGATCGGGATGACGTCCGAACCCCGCTGGGGCAGTGGTCCCTCTTTCGGCCCCTCGTAGCCACACTCGGCACAGTGAGAGCGACTCATTTGTCTCGACGTGCTTCCTCGCGGACCCAGTGGGCCGCCTGCTGGTGATCAGCAACCAGTTCGTGCGTTGTAGACTTCCCGGCGAGCAGCCGGCCCGTCTCGACACCGGTCACGATGTCGGAGCGAGCGACTGCCGAGAGCAGTTCGCTCGCGACAGAAGCCATCGTTGCTGCCCGCTTGTGAGCGTAGGCGTCGTGTTCGTGATCGGGGGCGTCCTCGGGAGGGCGGTCGGCCTCGAGCTCGGCGAGACGCAGGAGCGCCCGTACACCCCAGCAGTCGAACGTAGTGTCGTCGAACCGATCCGACTCGTGAACGCCGTCGTGAAGCTGCTCGGCGTGGTCGAAGATAGTGGACGCCGAAACGCATACGTCGATTCCCTCGTCAGTCATCCCGATCGACCTCCGGATTATCAGGACTCTCGTCGGCCGGGCACCACCACTGAACGACGATCATCCCGTCCTCGAGGTCGTCGACGTCGTACTCAACACCGTCCGGGATCGGCAATGTGAGGCGCTCTTCCCCGGCCTCTTCGGGGTAGCCCTCGGTCGGTTCCGGGTGATCGTCACCGTACTCGGCGTCGGGCACTGGATCGTCGATCCCAGTGGCCCGATCGTATCCGGGAACGTCGTGAGGATCCGGATCCAGATCCGAGATCATTCGACTGCGTTCGTCGCGAGCACCTCGATGGAGATCGCGGAGTTCGCGGTCCATTAGTGCTCTCTCTCCTCGGTTTCACTGGAAAGAGTGGTGTCCCATTCCGAGAGCGGTACGTCTTCGTCGAACGTTCGTTCGTACACTTCTCTGAGTGGCATTCGAAGTCACTTCCTGGGGACGAGTGACTGTCTTCAGCTCGCCTCCCGACCCCTCTCTGGGGGCCAATAAACACCACCGAGCGGTGCGGCTCATCAGTGGCCGTCTACGGAGTTACCCCACGCTGTCGGGACTGATCCGGGACGTGGGGTAACTCAGGAGAGAGGCGGTTCAACGCGATCGACCGACTCGAGATGGATAGTGTCGCGCAACTCGCCGTCGTGGCGAACGTCGGTGATGATGCGAATGTCGCCGTCCATGTCGAACCGCTTGGCGATGTCGAGGAGATCGAAGAGGCCGGCGTCAGCATCTCGATCTAACACGAGGATCAGGTACCCCTGAGTGGGGATCCACCCATCTTCGACAAGTGCGAGCGACTGGAACTGCTCGAGTGCTTTCTCTGTGTTGTCTGAAGAGCCCATCGGGGTATGGTTTCGATATGTGCTGGCGAGTGGGTTAATTTTTGAGGCCAGCACCGGCACCGTCGTATCGATCTGTCTGGCTTCGACAGTGGGGACAGGCATGGAGCGTCCCTTGGTTGTCCGCGAACACGAGTTTGTACTGGTCGGTGACGTGACCGCCGCAGTTCTCGCACTTAGCCATTGTGACCCTCCGTCTCTGTGAGCTGGTTGTAGAGAGCGAGCGTCGTCTCGAGTTCGCCGATCGACTCGGTGAGCGTTAACGGCTCGGGCAGGTGGTTTTCGAGACGGGCGAGGTTTTCGAGCGTATCTTCGAGTTCGATTTTGACCCGTTCGCTAGACCAGGACCCACTGGAGTTCATCGGGTCTCACCCCTGTGCTGGGGGCATCCCGGTGCGTGGGGCAGGCGATCTCGTCCACCGAGGTCGACGAGGAGCTCGCGCTGGCAATCCCGACACCGGACGTAGGCTTTCCCGCCCTGTTCCGGTGGCTCGGTGTGGTACGTGTACGCCGATTCGACCGTCGCCTCACGACCGCTGTCGGCAACCGTTCCGCCGTCGGTGATTGTGTCTCGATTTTGGAGCGCGCGAATTCGGGCTGCTGCCCGCTGGCGGAGTTCGCGGCCTGCGTCGGTTTCGTAGTGGTCGGCTTGCTGTGCGATCGCGTCGATCTGGCGCTGTTGTGCCATCTAACTTCGCCTCCACTCCTCTCAGGGGACGATCAACACCACGAGCGGGCTGTGGGGAGTGGTTCTAGTAGGTGGTTACCCCACGTAATCGATTTTAAATCAGAGCTGTGGGGTAACTAAAGCGTCTCTCATGCGAGTCGTGTTTTCGAGCGATTCAGGATGGGGAAAATTCCAGCTTGCTCTCGTCTGATTCTCGCATTATACACAGGTGAGGTGTAGATCGAATAGACACCCTTCAGACTCATCCTGTCAGGCATGGGTGTGAACATCCGGGTGATCGCCAGACGTAACCGTCCATGACGTGAGTAGGACTGTGCCCGTGTTCGCTTGTGACCGTTTCCCCTTCGAACATGGTGGGAAAACCAATGACTCTTGATCACCGAACCGGTTCAACCGAACTCGTGTTAGAGCTGGTCACCGACCAGTACAGACGAAAGGCGCTCCAGCATCTGATCGACGCTGACGAACAGGCTGTTCACCTTGAGGAACTCGTTGAGGGCGTCGCTGAGACTGGTGTTCATCCCCTCACTAAACAGGATTCATCTCCACCGGTCGTGGAGTCGTCACCGAGAGATCGGCTCAGACTCTTGCTGCATCACTCTCATCTTCCGAAACTCGATGAGGCCGACGTGATCGAGTACGACATACGGAGTGAAACGATTCGTTATCACTCGACACCACACCTCGAGAAACTCGTCGCGTTCATTAATTCCGAACTCGAGTGACTGACAGGCGCCGATTCGGGTTCTATTATCTGCTCGTTTGGCGTCGTCTCATCGCCCGTTTGACTCGTCGTCCAATGAGACGATGACTTGCCCATCACTCCGGACAGTCACCTGGGTACCTGTCTCCTCGTATGTGAACGACACCTGAACGGGCGTGTGAGAGTCGGGAGTTTCCCGTGTCAAGAGAGCGTTGAGTGCATCAACGTCGATAGAGGCGTTGAGCGGGGCCATCTCGAGGGGATCGCGATTCGTCGCGACCGCAATCGTCTCGACAATCGTGATGTCTGGTTGCCCTGAGTCGGTCCAGTCGGCCTGGAGCGTTTCCATGTATTTGTCTGGCATCTCAGGTATCACTAAATTCGAGTGAGGCGGATCAATGTCTGTCTCGTCTGTAGTCATCGATATTCCTTACGAGAGTCTGTTTCATCGTCTATCTACGCCACAAGTGGAGAAGCCATAAAAGAGTGGTGATGAATGAAGATAAAGCGAAATAATACGGCACTATATTTAGATTAACGAATCGAGGGCCCGAATAGACACTATAGTTCACTCCCACATTTCCGAATTATAAGTCATTCTTCCATTGCAGAGTCGGGGTCGAAATGGTCGAACGGTTGTTTGTAGTAGCTTTTCACTAGTTCCTCATCGTCGATATCGAACCCGAGTTCGGTGAGCGCGCTGGCGGCATCGGTCATCTGGTCGCCTTCGGCGGCAACAACGGTTACTTCGACGTTGCGCCGCCCAGCCATCAATTCCTGCACCTCAATGACGCCCTCGATATCGAGTGCCTTTTGGGCGAGCTCCGGCCGCTTAGGGATGGGCGCCGTACACCGCATTACTACTCTGAGTTGGTAATCTGCTTGCTCGTAATCAACTAGTGGGACGTATCCCTTAATGATCCCGCGTTCTTCGAGGCCTTGGATCCGATTGCGTACAGTATTGGCGGTTACGTCAGCCTTCTCAGCGATGTCTGTCACGCTATTGAACCGTGCGTCCACCTGCAAGAGGTGGAGGATCGCACTATCCACCTCATCGAGTTCCTCGGATGTCATAGTGAATCAACTCGTTTGGGGGCCATGAACGTTCTCGTTATTTCGAAAGCGATCGCCGTCCACCGATCAATAAGCACCCGGATGTGACGCGGACTGATGTTACATACAGGGCCAGCGGATACCGAAGCGGCTATCGGTTTGTCCGATATCTGCCAAAAATAACCTGCTAGATATTGAGGATGAGTCCAGCGCGGCGGCTTCGCTTTTTCACTTGGTGCCAATGACCCAGCTACTCGGTGCGATTTGCGGCTATTCTGCAAAGTCACTTTGTCACTAATACCCACACCGAGTGTTTATCCTGTACTAAACGCGCATAGCACACATGACCGGGAGTGGCACTGTCGAACGGATTTTTATCGCACCTGAAGCCGAAGCGGAGATGGAAGAACAAACCGACGTTGAAGCAGTTGCCGGAAAGGGACTCCGAGGTGATCGCTACTTTAGCGAGAATGAGACGGGAACCTTTGTCGAGTGGGAGCCAGATGAGGAACGCCACGATGGGTACGACCTCACGTTGATCGAGCAAGAGGCTGTAACCGCAATCGAACGTGAAGCGGGAATCAAACTCGCACCGGGAGAACACCGTCGAAACATCGAAACCCGTGATGTTGCACTCAATCATCTCGTTGGACAACGATTCCGAGTCGGTGACGCCATCTGTCGAGGGGATCGGTTGTGTGAACCCTGTAACCATCTTCAGCGTATTACTCAGGACGGCGTACTGCAGGCACTCACTCACCGAGGTGGGCTCCGAGTGGACATTCTCGAAGATGGGATGATTCGCCCCGGAGACGTCATCGAACCGCTCGAATAATCTTCACTCTTTAATTCACAGTAGTTGACAATATGATTTCTTTATTCAGAGTCAGGCCTGAAACAGCCATTACATACAGGGGAACCAGGTATCGATTATTGCCGTGATGTGGGGGGCTGCTCATCGCGGTCATCGTCGGAGGCCCGGGGACCGATCATGACCGTGTTTTTCACGAGGGCTTTGTGCCCACGGCGGAGACGTTCGGACAGCGCTTGATGGGAGATATCGAATTCGGTAGCCAACTCTTCCGAATCAATCTCGCGAGGGATTTCGTAGTACCCCTGTTCGAAGGCGGCGACTATCGTGTCCTGTTGGGCGTCTGTGAGACCGAATCGGCCTTTTCGACCTTCGTCGATATTATAAATCGAGAGTATCTCATATTTGAGATCGTGTGAGCGACAGTAGTCGTCGGTTCGTGAGAGTGCGTCACGAGTTGGAAAGAGCAATCGGAGGTGCCATCCGTCAGCGCTGCCCGAGGCCGAGAGGATTGTTCCCTCTTCTTCGACGAGAATCTGGACGAGCAGCTCGATCCGACGAATCCAGTGCATTCGGTACAACCGTTCCCCATAGAGTTCCGTGATGCACTCGACCTGATCGGTCGTCTCGTCGGTTGCAAACACGTCTTCAAGCTCGTCGAGGGCTGACGGTGGGGCCTCGACCCAGAGAAACGGCATTAGTGTCTCCGGATCACTGGCGACGAGCCGCTCGACCTCACAGCTGAGGTCAGTCACTGTGGTGAGTGTATGCTCGAGGGCGAAGTCTTCAAGATCAACTTTCAGTTCGGCGATAGTCCCGGTCACAGTATTAATTCGCGCTCATACTAGTCAGTTCCTCTCCGGGGTCACTAAAGAGGATGAACTCACTCCCTCCGCAGTCTCGGCAGTGAGGGACACCGATCGGCTCGATCTCGCCCTCCGGGCGGATATTCACGGTATAGATGTTTCCACATCTCTCACACCGCGCAGCCGCCCGATCATCTTCTGCAATGTGTGCCATGGGCACTCAGTTCTGCCTACTCGGGAATCAGGCATCAAGGGTGCCTATCGTTGACCCACTTAATCACAATTAACCCCACTTGCTGACGGAGATATGATCCTGGTAAACCAGGTGAGATCTGGGCTTCAACCTGGGTACCCAACTCAGGGGCCCATATGAGAGAGGTGCTGTTCTCCCGGAAGACAGTCGATGACTGCATCCAATAACTCCTCTACCCCCTGGTCTCCATGATATCGAACCGTATCGCTCCTGGAATCGTACTCGACGAGCCCAGCATCTTCGAGCCGTGGAAGCGTTGAATGCTGAAGATGGACCCTCGTTTGCTCGATTTCGTCCGCCGTAGTGATTGCAGTTGCAAGATCTTGTATTGAAATGACGTTTTCTGTCGCCGTCTGGAAGTGCAAGAGAGTCATGCGGCAATGTCGATTTGCGAGGATCTCCAGCGTCCTATCTGCTTCCCGTTGATTGAGGTGGGTCATATGATTTCCCTCGGCTTTGCGTCAGACATTGCTCAGACATAAGTAACTAATGGCCAACTCACATTACCAGTGGATTCCTGAATACGAATCCAAATTGAACCATAGGGCTGAACTCGCGGGCCCGCCCCTCAGCCCTGTTTGACGGCGACTGTCGAGCCGGTGATTTCGACTACGAACTCACGTACCAGGAACGACACCGAAACGTTCTCGCCCCCAGTGACAAGGGCGTCGAGTGACTCGGGATCGATATACTCGTAGAGCGGTGGAAGGCCCTCTACGCGCTCGTTCTCGATAGAGGCGAGCGCATAGCTGACTGCAGTACTCGGTTGAGTGTCGGCCCAATCGAACTCTTGCTCAACCATCCGCTGACCCCCGTTGAACTGATTCACGTCTTAAACAGGAATTCCAGAGGTAAATTCGCTCGCCTTGAAAACTCCAGATACGGACGAACCCTTGCCATGTTCTCCGGGGGAGGGACCAGTTCAGCCGAGATACCGCGGCGGATTGCGCGGCTCGTCTCCGAGATCGCGAACCAGGCCGGCACCGACGACTTCCACGCGTTCTGTGAGTGGGATAACTGAAATATCTAAGCCCAACTCGCAGGACCTATTTTCACGACCGAGTCGGCTGATCTTCGCGTTACATACAGGTAACTGAAGTAGCGGCTCTTGCTACTGTCCAGTTGACCACTCATTTTCTTTCCACTTTTCGTCGAAGCGAGGGCCTTTCCTCACAACGTGCTCATCTCTGTCCCAGTTCACCACCTCTTCCCTCTCTAATTCCGTGAGAGAGAAGTGACTCAGTTGGAGGCGGAGCTTCGCTACGTCTTCGTCGGCGGAAGGAGGGTCATTGTCCAACACATTTTCAGACCGTTTCTTTTCGATCATGACTAATAGAGACAGGAGCCGAATACGAATTAACCCCGAAGATTTTCACTGATATTTTTTTTAATTAACCGAGATACACCCTGTAGCGCATGGTCAGTTCGCACCCGGATGTAACACAACCTCGAGTATTGCTCACTGAGTAGCGACTGGACGAGCGGAGAGGTTTCGAACGCGCTGGAGATTGTACGCCGAGTCAAGGACGGGCGTTCGGATTGCGACTGCGACCCGATGTTTGCACGCCCCCTGGTGGTGTTCGTCTGCTGGACACGTGCAACTGTCCGGCAAACCGTCGCCAATCGTCACGAGGTGCTCGTGGTCGCTCGGATTTTCGTGGCTCGCGTTGCGAACGAGCACACCCTGTTCGACCAGTTCAAACTCGAAGGCTTCGTACTGAACCCGTTGCAGCGTCCGTTCGGTCATGTCGAGGCGGTCAAGTGAATGGGCTGGCATGGTTGTGTTACTGTCTCTCAGCGCCCGTGAGCGGTGCTGTAGGCGAAGGGAGTGAACACACGGATCGGATCACTCACAGTCAGGACAGATTAGCGGTAGGTCGAGAGTCTCGGCGGTTTCGCAGCGGTCTGTCTGGACAACTCCAAACCTCCCGCAGAAATCACAGCTCGTGGTCATCTGCTCTGGATCGGCGAACACTTCGATGCGGGAACTGGCCGACCCGAAGTCGAGGGTCAGCGTTGGTTCGGGGGTGAACTCTACGACGATCGGCCTTGAAGCTTCGCTGGCGGTGATCATCTCGACTCTCTCAGCGCTCAGGAGAGCGATCAACACAACCCGCGGCGCACCCCAGTGAGCTGCCTTCTCCCACTGATTAATACGACAGCCCTGTGTGGAAGCTGCGGACCTCACAGTTCTCGTTGCGACAGCGAGCACGCGTGAAGTCCATCTCTTCGGCTAGTTTGTTCGGGTACTGGCAATGAGGACAGCGGTACGTTCCGCTCTGGGATTGGGTGTTCTGATTCATCGCTGTTCGCCTCCACCCATTTCCTGAGGGGGGGGAACAACGCCACCGGCTGTGTGCTTCGGATCCAGTGACCAGTTGGGGCGTTCCCGACAATATCAGCCATTGTCTTCGCGCTCTGTATCGTCTTCAGCTTCTAACCGACAGGCCAGCGAACAGTAGTCGGGCAACCCGAGGTTGAGCGTTTTGTGGCTGTTCTCGGGAATCGGTTCGGTGCAGACTGGACAGGGCTCGCCAGCCGTGTCGTTCGCCGGAATCGGCGGTGCGATCCCTCGGTCGCGAAGATCGTTGAGGATCTCCGTTTCGGTTTTCTTCTCACCCATCGTGATCACCGTCATCCTCAGCGGGATCGACCCGGATGGTGAGCTGGCAGATCGGACACTCGAGGACGAGTGGGGAGGCCGTGCGAATCGTGAGAAACGTCGGGTCGTGCGACCGGGACGTCCCCAAGCACTGCACTCGAGGGACCGACGTCGTGGTGCGGTGAGGCGATTCGTGGGCAGGGGTTGAACTCTGGTGTTGCATTTGACGCTCCTCGTCAGGACGAGTTGATCGCGTCATCCCTCTGCCCCTCTCCGGGGGACGAACACCACCACCAGTTGGCCGTTCGTGCGACCGAGCAGCCACTGGTCTGATCTGATTGAGAACTTGGTCTGGTTGAGTTACCCCACGAGTGTTGATCACTTCTCGCTCGTGGGGTAACTATGCTCGTTTTCGTTCTCGTTCTTTGGCTCTCGATGCCATGCTGGTTCCCACTCACAATCGTCGTGAACGTAGTCTGCGCGCGCCGAAAACCAGTGGCGATGGTAGCCAGTGTTCTCGGTCCCAAGCCACTTTCCGGAAGCAACCGGACCATACTCCTCCGTTTCGGGGATTTTCTCGCCATCGTCGACAGACCAGGTGTACGCGCCGTCGAACTCCGCAATGAACCCCTGATCGCCCGCTGGTTCTCGAAGCGTGCATTTCGTGTTGCAATTCGCGCAGAACACGCCCTGATATACTATGTGGGTCCACTCGTCGGACCCACAGACTGGACACTCTACCACGTCGAACGCGCCGTTGTAGCGGTTTTCGGTTTCGACGATTCCCATGCTGATCAGGCCTCACTTCCGTCGGGATCGATGCGGGTGACGTGTCCAATTTTCACGTGAGCACCGGCCAGCACCACCGAGACGTGCTCGAGCATCGCGATGTCGGTAACGATCGTGTTCCCGTCTTTCTTCAGAACGACCACGCCGCTCTCGTGGAGCCAGACGGAGACGCCGATACCCCAGTGGTGCCACCGATCAGCCGAGAGGGCTGCCGAAGGCAGTGACAAGCTCTCGTCTCCACGTTCGATGGCGGCCCGGACGCCGTTGCGATGCTCCCACACCTGCGACTCGGTCAGTGTGTCCGCAGTAGTGTCACCACTGTCGACGTAGGCCAGGAGGTCAGTATCCATTACGGCCCCCTCCAGTGTCGGTGCTCGTTGTCGGTAGCTGTGCTGCTGTCAGCTCGTCTGCGTGAGACATCTGTGAAACCCTCCACCCCTCTCTGGGGGACGAACAACACACCAGGCGGGGCAGATTCGCGGTCGTCGGGCTAGGAGTTACCCCACACGGCGGGAGTCCGTATAGGATCGTGGGGTAACGAAAGAGGCCCCATATGTTCCCTGTTCTCGAGCGATCAGGGAGGAACATTTCAGTGTCTTACCAAACTCTTTCCCTACGTCCGGCGAGATGATTCGGCGTATCCTTCTTCAGGAGCAGTCTTATTTGAGGTCGTTGAGAGAGTATCCGTATGGTCTCTGGTTTTGAGTTGCGAGTACTGTCGTGGAACGTACAGGGGGCGGTGCCGCCGAACGGGAGTATTGAACGGATTGAGAATCAAATCGAGTTTCTGGAGAAGGGAGTGAATCTCCCAGATGTAGTGATGCTGAATGAGGTAACGACGATTCAACGGGAGCGCTGGCGGGAGTCCTTAGCGGAGATTGGGTACACAGAGATCGTTGACACCTTGGAATGGGCGGCGGAACTGCGGGAGAGTGCGGTGCCACCACACCAGGATTACAACCACGTGAATGGCAATCTCATTGCGCTGCATGAGTCAAGCGATGCGTCCGAACTGACCCGGTTGAGTCCGAGTATCCGGTACGGGCCGTGGGAGAACGCTGATCTGAAGGACTGGAATACGAACCTTCCTGAAAAGATCCTCAACGCTTCGATCACCCAGGGTGAGCGTGAGATCGAACTCTGGAATGTACGCGCAGTCCCGGGCAGTATGCATGGGGAAGAGAAGATCAAGATTCTCGAAAACACGTACAACCGGATTATGAAGGGAACTGAGTCGCCCTGCGTGTTGGCCGGTGATTTCAATTCCCCAAAGGAGGAGTTGGCGGATGGGACGACTATCCCCTGGCGGCACGACCAAGAAGGAGAGCTGGCTCAACGGTGGAGGGAAGCAGAACTGAAGATTCTTCGCGGGCTTGAGGAGAAAGGGATGGTAGATACCTTCCGAGCAGAACACGGCTACGGTGAACTCGATGTCCTCGATGTGAGTCATGCAACTCGAACCAAACATCCGGAATCAGTCATCCCAACTGAGGTCGAAGGCAAACGGTTTGACCACATGATTGCCTCCAAAGAACTCGACTCACAGGACTGTTACTACGAACATGCTGGATTTAATTATAGTGACCACGCCCCCCTCATCGCGGAATTCAACACATAATCAGCATACTGAATACACACAGTGTACCAAAAATAGGGCTGGAATTACAGCCAATCACGAAAGATCGCGAACGTGCTGGGCATCGCACGCCGGTTCAAGGACATCTGAACGGATCGCGACTGCGACTCGATGTTTGCACGCACCTGAGTGGTGCTGGTCGGCCGGGCACTCGCACCGCTTCGGAAGTCCGTTATCGATCGTCACGAGGTACTCGTGGTCACTCGGGTCCTCGTAGCTCGCGTTGCGAACGAGCACGCCCCGCTCGACGAGTTCGAACTCGAAGGCTTCGTACTGCGCGCGCTGGAGCGTTCGCTCGGTCGTGTCGAGGCGCTCAAGTGGATGTGGTTCCGTTGCCATGGATGTGTGAACCTCGTTCAGCGCTCGTGAGCGGCGCTGTGAGCGAAGAAAGAAAGAGATACGACAGGTACCACCCTCTGGCTGTTGGCGGCCGGAGACGGCCATTCCAATCGGGTATACGTTCTCGGTCGGCGTGAAGATCCCAGTGTGATCACTCACAGTCGGTGCAGATGAGCGGCACCTCAAGGTTCTCGGCGATTTTACAGCGGTGTGTCTTGACCACACCAAGCGTTCCGCAATAGTCACAACTCGTGTTCGTCCGCTCGAGATTACCGAACACTTCGAGGCGGGAACTGGTTGACTCGGAGTCGGGGGCCATCGTTCGTTCGGGGGTGAATTCGGCAACGATCGGTTTCGTAATGCGACTGGCAGTTTGCATCTCGATCTCCCTCGCCCCTCAGGGGACCGACCAACACCACAGACCGAACGTGTCAGCCGTCTCCAGCCGATCTCACGAGGAGCTCTCTCTCTCGCTTCTTCGGCGGAGCGGTGGCGCGTGCGAGACTGCGCAGGCGCAGTTCGTGCGCGAGGGACGAGCGAACGACCTCTGGAAGCGAGCGAAGAGGGTGGGGAGGACGCGAACGGAGCGAGCATGTGGCTCAGTAGTCCACAGATGCAGTGCTGACGTAGTTTCTGAGCACTGTTGCATCGAGAACAAGCGGACGCTCGAACGACTCATAGGGTCGGTTACAACGATTTACCGTTCGGTCGCGGCACCGTGTTGCGATCGACGGTGTAATGACTTGTGACCGACCCTATCACTCATTCACGGTCAAGCGCCACATCGACTTCATCCTCGAGTTCGTCCATGGATTGTGGACCGAGCTGGAGTTCCACACCAGCCTCTTGGAGGATCTCCTCCATCTCCCAGCGAGTAACACTGGCCTGTTCAGCGGCCTTTCCGAGCGAAATTTCGCCGAGGACGTAGAGCCCGATGGGAGTGGCGAGCTGCTCTTTGTCTTCGATGGTGTTACTTCGACGATCAATAACCATGGCGTCTCTCTACACGAAAGGGCGGCAGACTCGTTAAAGTATCCTCCATCGACGTCTCGAGTACCTGTGCAGTCGTTAGTTCGATGTACTCCGCCTGGCTCGCGGACTGCTCCTCAGAATCCGGATCGGTCACGGAGAAATTTCCTTGCCCCTCTTGATGAGGAACAACAGCACTGCCGAATCGCTCACGCGAAGTCCGGTGGCTCGTGACTCTCGGGATCGTCACACGAACAGCCGATCGCGGCGACGTCACCACACTCGGGACACTCATAGATCGGGATTACGTCCGAACCACGCTGGGGCAGCGGTCCCTCTTTCGGCCCCTCGTAGCCACACTCGGAACAGTGAGAGCGACTCATTGCTCTCAACGTGCCTCCTCGCGGACCCAGTGGGCCGCCTGCTGGTGGTCAGCAACCAGTTCGTGCGTTGTGGTCCTCCCGGCGAGCAGCCGGCCTGTCTCGACATCTGTCACGACGTCGGAGCGAGCGACTGCCGAGAGCAGATCGCTCGCGACTGACGCCGTCGTCGCCGCCCGCTCGTGAGCGTAGGCGTCGTGTTTGTGGTCGGGAGCGTCCTCGGGAGGGCGATCGGCCTCGAGTTCAGCAAGGCGCAGGAGAGCCCGTGCACCCCAGCAGTCGAACTTCGTATCGTCGAACCGATCCGACTCGTGAACCTCGTCGTGTAACTTCTCGGCGCGATCGCGGATGATCGGGGCCTGCGCCTCGATGTCGATCTCCTCGTCAGTCATCCCGATCCGCCTCCGTATCGCCCGAGTGATCGTCCACTGGAATCCACCATTGAACGACGATCGCCCCGTTTTCGAGGTCGTCGACGTCGTACTCGGCGCCGTCCGGGATCGGCAACGTGACATGCTCTTCGCCGGCCTCCTCGGGGTGGCCGTCCGCCGGTTCCGGGTGGTCGTCACCGTACTCGGCGTCCGGCACTGGATCGTCGATCCCACCAGGACGACCGTAGCCGGGAACGTCGTGGGGATCGGGGTCCAGATCCGAAAGCATCCGCCTGCGTTCGTCGCGAGCGCCTTGATGGAGGTCGCGGAGTTCGCGATCCATTAGTGCTTTTCCTCCACGGTTTTACTGGAAAGAGTGGTGTCCTCTTCTGGGCGCGGTACGTCTTCGTCGAACGTGCGTTCGTACACTTCTCTGAGTGGCATTCGAAGTCACTTCCTAGGGACGAGTCACTGCCTTCATCTCGCCTCCCTACCCCTCTCTGGAGGGCGAACAACGCCACCGAACGGTGGAATACGGGTGGTAAGCAGAACTTCAACTCGAGAGTGAACAGTTAACGGACAGGAGCCAGTACGACCGCCTATGGATCTCGGTGACTACGTGATTGATATCGATGATGAGTCCCCGGACCTCGCTGTTGTCGTTGAGAGACCTGACGAGACGATTGCAGACCGTCCAGTCACCGCTGAGGATAGCGACGCACGCACCGTTGCTGACGACAACCCTGAGTACGGTCCTGAGACGCCTGCTGTGGTCGTTACGTTCGTCACAGGACTCGACGCAGAATGGCCTGACTGGCCCGATGCTGCTCCTGACGAACTCGCAACTGGAACACGAGATCATGACGTGAAACGATACACGTTCCCCGAGACACGGCTCTCAACAGTCCCTGCTGAGGACGCTGACGCGCTCCATGAGAGCCAGACCACTGTCGATATGGCTGCTCTCCAAACACATCTCGAGGACGCAGGCTGGACGACAGAACGCGAGGGGCTCCTGTTGACCGTCGAAAAATTCGACGAGCAGTATCACATCCACCCCACCGGAGACGTGGACGGCGATGGTCGGGTCCGCCAACCGCTCACCAATATCGTCGAGAACTATACGACCTGACGGAGCTCCTATCGTATCTGGACGGTGTCCTCACCACGATGATACCGACACCCTCGATTTGATGCAGTTCCGGATTCCAGAACGCGGCGACTCCGTGAGCGTCTCGATGGAGTTCTCGACCGCGATCTCGCGACAGACACGTTCGGTCTGAGTGGTGGCGCGCGATGAAAGCACGCGATAGAGCCTGCCCAACAAATGTTTTCTTAATGGTAAATATCGGTAATTAATGCTATAGGCAATTCTAAGGCTGTGAAATCAAGCTCAAACTTGTTTTCTGGACAGGCTCGAGAACGAGCGCTCTATTCTTTCTGAGAGCGACGATACTGGATCCTCGAGTTCAGATATGGTTGATTTAGAACGGGCTTGATGTCCTCCTAAGTCAATTGAATGTAGAAACGGTAGACTTAGAACGGTGCAGAGTAATTCTAACTCAAGATGGACGCTGAGGAGTTTGCTGATGGGCCTGGGTCAATCGATCCGTACGAGGGGCTCTCATGTTATCGCCCGGAGAGTCTTCCTCCGGAGATCGAGTACACCGACGATGTGTTGCGGGTCTATGGCGATGCCCAGTACGCGCTGGGGCGGTTAGCGACGCTGCACCGGAACGTAGACAACGAAAACCTGCTCATCGCTCCGTTCGTGGTTCGCGAGGCCGCGATGAGCTCGCAGATCGAAGGCACGAACGTTACCGTCTCGGATATCATCCTCCACGACATCGAAACGTCCCCACAACGCTCTGCGGCGGACTCGAGAGACGTCCGTGAAGCGTACAATTACGTCGACGCGATTCGCCAGGGGTTCGATCGATTCACCGCAGGTGAGCAGTTCTCCGTCGAGTTGATTTGTGATCTCCACGAAACCGTACTCAGCGACGTCCGTGGCGTCGAGGAACAACCCGGGGAACTACGCGACGTCCCGGTCTATATCGGATCGCCGGACGGATCGGCTGCAACAGCCCGGTTTGTGCCGTCGAATCCCGAAACGATCGATCTTCTCTTAGAACAGCTCGTGTCGTATATGAACAGCGGGTCGTATCCGCCGTTGATCGACGTCGCGATTACCCACTATCAGTTCGAGACGATCCACCCGTTTCGAGATGGGAACGGTCGGCTCGGTCGCCTGCTGATGATGCTCCAGTTGTATGATTCTGACCTCCTCTCGGAGCCGTACCTCTATTTGAGCGCGTACTTCAACCGGCATCGACAACAGTATCTTGACTATTTGCTCGCAGTGAGCCGTGACGGGGACTGGGAACAGTGGATCGTGTTCGTCCT